>JAMDDR010000288.1:0-17435 GCA_023488685.1 Chloroflexota bacterium | reverse complement strand
GGGAAGTGACCGTGAGTTTGCCCCCCATGTCATTCTCGGTCGTGGCGTTCCGTTCCTGAATGATGCGGCAACAGTTTCACGCCGTTGGATACAGGTACGGTCCGGCGGCGTGATCTCCTGACGTGTAGCGACATGGCGTTACAATGCTCCCGCCATGCTTTCATTTCATCTATCGCCTGCAGTTGCCGAGGCGCTGCGGATACGTCGCCCGGTGGTCGCGCTCGAATCAACCCTTATCACGCACGGGTTCGCTTATCCGCGCAACATTGAAGTGGCGACTCGCATTGAGCAAACAGTGCGCGAAGCCGGTGCTCAACCCGCCACGATTGCTGTGCTGGGTGGTCGCATCACCGTCGGGCTGGGTGAAGAAGAACTGCAGTACCTGGCGACCTGCAAAGAGGCGCGCAAGTGCAGCGTGCGCGACCTGGGCATCGTCGTCGGGTTGGGGCTGGACGGATCGACGACAGTCGCTGCGACGATGTTGATTGCCGCACGCGCGGGCATCGGCGTATTTGCCACTGGCGGGATCGGTGGCGTGCACCGTGGTCACCCCTTTGACGTCAGCGCTGATCTGACCGAACTGGCCCGCACACCGGTCACAGTGGTGTGCGCGGGCGCGAAGGCGCTGCTGGATCTGCCGTTAACCTTTGAGCACCTGGAGACACTCGGTGTGCCGGTGATTGGTTATCAAACGGAAGAGATTCCCGCTTTCTACTCGCGCAACAGCGGTTTGCGGGCTGACGTGTGTGCCCAGTCGGCCGCCGACGTGGCGCAGATCGTACGAGCGCGCCGTGCACTGAGCCTGCCTGGCGGTGAATTGGTGTGTGTGCCGGTACCGCGTGAGTCTGAGCTTCCGCACGACGTTGCCGAACAGGCGATCCTCAGTGCGCAACAGATGGCTGACGAGCAAGGCATCCATGGGGCTGCCTCCACGCCTTTCCTGTTGGATCAGATCGCCAAACTCACCAGGGGCGCCAGCGTGCGCGCGAATGTGGCGCTCCTGCTGAATAATGCACGTGTCGCGGCATCCATCGTGGCAGAAATCGCTACCAGTGCAGATTGGGCTGATCGATGAGTCTCACGTCTGACGCAATGCCTCAAACCAAAATCACCAATCCTTACAGGACTTTCAGTCCAAAATCCAAAATCATCTTTGACACCGACCCCGGTGTCGACGATGCCATGGCGTTGTTACTGGCGTTGCGCTCGCCTGAAATCGAAGTGATTGGCGTGACGACTGTATTTGGCAACTCGAATATCGACGCCACCACGCGCAACGCGTTGAACCTGTTGGATTTTGCCGGCCGCAACGACATTCCTGTTGCTAAAGGTGCGGGACGGCCGTTGATCAACCCGCCCGGCGCCACGGCCGAATGGGTGCACGGCGATGATGCCATGGGCAACATTGGTTGGACGCAGGTGAAGAACCCGGCTTGCAAGCCGCTGAATATTCATGCCGCGCTATTCATCGTCGAGACGGTGATGGCGCGCCCAGGGAGATCACGCTGGTGGCCGTGGGGCCGATGACCGATTGAAACCCGCCGCAAGCCGCCGCGTTTCAACGTGAGCGGATAAGGCGGGTTTCTTGGCGGCTTGCGCCCACCAAAGGCGAACAAACGTGCTACACTATGAACACGGTGGGCTGAAAGGCCGCATCGTCGCCCGTCAGGGCCGCACCCTAACAGAGCTTGTGTTGCCAGTTGCCACGCTGAAAGCCTGCGTGGCGTAAAACACATGGGGTGTTGTGCGCGTAAAGACGCAAAATCTTGTGTCTCTACACGCATCCTAGGTGCATCCGTTTTGGGCGGGACACGCCCGTTGGGGCATAACGTGAGGTAATGGCCTGTGCGTGCCCCAAGAAGCCGCCGTCCCTTTAGGGCGTGCGGAGTGTCACGAATCTCGGTCTGGCGCTGCAACTGGAGCCACGCATCGCCCAAAACGTGCGCGAAGTGGTGATCATGGGCGGTAATGTCGTCGCGCCTGGGAATGTGTCGCCTTTTGCCGAGGCCAACATTCACAGCGACCCGCACGCGGCCGTGTTGCTCTTTAGCGCCGGTTGGCCGCTCACGATGGCCGGATTGGACGTGACGCAGACGACGCAGATGGACAATGATTACTTTGCCGGCCTGGCATCGAGTGGCGATCCGTTGGGTCAGTTCGTGGCGCGTATCGTGCCCTTCTACCAGGAATTTCACCGCTCGTGGTACGACTACGACAACGGCGCCATTGACACGCACGATCCATCGGCCATCGCGTATCTGATCGATCCCACGCTGTTCAAGGCGGAGCATTACAGCATCGTCGTGCCGACCGACGGCCCGGCTGCGGGGATGACCACTGCCGACCGGCGGGGCAAGTTCTATAACACGCCGAAGGTCAACTGTCTGATGCAGGTGGATAGCGAACGGTTTCTGCGTCTGTACAAGGAGAGGCTTACCAGCCGATGATATGGCAACGTCTGATGAGCATTCGCGACTGCTCGACGGCGTGAGGCGCTGGTTTGAGCAGCGGGACCAAGTCGAGCATTATGCACAGGATGTAGCTGTTGGTTTCACCCAGGCCGAGTCCTGGTTGTTTCAATCCGTGCATTCTCATGAGTCGGTGCTTGATCTTGGGTGCGCTGCTGGGAGGGTTGCCGTCGCACTGGCACAGCGGGGGTGTCGTGTCGTAGCTGTCGACATTAGTGCGGCGCTCTTACGTGTTGCCAGGGATGTGACACAAAGTCGGGGCTGCATTGCTAACTATGTGCTGGTCGAAGCTCTCGACTTGCCATTCGCTGATTCGTCTTTTGAGACCGTCATCGCCACGAAAGTCTATTGCTATATTCCAACCCGCATATTGAGGTTGAAATACCTTGAGCAGATCAAGCGTGTGTTGCGGCCCGGTGGAAAGTTGCTGATGACCCAGTACATCACGCCGGAACAAGATATCGGCTATGCTTATGATGAGACTTTCCGACAGATTGCTCCAAACTACACCGTTCTTGAGCCTGGTGATACATTTACGATCGGCGAAACTGGTGGCTCATATGTCCATTGGTTCACTGCACGCGAGTTGGATGATGAACTCAGACAATCGGGATTATCCTTGATGTCGTTTCACGATGACCGGGCGTTTGGAGGGGCGGGCTATCTTGCACTCATGAGCCTGCGTAAGGCGACGCCCTAAGAAACCCGACTTTTGCCAAAAGTCGGGTTTCTCGGTTTGATGTGCCTACTTTGTTTTAGCCTTAGTCCGCGCTTTGCCCTTTGTAGCGCGACCCGTCGCAGGCTTCTTAGGCGTCTTTGCGCGTACCGGACGGCTTGCCGTCTTCTTCTCCGCTTGACCGCCTTTGGCCGGTTTCTTGCCGGCTTCTCCCTCACCAGCAGGTTCGTCCTGTGCGCTTGATTCGGGCTGTGGTGGCGGCATCATCTCGTCATCCATCATATCGCCGCCGCCCGGCTCGCCAAACAAGTCACCCATGCTCTGCTCGATTTTCTCAGGGTCTTCACCTTTCTCAAGCCGGCCGACGATCTCGTCAAATTCAGGCCCCATGTCTTCGCCGGTCTGGGCCGCCATTTTGCGCATGAAACGGCCCAACTGGCGCGGGTCGTTCTCGTCCAGACCACTCATCTCATTCATGACGCTGTCATCGATATCACCGCCCGCGTCCGGTGTACCCGTGTCGGCACCACCCCGGTTGCTCCCGCCGCGGATGACGCGTACGCGCGAAGCCAGGCGATTGAGACGAGCGCTACCGCAGAAGTTGCAGCGCGCCTTGCTCTCATCCACGGCGCTAATGGTGCGCCAGAAGATAGACACTTTACGATGGCAATTGGAACAACGATATTCATAGATCGGCATAGCCGTGATTTTATCGTAGTCAACACCCACGAGTCATTGGTGGACGTATTGCAGTGTGTCGCGTCTGTGACGTAAGTGGCGGGGTGGGGCGGATCGCCGGTGCGGTAGAATCGTCTACCATTCCATGCAAACGAAACTAGAGACACAAGAGATGAACGGCGTCGCACCCAACCTGTACGAGCGTAGGTGGTCGCCATTGTTGGTGGTGATCTCCGGACCGTCGGGCGTAGGCAAAGACACGCTTCTCCAGCGTCTCAAGGAACGCGGGTTTGACTTCGCGTTTGTGGTCACGATGACGACCCGTCCCCGCCGTGAGAGTGAGGTTGATGGTCGGGATTATTTCTTCGTATCGCACGCCACCTTCACCCAGATGATCGAGTCGGACGAGTTGCTCGAATACAGCAAAGTATATGGTGACTACAAGGGAATCCCCAAGGATCAGGTCAGGCACGCGTGGGCCAGCGGCAAGGACGTGATCATGCGCATCGATGTGCAGGGTGCGGCCAAGATTAGGGCAATTGTGTCCAATGCTGTTACCATTTTCCTGGTGCCCGACTCTGAAGAGGAGTTGGTGCGCCGCTTGACAGAGCGTAAGACGGAAACACCGGATGGTTTGACCCGGCGTATCGCGACGGCGCGTGAAGAAATGAAGCGGCTGTGTGAGTTTGATTATGTGGTGGTCAACCCGGCGAACCAAGTCGACCAGGCCGTGGACACGATCATTAGCATCATTGCTGCCGAGCATTGCCGCGTTGAACGCACACCCACTTGCCTATAGATGTTTCCACAGCAACAGCTCCCCAAACAACCCTCGCACCGCGTGCGCCTGCCAATGGTCCGGCCGCGCTGGGCGTACGTGTTTCTGGCTATAAACGTCTTGTTGTTCTTCGCCATGGAGTTGACTGGCGGGAGTGAAGACAGCAGGACGTTGATCTCCTTTGGCGCCAATTATGCGCCGGCTGTAGCAGCGGGTGAATATTGGCGTTTGATCACGGCCAATTTTCTGCATATTGGCTTGCTGCATCTGTTGGTAAACTCCTATGCCCTATACATCCTGGGCGCAGAAGTCGAGGCGTTGTTCGGACACCCGCGTTTCATCGTCATCTACCTGTTATCAGGGGTGAGTGGAGCCATCTTCAGCTTCATGCTGACGCAGGGTTTGTCGGCGGGTGCGTCTACGTCACTCTTCGGTCTGTTCGGCGCGCTGGCCATCTACTTCTACAAGCAGCGGCGCTTACTGGGCGATTTTGGCCAGCAGCGTTTAATCAGCCTGGGTTTCACACTGTTGATTAACGTCATTATCGGCCTCAGCCCTGGCAGCCGTATCGATAACTGGGGACATGTGGGTGGGTTGATTGGCGGCGCAATCCTGGGTTGGTTTTTGTGTCCGCATTACGAACTGATCAATCCATTCGCCGAGGCGTTTGCGCCTGCCTTGAAAGACAAGCCGGAACTGTCGAATGGCGAAGTGATGGACACGAACTCTCTTGCCAAACAGGCGGTGACGGTCGGACTCTTTACCCTGGGGCTGGTTGCGCTTACGATCATCGCTCGCCTGGTCCAATCCTGACCAGCGCAAGGCCACCATACCATCCTCCACGCGGTTTGTTTTCCTTGACGGCTCTACCGGAATGCCGCTATACTCATCGGCTGTAGGGGGAGCGCACCAAGCATGCGCCGCGTGCAAACAAACGCTATAAAGGAGGCAACAAAAACGAGAGTCACTGGGCGTTTGTAATCGTTTGTAATCCTTCGGCTTCTCGTAGCAAACATGAAAGTCTGTGTCCTGGGTGCAACGGGGTTCATTGGGGGTCACATCACCCGCGCGGCTGTCAATGCCGGGTGGCAGGCGCGTGCATTACGCCGTGACCCGAACAATGTGGGCGCCATAAATGATGTGGCGGTTGAGTGGGTGTTTGGCAATCTCATGGATGTCGATTCGCTCCGCCGTGCGATGAGCGGTTGCGACGTCGTTTTCCATGCTGCAGCGATTTACCCGCAGGACTTTCGCCATATCGACCGTGAAGTCGCTCGCGCGCGCGCTGAGATGGACAACGTGCTGCAGGCGGCTCGCACGGCACACGTCACGCGCCTCATCTATACGAGCAGTGTGACGACCATTGGCCAGCCTCCGCCTGGACGGCCAGCCGATGAACGTGACGTCTATCGGCCTGGTTCGGCCAGGAGTGCCTATTTCGACGCTAAATTTGCGATGGAGCGCCTGGCGTTGCGCGAGTCACGCAACCCCGATGTTGTCATCCTGCTGCCGACAGCCGTGTTCGGCCCTGGCGACGTAAAGCCAACCACCGGCGTGGTCATCCGTGATGCGGCGCGCGGTCGCTTCCCGGTCTATTTCGATGCCACTGTAAATGTCGTGGACGTACGCGACGTGGCGCGTTCTCACATCGCGGCGGTCCAGAACGGCCGCCGCGCCGAGCGCTATATCCTGGGCGGGCACGACCTTTCGATATACGATCTGCTCACGATGGCGAGCCGTATTGCAGGGGCCCACCCGCCACGTTTTAAGCTGCCACGCTGGATGGTGGCTGGGCTGGTGAAGGTGGCTGATGCAATTCCATTCGTCCAATTGCCTGAGAACTTCCGTACGTTTGAGTTCTGGCAACCGGTGTCGTCACAGAAGGCGCAGGCGCAACTTGGCCATACAGCTCGCGATGTGGAGGAAACGGTGCGGGATACTGTGGAGTGGTTTGCGCAGCGGGGTGTCGTGGGGCGTTAGGGACTGGGTGTGGGGTTCACTCCCCGCCGGCGATAGCCTGGCATGACACACAGGCCGGCAGACACTGCTGCCTGCCGTCCCAGATGTCATCGTTACGGCTATTTCATGGCTGCTTCGATGGCAGACTTAAAAGCGTCGTAGGGCTGCGCGCCCACGAGCAACTTGCCATTGATCAGGAATGACGGCGTGCCGCGCACGCCGAGTTTGTTGCCTTCTGCCGTGTCCGCCTGGACGCGGTCAAGCGTCTTATCATCGTTTAAGCAGGTGGTGAATGTCTGGCTGTCAAGCTTGACTTCCTTGGCAAGGCTGATCAGATTGTCTTTGGTGAACGCACCGACATTCTCTCCAGATTGCCGGGTGAAGAGCAATTCGTGGAAATCCCAAAAGCGATTCTGGTCGGCCGCACATTCTGCGGCTTGTGCCGCCCACAGTGACTCGTCACCCAGGAATGCGAAATGCTTGTAGGAGAACTTCACCTTTCCCGTCTTGACGTAATCCGTGACGATGCGCGGTAGTACCTCCGAGTGGAAGCGTTTGCAGTAAGGACATTGGAAGTCGCTGTATTCAATGATCGTAATGGTTGCCGCTTCTTCCCCCTGGGTGTTGCTCGCTCGGGTTGAAATACCTGTGGTGTCAACCTCCACAGGAGCCGACTCATCGCCCTGCTGACCCGCGGCAGGAACGCCATTCTGAAGAGCCTCCTGCACGCCTTGTTTGGCTGCCTCACGAATATCGGTTAGACTGATCGGCATTGTGATCCCAGGAGCATTGACCAGCGGTGCTTCACGCAGTGCTTCCTGCACCCCTTGTTTGGCTGCATCGCGGATGGATGTCAGGTCGGGATTGGCGGAAGATGCCGTGGCCCCAGGTGTGCCTGCCAACGTTGTCAGCCCAATGGTCGCCACGGCGCCGACCAGTACGCCTAACCCAAACCAGCCGAGAGCGGCTCGATCGTGCCTGGTGGGAGTGTTGTCAGTTGGTTGTTCGTTCATGCGGTTTGCTCCTACTACGTTGGCCGGTCATATGGCGACACGCCGGCACCATGTATACGCACATTCATGCGCTACGGATCAACTTTGCGTATAGCGTCTCATATTCTCCCACCGATTTTTCTGTGCTATAAGCACGACTGATTTCATCGCGTGGGCGGACGAACGCGGCCCGATCTCGGATCACTTGCATGATGGTTTGAGCCAGGCCATGTGCGTCGCCGATGGGTGCGATGAGTCCCATGCCGGTGGTTTGTACTGGGACGCGCACGCCTGGCAAGTTGCTGCAGATGGAAGGTGTGCCACACAGCATTGACTCGACTTGCACCAGACCAAACGACTCGGTTGAGTTCAGGCTGGGCAACACCGTGACGTCGCTGTTGGCATAAAACGACGCCAGTTCCTGCCCTTGCAGGGAGCCGGTAAACGTCCAGTTTGGCCCCAGTCGCTCAAAGACCGGCTGCAAGCGCCTGGCATACTGCTCTTCGCCGAGTACGTTCTTATATGGCCCGGCGAACAGCACGCGTGCATCGGGCATGCTCTGTCGTATGAGCTGCAGCGCCTCGGCCAAAATCTCCACCCCTTTTTCGGTCGCGAGTCGCGCGACCATGCCGATGACAGGCCGGGTTTTGATGTCCCACTTCCTGGCGAAATCGGCGATGCACTCATCGCAAGGCCGTTCGATCTCGACGGGTGGCGGGATCACGTGCAGTTTATGCAGGTAACTGGAAAGGAATGGCGAATGTACGGCGTAGTCGTTGGTGTAAGCAACCACGCCATTCGCCAGCTTCGCCGCAACGTGGTTTGCGCCGTGAATGGCAGGGTGGGTGATGGCGTTCAGCAATCCCGGTGGAAGCTGGATGTCGCAGTGATAAGTGAGCACGGATGGTTTGCCGAACAGTCGCGCGTTGATGGCCAGCCCGGCGCCATCGAACTGCGGCAGGTGCATGTGCACGATGTCATGGTTGCGCAGCAGGTGGCGCGCTGTGTTGCCAAAAGCTGGCATGATGACACCTTTGCTCAGGCGGAAGGCGACCGGCACCCGGACAATCTGAACACCGTCCTGTATTTCGCGCAGTGGCAGTTGCCGGTCATACTGGGATGTGAGCACAGTGACCTTGTGGCCGGCGCGTATGAGACCCCGTGCCAGGCGCTCGACATAGATCGTCAGGCCGCTGATGTGTGGCCGGTAATAGGTCAGGATTTGCAGAAGTCGCATTACTTCCCGCTCCCCGCGCGCTGGCTGGCTGCTTCAGATTGCTGGCCGCTCGCCTGCCGGCCGCTTGCCTGCCGGCCGCTCGCTGTGGATGTCACGTTGGAGAATGAGAGACCCACGCGTACAAGCCCAATCACCCCAAGAATGATGAGCAGGAATTGTTGAAATAGAGACCATACGAACGCAAAAGCGACGGCTACATCCTCCGGCACGTTGAACGGAATGACCAGTGATTGTTTGGCAAAGAACTGAACCACACCCAGGCCCCCCGGCGCGGAGGGTAGTGCCCCTCCCAGGTTTGCGAACACGACCACCAGACCCGTCTTCTCAAGTGACGCAGGCAGGAATGCCATCATGGTGAAGTAGGCCACCGCCAATGTGCCTATCCACACGAGAGCTGTTGTCAGCAGCGCTGCAGCCAGTTTGCGCGGCACGCGAATGATCTGGAAACCATCGCACAGGTCGCGGAAGCGGCGCACCCACACCTGCGCATCGAGCCGTGGCACGTGCTGGAAGACACGCGTCAGTAACATCTCAACACGGTCCGACTGCCAGATGACGAGCGCAAAGGCGAGCACGAGTGCCACCACGAGGATGGCGCCGATCATGGCGGCGCGTGAGAACTCGGGGGGCATTGGGATGAGCAACGTGAATATGGCGAACATGATCACCACAGAGGCGAGATCCAGTGTTCGCTCGACGACGACCGCAGATAATGCGCGCGTCATGCGCACCGGCGTACGTTCGCCGATCACATAGGCGCGCCCGAACTCGCCCAGGCGGAACGGTAGGATCATGTTGAGCATGTAACCCACATTCATGGCGTGGAAGGTTGTCCAGAATGGGGGGTAATCCATCAGACCAGCCCAGCGCAGCGCGCGTAAAAGTAGCGTGATGAGTAGAGACAGAATCGCGGGGATTAGCCAGGCAATCTGCGCCCGTGCCAGGGTGCCGGTGAATTCGTCAAAGCGAATGCCGCGAAGGGTAAGGTATAGGGCGACAGCACTGATGGCGATGCCGAGCCACATTTTCCAGTTTTTGGTCACGATTTCTATTCCTGCTGGTCCGCATGATTATATCCGGCGGAAGACCTTATGACATAGCATAAACCCCCGAACCGGAACGCAGATGGAACCGATTCGGGGGTGTGTTGTGTTCGGCTATCGTGCTGCGCACAAATTGCGCCTGCTATCGCGCCGCTACCCAGCGATACTTTGTTGGGCGATGCGCGCGTCGAGTGCTTCGATGGAACCTTCAGGCAAATGAATGGACCCCAGCGACGCCTCGTTATCTCCGACAAGTCCGTGAAAATCGCTCCCGCCGGTGATGAGCAAACCGCGTCTCTGCGCGAGCGCCAGGTACTGCGAGGTCTGCTCGACACTATGAAGCGGGTAGAACACTTCGATACCGTCAAGCCCGTGGGCGAGCATATCCTCGATCAGACGGCTCAAATTCCCCGCGTACAAGCCAGGGTGCGCGAGCACTGCAACACCGCGCGCACGGTGAATCAGTTCAACCGCTTGTGATGGGGTTAAACCTGTGTGAGGAACGAAAGCAGGTTTCCCTTCAGCCAGATAATCGTCAAATGCTTGTTGCCGCGTTACGACCCAGCGACCTTCCAGCAAGGCTCGTGCTACGTGTGGGCGCCCGACCATGCTATCCCCGGCTATTTCTTTGACCCGCTGATAGGAGACAGGGACACCTAAGGCGTGGAGTTTGGAAACGATTGCTTTTGCCCGACCGTCGCGCGCATCACGCAGGTCAAGGATGCGTTGGCGTGTGCTCTCATCCTCGGGTTGTACCCCATAGCCGAGGACATGCACCTCACCTTGATCGGAAAGAGAGCTTACTTCGATTCCAGGGATCACACGAACGTTGTACTGGCGACCTGCCCCGATTGCCTCGGCATGTCCGGCGATGGTGTCATGGTCAGTAATCGCCAGTACTTTAACATCACGTAAACTGGCAAGTTCAACAAGCGCTGACGGCGAGTTGAGACCATCGGATGCACGTGTGTGGCAATGTAGTTCAGTGATAAGTGACGAGACTTTGATGACGTTCAAGACGACGCCTCATTTCTGCCGATCAGCGCCAGTGATGCAACTGTTTAGCGCGGTTCGACGGCGAATCTCACTGCAGTGCGTTCAGTTCCTTCAATATCCACTTCTGAGAATGAGGGGATAACGACGACGTTAATCCCATCCAAAAGCAGATACCCGCGAGCGATTGCTGCCGCTTTAATGGCCTGATTCACGGCGCCGGCGCCAATCGCCTGGACATCCGCGCGGCCATGTTCGCGTACAACCCCCGCGATTGCACCCGCGACCGCCGTAGATCGCGAATTGGCAGATACCTTGATGATGTCAACCGTGCTTGTATTCCCCCGCCCATTCGTCGTCTGTTTGGTTTCATTCGCCTGTGCTTGGTCCCTGTTCATCGTTTCCTCTCTGAAACAACTCAATTTTGTTATTGAAATAGTAAAACCGTCGATTTAGAGATAGATGAGAAATGAATTAGCAGTTTTGGTCAATCAACCATTACTCTATGGACAGTCTTGTGCAACTTGTCACAAACGGGATATATCGTGGGGAATAGAATAATTTCGCCCCATGCCCACACATTTAACCTCACACAACCCACATCCGCCTGTCAGTATTGTAACAGGGTTCGCTGTTTTGTGTGCCTAAATTGACTTATCCTTCACGTTTGGTGACAGGGTTCTTTTTGGCTGCTTTGGCTGCTTCCGCTTCCGCGCGAGCACGGTAGGCTGTGATTCGGTTTACAACAGCCTCGGTGCCGACCATCACCCAGAGTAATAGCCCGATCAATACAAACAGAGGCGGGAGGAACGAAACGCACAGGCCGACAAGGAGTAGTGTCACCACCAACAGAATCAGCGTGAACAGGGGATTTGCCCCTGCGATCAGCGCCGAATTCCGCAATGCGACACGCCAACTTTTTGTCTCTTGTTCCACGTAGAATGGGAACACATAGAGTTGGATGGCCAACCAGAATAGCCCTGCCGCCAGCCAGGCGCCCATGACCCAGGAAACCCATGACTGGTCTGGGAATGCCTGAGGGTACCAAAAGAAATTGACGACGATCAAGATGCCGATGCTATTGGCGATGGCCATGTATCGCCACGCCTTAAAAATGTACTGCTTGAATGAGGTGAAATAGATCTCCCAGGAGATGGCGAACCCATTGGCGACCCGGTTGCATACCGCGTACAGCGCAAACCATGCACCCGCAAACGGGATGGCGGTCGGGATGGAGAGCACCAGCGCCACCAGGAAGGCTGGGATAATCGAGGCTCCAGTTTCGGCAGCCAGGGCGAGATAAGGCGGTATGAGGAGTGTCGCGAAGAGAGGAATGCCGCATATCAGGGTAAGCACATGCATGAGCACAAGCAGGAGCATGTCTTCCCAAATGTCCTTAACTGTCTTCCAGAGCACTTTGAATGCATTAATCATGGGTGTTCTACCTCATCAAATAGGAAACGCCGGCTTGGTATGGCGTGGGGGCGCCCGCAGACGTTTTATTTAGCTATTGTAACCAAAGGCACCATTCCGACGTTATCCGGCGATATGCTGCCTGTTATCGGTTCCTTGGAAGGGGGATATTGACTCAGGCCGGCTTCCTGGCTGACCGGCGCATTGGCGGGTATGAGGGCATCGATGATGCGAGTGTGATTGGTATCCTCGGGTGCGCCGCCAAAGTGCCATTGTGTCGCGGACGGATCTATATCGCGTACGCGAAGCACCCCATCGGATGGGAATGCCTCCTGGCTTAATACCGCGATCGCATATCCCCAGGTTGCCGGGTCACCACCGCCAAGCACATCGATGGGAAGGGCGATCGTTGCCGTTCCTGCTGGATCCACTTCGACTTTTATCTGTCCTTCGGGTTGTGCTGTGACCTCTCCTTGAGCATTTGCCAGGAAGAGTTGTTGGTTCCAGCCTTCAATCCATAACGCTGCTTCCCATCCATTCCCAGTGGGTAGTGCTGCATTGCGGCCCTCCAGTAAGTTACGTTCGCCGCTGCCGGTGCCTGGATCTTTGTCAATATAGATGTCAAACGTCTGAACGGATAAACCTATCGGTGAACTCCACACGTTGTCAATAGGACTATTCAGCTCGATCATGAGTGTCAGTTGTTGATTGTCAAAAGCGATCGTGACGTGCTTGAGGTCATACACGCCTTCTACGAACACCGCGTCAGTGGGGTAGGTGTATGTCCCTGGGCCGTGATCATCGCCGAGAGGATCGTCGAACGAACCCAGGGGTGGAATCAAAGCCGCTGCAGCCTGACCAATATCAGGCACGATCAGTTGCGCCAAACCGTTGGTGGGGAAACTGCCGATCTTGTGGCCGTTGCGGCTGATCACGACCATCATCGTGACGTGGTCGCCGTTGTTCAATCCGCCGATTGCCTGGAGCGGCGCGCTCAGCTCCAGCACTTTCCCCAACGCCATGCCGTTGGCGAGGACGATGGATGTGCCGGTCCATCCGCCGGTTCCGTTAGCTGCGTACAGGGCGGTGACGGCTGACCCGTCCGAGTCTAGTGACCACTCCAGGACATGTGTGGCCGACATGCCGAGCGCAGTTCGTATCTCTCCATCGCCGCCCAGGCGGGAGAATTGTGAGAAGTCTGTTGCGCCGGGTTTAGCAAAGTAAACCCCAACCCGCAAGTCCTGGAGTGAATCGCCATCAGATGCCAGGGCCGACCAATCGTCGTGCGCGTCGATGCGTAGAAAAAGGCTATCGGCATTCGTTCCATAGTACAACGCATCGATGGCACTGTCTGTGCCGGGCGGTGTCGGGGCGATTTGATTCACTACCCCAGCGGCGTTCCATTCCCCTTCGTCTGCGGTGCCATTAATCGTCGGCGTGATCGCGCTCTGCGTGGCACGCTCCCCGGTGATCACGACCGACGGCACTAGCGAGACGCCGATATCGTCAGGCACCGGGGCGCCGACGCTGGTGTACACCTGCGCCAGCAACGTGCGAAAACTGCTGTCGAAATACTGCTTGTCTGGACCAGACTGTTGCTCGCCATACCACCACAACCAATCCGAGCTTTGGGCAAGCAACATGGCATCATAGGCTTTCGCAAGCGCAGCCGGATCGGCGGTGTTGACTTCGGTGAGGTAAGCCTCCAGAAACTGGCGTGTGCGATAGAGATAGCTCCAGGCGTTGTTCTGCTCTGGCGAACCGATCCACGCGCTGAAGTCAGCCTGATTTTTAGTCGTCCACGTTCCTGGCCATAACGTGTCCAACGTGCGCTGATCGGGGTACGTCGCGAGATAGTTCGACAACGTAGTTGTCTGGATGTCGAACCGGTCGGCGGCGTCGGACAAGCGTTCGTAAAGCGTGGTGACGAACTGCTTGCCGTCATTGGCGTGGTTGGTCCAGGCGCGCTCGGCGTCGACGACCAGTGTTACCAGGTGTGGGCCGGTGGCGTTTGTCTTCTTCAACTGTGCCTTGATGGCCAAAATGCGATCGATGATATCTTGGGCAGCCTTTTCCGGAGCGATGTCGTCGCTGCGCGATTCGATCAGTGCAGACAACTCGTCATCACGGAAGGCTATGCTGATGCGGCTGCCGTCCTGGCCTTGTGCATAGTACGGCCGGTAAAGAACGTCGGCTTCCTGGAGAACGTTCCCGTCGCGCGTGAACGATTCAGCTTGCAATTCGGTCTGCAATGATTTGGCCAGCACGCTTTCGCCGCTCACCATCCATTGATAGTCGGCTTCGGACGCGGCCTGCACCAAGTCTGATGCCACGGCCCCTTCGGATGGCAGCAAGCCACGCGGTGCGCGGTTGAACAGTTGCTGGTATCCCTCCGCAGCACGGCGCAGTTGTTCATGCGTGTCTTGTGGGAAGCTGAACGCCGGGTCGGGCAGCGACGCGCTTGGGGTGCTGGTGCGGGCCACGTTTGTATCGGACACCAGCGGCAAAATGGCGCGGGCGTATGACGTCGTCGCCATTTCAACCTGACCGTTTGCTTGCATCTCTGCGTACAGCGGGAACAGGCTGCGCAGAGTGTCAAGCAGTTGTTCGAGGATCACCCTTTTGTCGTCTTCACTGTAGTCACGACCTTTTGCCACCATGTCCTTGAGCGGTGACTGGGTCAGGAGATCGGCGTCAAACGTCGCCAGGTTGAACCACACTTGCAAATCGCGGATATCCTGTTCGGTGAACGACTGCAACGCGTTGTTGATCTGTGCGTCATCCGAACTGCCACGTTTGTCGAGCAATTCTTTGTAGCGCGGATAGCTGGCAATGTTTATCGACGCATCCGTGTCGAAAAAGCGCATCAGCACGAAACGCTTGTCTTCCTCGCTCAGACTGCTCGTCTGTCGCGTCGATAGCTCCCAATAGATGTCGCGTGCCCCGCTTAGCATGTCTTCCAATTGGCGCACGAGCACAGGGCTGAAGCTGAAACTGGCATGGACCTTGGGATACTTCTTCAGCATCGCGGCCATCTCGTAGTAGTACTCGGTCGCGCGGACTCGCGCCCATGGGCGCGTCACCAGGCCGGTTTGCGAGTCCGTCGTGTAGAGGGGTTGATGGTATTCCCAAAGGATATTGAGATAAATAGGATCGGGAACGGGTGTTGGTGTAGCGGTTGCAAAAAACTGTGGTGTGATCGGCAGTGCGGTCGGTGTTTCCGTTGGAGCGATGGTTAGATCCACAGGTGAACAGGCTGCAAGCACGATCATCAGTGCAGCGACGGCGAACAAAGACTTCTTCATGACGGCATGAATTGTAATGGCAGGTGACTGGATCCATTAAATGTTAAGACGTGAGTTCTTTCACCACCTCAACCCCGTTGGTTGCCATGTTATAGAGGAAGACGGCGTGTAACAGATCCCCGTGATGGGGTGGGATGCCGAGTTTCATGGCGATATCCACCGGGGTGTCGTAGGTCTGCACGCAGTTGGCCGGCACGATCACACGCACGCCGGGCGTCTGGCGCGCGTTGGCGCGCAGGCGCAGATGCAGCGCCAATTGGTGGGTACACAGGTCGGAGCAATCGCCGGTCACAATGAAGGTAGTGATCTCGGGGTGAGTGTCAAGCCACGCGTCGAGCGCGGTGTTTTCAGAGGACGAAATTGAATTTTTCTCTATGATGGTGAACTGGTCTGAGAATGGCAGTGCCAGCAATTCGGGCACTGTCTGGGACTCGACACTGCCACGCACACAATGCGCCGGGTAATGCTCGAACTCAATGGCTTGTGGAGCATGTGTGTCCTGGGGCAGAACGAAATGCCGCACCCCCAAACGGTACGCGGTCTTGAACAGGGTCACGATCGGTGCGACGATTTGTTGAACCCGCGGGCTGGAGAGCGGGCCGGTGGTGCAAAAACCGTTAATGATGTCGACGCACAATACCGCTGTATGGTTGGGGTCAACGATGATGTGGGAGAGTTCGGCCTGGGGCATCTGTGCGAGCCAGTTTTCAAGGTAGTCAATGTACCCGGATGCGTTTTCCCTGAGTGACATATGTTCTCGCTTTGCTCCCCCTCATCGGTTTTCATAACACGCTCGTTCAGACACTCGTTCGGCGTCTACCAGCATCTACAAAAAAACTGGGTGCCGCCTGGCAGGTTCGTGTGTGTATGACACTAATTGTATGGGCTTGCCGGTGTTTGTCAAGTCTCGAAAGTGTGCTTTAATTGACGCCTAGCTAGAGTTCATAAGATAGAGGCCATAAGCAATGTAATCCCAAGACAATATGCGTGCTTGGCCTTACGCCCAGCTACGAATCGCCTCGAATGCATCCTTTTGGTAAAGGATTTTCCGAACTCCGGTGATATATATGTTCCATTCGTGGAGGAATGCTGTAAATGAATAGACGCACTGCGCCTGTGGTGGTCGCTCTCGTTACAGCTCTGCTTACGGTTGCTTGTAATCAACAACAGGCTTCGGAGCAAGAGCCACCCACTCCCACCCCAATTCCCACACCGATTGTGCCGACCAAACCAACCTACACGGTAAAGCGTGGTGAGGTTGTGCGGCAGGTGCAATTTACTGGGAGAGTGGGACCTGTTAAAGAAGTCGAACTTTTCTTTAAGGTCAGTGGTCGTGTTCGCAATGTCAACGTCGAGCGAGACCAGGAAGTAAAGAAGGATGAGTTGCTCGCCGACATGGAGATCGAACCGCTGGAGCGCCAGGTAGCCCAGTCCGAGCTCGATCTTGAGCGCGTCCAAACGCAGTTGGACCGCGCACAAAAGACACAAGAGGCTTCCATCGTCCGTGCGCAGGTGGAGTTGTCCATGCGCACGTTGGAACTGCAGCGCCTCCAGGGCCAGGACCTGGACTCTAAACGCATCCAGGCGGAGGCGGCGTTCGAGGCAGCCCGCTTGAACCTGGCGCGGGCGCAGTCGGACTATGACAACGCGCCCCCGGAAGGGCGCAGCGGCTCGCCCCAGGCGATGAACCTGGAACGCGTGACGCTGGACTACCAGACGGCCAAGGCTGCCTATGATCTGGCGATGGCGGAGATCATCACCGGGCACGAATATGATGTCGCCATGGCAACCCGGCAGGTCACGCTGGCGGCGAACAACGTCGAGTCACTGAAGCAGGGTGTAGACCCGTTGCTGGTGAACGACGTGAAGCGTGCTGAACTGGCGCTGAAGACG
>JAMDDR010000308.1 GCA_023488685.1 Chloroflexota bacterium | reverse complement strand
GGAGGCCGTGTGCGCAAACGCCCGCCGCCGACCAGCCCGTAGGCCTCGGCACCGATCTCAGCCGCATACTCGATGCGGCGCTGGTGGATCGTGCGCTGGCGCTCGCTCGACGGCAGATCAACCGAGCCGAACAGTGTGGCAGGCTGCAGGCCATTCAGGACGGATTTCAGGTGGTTGGGGGTGCCGAGCCAGTCCAGCGAATGGGCGAACAGCTCGACCGCTGTCCAACCGGCCTGGCAGATCTCGGCGAACGTCGTGGGCAGATCGCATGTCTCGCCCCAGTTGATCGTGCTGTACGCGAAACGCAACATAAACCCTCCTCGTTATATCTTTTGCAGCCGCCTGGCGCTGATCACGCCCGTATTCAGACCGATCAGGTTGAGACCGCCGAAGAAGCGCGCGTGTTCGATCTTGACACAGCGATCCATCACCACATCCAGGCCGGCCTCCACGGCGCGGCGCGCGGCCTGCTCGTTGATCACACCTAATTGCATCCACACCACTTTTGCGCCGATGGCGATGGCTTCCTCGACGATGGGTGGCACGTCGGCCGGGTTGCGGAAGATGTCGACGATTTCAACACATCCGGGCTGCGCTTCGTTCAAGCTGGTGAGCGAGGGATAGCACGCGTGGCCGAGGATCTCCTGCTCGCGCGGGTTGACGGGCATGATGTCGTAGCCCTCGGCCAGCATGTAGATGGCGGCGAAGTGGCTGGGCCGGAAGGGGTTGCCGCTCAACCCAACCATGGCGATGTGGCGGTACCGTGACAGGATCTCCAATCGCTCAGAGGCGCTCTGGATCAGTTTAGCCATGAGGTCCCTCCCTGGGCGGGATCTCGCACACCAACGGTGAGACAGCACCATACGTCTGCGCGGCATGCCCGTTGCTGGGAAGCGCGAAGACACTGGCGTCCTGTGAGGCCTGCAGGGCCTGGTCCAGGTCCCAGGTCAGATCGTCGGTGTCCTCCAGGCCGATCGACAGGCGGATCATATCGGGCGTGATGCCTCCGGCGCGCTGTTCCTCTTCGCTCAACTGCGCATGCGTGGTGCTGGCGGGGTGGATCACCAATGACTTGGCGTCGCCGACATTGGCCAGGTGGCTGAACAGTTGCAGGCTTTCGATGAAGCGTCGCCCGGCGTTGAACCCGCCTTTGACGCCGAACGTGAAGATGGCGCCCGATCCCTTCGGCACATACTTCTGCGCCAGCTTGTAGTACGGGCTGACCGGCAGCGATGGGTAGTTGACCCACGCGACGGCGGGGTGGTTGTAGAGGAACTGGGCCACGGCTTTGGCGTTGGCGATGTGTTGCTCCATACGCAGCCCCAACGTCTCCAACCCTTGCAGGAACAGGAACGAGTTGAACGGGCTGAGCGCCGGTCCCATGTCGCGCAGTGATTCGACGCGCGCCTTCATGATCCACGCAAAGTTGCCGAACGTCTCGTAAAAGCGGATGCCGTGGTAACCCTTGCTCGGCTCAGTCATGCCGGGGAAGTTGCCGTTGTCCCATTTGAACTTGCCGCTGTCGACGATGATGCCGCCGATGCTGGTGCCGTGCCCGCCGATGAACTTGGTGGCGCTGTGCACCACGATGTCGGCGCCCCATTCGATGGGCCGGCATAGGTATGGCGACGCAAAGGTGTTGTCCACGATCAGCGGGATGCCGTGCTCGTGCGCGATCTTCGCCACGGCCTCGATGTCGAGCACGTTGATCAGGGGGTTGCCGATGGTTTCGGCGTACAACGCGCGGGTCCGCGGCGTCCACAAAAGTGGTGTGGATGCCCATCTTGCGGAAGCTGACGTCGAACTGTGTGTAGGTGCCGCCGTACAGCGTGTTGCTGGAGACAATCTCGTCGCCCTCACTCATCAGCGAGAAGATGGCGATGAACTGCGCGGCCTGACCGCTTGCGACAGCCAGTGCGCCCACGCCGCCTTCGAGCGATGCCATACGCTCTTCCAGCGCGGCCGTGGTGGGATTCATGATGCGGGTGTAGATATTGCCGAAACGCTGCAGCGCAAACAGGTTGGCGGCGTGATCGGTGTCCTCGAACACGTAGCTGGTGGTCTGGTAAATGGGCATGGCGCGCGCGCCCGTGGTGGGGTCGGGGCGTTGCCCGGCGTGCAACGCGCGCGTGTTAAAACCATATGTTCTGTCAGGTGCCATTCAATCCATCCTTCGGTCGAACCGACTTTCAGTCAGACAGACCTTCAGTCAGACCGAACCTTTGTTTTGCACGACGGGGAAGGCGGTTGTGTGTCCTTCCTGGCTGCTTATCGCATGATTCTGTCACGTGATTCTGTCGCGTGATTCTGTCGCATGATTCTAACGATTGGCGCGCGGCGATGCAATAGACAATATCATATGATCTTGTGAAAACCTATTGACAAATGGCTGTGGGCTTGTTAATATCACGCGCATCGTTAAATTGAATAGTACAGACGTACACTCATCCAGAGAGGTGGAGGGAACGGCCCTGAGAAACCTCGGCAACCTGTGCAGGGCTTGCGCAGCGAATCGCTGATCGCAAGCATACGCAAGGTGCCAACTCCGGCAGATGTTACTGGAAGATGAGAGAACGCCTTAACAAGCGAGATGTTTTGTTAACGCCCTCTTGTCCTACAGCATGGCAAGTGGGCGTTTTTGTTAGCGCGCTCTGTGTTTGCAACGTCCGCTTGCAGGACAGGAAAGATATGCTGGTACAACGGTTCATCGACAACTTAATGCCCTGCCCGTACGGAGCCTGCCCCTGTAGTTCGCGGGAGCTTGTCGCCGGCGCTTAGCGCCAGCGCGGCAGGTAGCCCGCCGTCTCAACCCCCATTTCGTTCCATGATCTGCGCCGGCCATGACCTGGCTGGTTCGTTCACCTTTTGCGCGCCGTGCCGGGCTGCCTGCACGACTGGCTGCGCAAGAGGCACCTATCGCCTTGCTTGTTTACTGTGACGTTCATATCTGTGCACGGTTGTGCATTGGAGAATAACTGGAAATGTCTACTCAAGTTGTGATTGAAACAAACGCGCCTGAAGCTGCTACGATTGCGACCAACGCTGTGCCCGTCCCCGCTCGTATCTCTCTGCCACCGGCTGCCACCGTCCAGGCGATCCAGGCCGCGCTGCGCGCGGCGGGAGAGGACGGCCGCGTGCAATTTGTGGCCGAGACCAGGCTGGTGAAAGGCTACGAGACGGCCGCCAATATTCGCGGCTTCCAGCAGGTCATCGACGAGCCCCCTTCACTCGGCGGCACGAATCAGGGTCCTAACCCGGTCGAGATTGTGCTCGCGGCGCTAGGCGCGTGCCAGGAGATCGTCTACGCCACCTATGCCACGCTGCTGAACATCCAGATCGACCGGTTGGACATCAAGGTCGTGGGCCATCTCGATCCGCGTGGTTTCTATGGCGTGGCGGACGTGCCGGCCGGATTTGAGCGTGTCGAATTTGAAGTGAACCTGTCCAGTCCCAGCCCGGCGGACCAGGTGCGCCAACTGGTGCAGATCGTCAACCAGCATTGCCCGGTACTCGATATTCTGCAGCGCCCGTTGCCGGTGCAGGGTCGCGTCGAGCACAACGGCCAATCGTTGAACTGAGTTGTTTGAAATCAGGAGGAGTCTGTCATGTTTAGTCGATTACACCCGTTTCCGCTTCGTGTCATGAGAGCAAAGACCGCCCTGATCGGCGCCAGTATCGCCAGTGTCGTATTGCTTGGCGCCTGCGGCAGCCCGGCAGCGACCGCGCCCACCAACGCGCCCGCAGATGCGGCCACGGCCGCCGGCCAGCAACGGCGCAAAGCCCGCTGAAATCCGCCTCGACTATGCCACCTACAACCTGAGCAGCCTGGTGCTGCAAAAGAACGGCTGGCTGGAGAAGGAGTTTGAAGCGGACGGCATCGCGATCAAGTGGGTATTCAGCGCCGGCAGCAACAAGGCTAACGAGTTCATCTCCAGCAATAGCGCCGACTTTGCTTCGACCGCAGGCGCGGCGGCGTTGCTGGCGCGCACCAACGGCGTGCCGCTCAAGACGGTGTACGTGTACTCCAAACCCGAGTGGACGGCGCTGGTCGTGTCCAAGGATTCGACCGTTGCCGCGGTGGCAGATCTGAAGGGTAAGAAGATCGCCGTGACGCGCGGCACCGACCCGTTCTTTTTCCTGTTGCGCAGCCTGAAGGAAGCCGGGCTGAGCCAGAACGCGTCGAGATCGTCAATCTGCAGCACGGCGATGGCCGGCTGGCGTTGCAGCGTGGCAATGTGGACGCCTGGTCTGGTCTTGACCCGCACATGGCCTCGGCCGAGTTGAAGGATGGCGCCAAGCTGCTATACCGCAACATCGACTTCAACACCTTCGGCACACTCAACGCGCGCGAAGAGTTCGTGCAGAAGTACCCCGACTACGTGAAGCGTGTCATCGGGCAGTACGAGCGCGCGCGCCAGTGGATCCTGGAGAACCGGGAGGAAGCGGCCAAGCTATTGGCCGAAGCAGGCAAGATCGAACTGGACGTGGCGCAACGCCAGATCGAGGAGCGCACCGTTCTGGACAAGGATGTGGGCATCCCTGGCGAGGCGTTGCACAAGGCGCTGGAGGCAGTCGTGCCGATTTTGACAAGCGAAAAGCTGGTGGCCAGTGGGGCCGATCCGGCCAAGGCGCTGGCCGAATTGGTGGAGCCTTCGCTCGCACAGGCGGTGATTGGGGCGACTGCGAGCACTGGTTCCAAGTAATCGTTGCGCCCGGCACACTGGACAGGCCTGCCAGGTGTGCGGTGAGAACGCGGATGTGCCACTGGTGGCGGGTTCGCGTTACATCCGATGTGAGAGCACCAGCCACAGATTGCACAAATCATTGTGCGATCTGTGGCTCTCTGCCGTAAGGAGGACACGATGCAAGATGGCGCGCTGGCGACGGCCGGCGTTGAAAAACTGACGTCCCCACCCACACAGCGGACGGTCCGATCGGGCACACGCGGTGTGTTCCTGTTTGTCATCCCGGCGGTGTTGCTGTTGGGCTGGTTCGTGACCACCGAGATCACTCACTCATTCCTGCCGAATCAATTGCCATCGCCATTGACGGTGTTGAGCACGGCGCGTGACCTGCTCGTATCGGGCGATTTGACCAAGCACGTGTTCGCCAGCATCGGGCGGGTGTTGCTGGGTTTCGCCATTGGCGCGGCTGTGGCCTTGCTCGCCGGCACGGCGGTGGGGTTGTGGAAGCCGGTGGAGCAGTTGCTCGACCCGACGTTGCAGGCCGTGCGCAACGTGCCGTCGCTGGCGTGGGTGCCATTCCTGTTGTTGTGGATGGGCATCGACGAAGCGCCCAAGGTGACGCTGATCGCCATCGGCGCGTTCTTCCCCGTGTACCTGAATCTGGTCAGCGGCATCCGCAACGCCGATCGCAAGCTGATCGAGGTGGGTTACGTGTTTGGGTTGAACAGCATCGACCTGGTGCGGCGCATCGTGCTGCCAGCGGCGCTGCCCTACCTGGTGACGGGACTACGCGTTGGCATCGGACAGGGTTGGTTGTTCCTGGTCGCTGCGGAGTTGATCGCCTCGACGCGCGGGTTGGGCTTCATGCTGATCGATGGGCAGAATAGCAGCCGGCCTGACATCATGCTGGTGGGCATCCTGGCATTGGCGCTGCTGGGCAAGCTGAGCGATGGCCTGTTGCGTAGCGCTGAGCGGCGGTTGTTGGCCTGGACCGATACGTTCCAGGGAAAGTAATAGCGCAGACGCAGATGTCAGACTTCTTCAAGAAGTCTGACATCTGCGTCTGCGTCGCCTCGTCGAGGGTCATATGAGCG
>JAMDDR010000425.1 GCA_023488685.1 Chloroflexota bacterium | reverse complement strand
ATCGAGACGATTTTCTTCGGCGGGGGGACGCCGTCGCTACTCCAACCGGGGTGGATTGGCGATCTCATTCGCATCTGCCGGGAGACCTTTGACATGCCATCCAATGGCGAAGTCACGGTCGAGTGCAACCCCGGCACGGTAAACGTTGATTATTTATCCCGTCTGCGCGAGCAAGGGGTGAATCGATTAAGTTTTGGGGCCCAGAGCGCCGATCCGGGCGAACTGAAACTACTCGGCCGTGAGCACGCTTTCGATGATGTGGTTGCGGCGATGCGTACCGCGCGTGCGGCTGGTTTCGAAAACGTCAACCTGGACCTGATTTTTGGGCTGCCACGCCAGTCGATCGATACGTGGCGGCGTACGCTGGATGCCACGCTGGCACTGCAGCCCGACCATATTTCGCTCTACGCGCTCACGATCGAGCAGGGCACGCCGATGCACGACTGGACGCGGCGGGGGGAGGTGCCTTTCCCCGATCCCGATGCCGCCGCCGACATGTACGATCACGCCGAGCGAACCATGGCCGCCGCGGGCTTCGTGCATTACGAGATTTCCAACTGGTGCCGGCCCGGCTACGAATGCGAGCATAACCTGATCTACTGGCGCAACGAGCCATACTTCGGCTTTGGCGCCGGGGCGCATTCGTCGTCGATTGACCGGCGCTGGTGGAACGTGCGCCGCCCGGCCGATTACGTGGGGCGCATCCAGCGCGGTGAGACGGTCGAGGCGGGATACGAGGACATCGACGCCGCCACTTCGCGCGGCGAGACGATGATGATGGGGCTGCGACTGCTCGACGAGGGTGTGCGCCTGGCGTCCTTCGCTCGACGCTACGGCACGCCGTTGGAACACTTTTACGCCGGAGCATTACGAGAGGGGCAACGACTTGGCCTGTTGGACGTGGATGGTGAGCGTGTGCTTTTAACCGGGCGCGGGCATTTCCTCAGCAACCAGGCATTGATGCTATTTGTCGCGGATAAGGAATAAGTAGAACCCCGACTTTGGCGCTGTGCCAAAGTCGGGGTTCTGGTTTCTCTTCACGGCGTCACGACTGGCGTCGGCGTCACTATCGGTCTGTGCCAGGTAAAGCGTCGCACCGTGCTGGGTTCGCTGAGCGTGTTGTACACCCGCTCCCCGGTCTGGCTGTTCACACCCAGCAATTGCTTGACCTGTACCCACCAGGCGAATGATCGCTCATCCTGGTCGCCAAAGATAGCACGCGTGAGCTTGATCGAGGTAGCCTTCGTCTCATAGACCGGCACGGTAATCGCGCCGGACGGTTGCACCTGCACCACGTACCATTGGTCCTCTGGAAGGATGCCCACACTGAGCCACTGCAGGGTCACCACCTCCTGTGTCTCGCTGATGGCCTCGCCGTCGCGCGGTGACACGAGCGTCGGGGCTTCATAGCCCACGCGCGGGGTCGGCGTCTGAGCGACGTTGGGGGTGGGTGATACTGCGGGCGTGGGTATCGCGAACGTCAACGTCAACACCTGTCCAATTTGCAGGGTGCAGTCCACGTCCAGGCCGTTCTGCGCGATCAACTCATCCACAGTCATCTGGTACTTGGCGGCAATTTCGCTGCACGTGTCACCGCTGTTCACCTGGTAGATGATCTGTGGAGGCAGGGTGGCCGTCGGCTCGGGCGTGCCACTGGGTTGTGGCGTCACGCCGGCTGGCAGCGTTGGCGAAGGGCCGGCGGTCGGTGTGGGTGGCGGGATGAGCAGCTTTTCGCCGACGCGGATGAGACAGTTGTTCTCGTCCAGGTTATTCAGTGCCAGGAATGAATCCAGGGAGACGCCGTACTTTGTTGCGATGCCCCCACACGTATCGCCCGACTGGACCTCATACTCCTCCGGGGCTACCGGTGTGTCCGTCGGGGGCGGGGGCACGGAGGTAGGTGGTTCAGTGGTATCCGTTGGTGCGACAATCTCCGTTTGTGTCGCCTGTGCCTCCGGCGTCCAGCTCGGGGCGACGGTCGGCAACTGTGTCGCGGCGACGGTTGTGGATGTGGGTACGGTGGCGGGTAATCCAGTGCCCCCGGCATTGCGAAGCAGCAGCACTGCGCCCAACACCAGGATCACAATGACCGCACCAACGCCGATCACCCCCCACGGCAGATGCGCCAGCGAGAATTTGCGCCGTTGGGGCAGACGGGGGGGCGGGCGCAATCTGGCCATTGGCTTACTCTTCGCCACGCTCTCCACTTCAATTTCTATGGGAGGCGTCGTCGGCGCTGGTTCGGGTGCAAACTCATGGCCGCAGATAGGACAGGACGCAGCGCTCAACGCAACCCGGGACCCGCACGAGGGGCAGCGTCGAAATCCCGATTTCGCTGTGTTCATGCCTTACCGTCCAAACCCAGTTCCGCTGCATTGGCCTGCATTGCGGCGAGTACCACGCCGATATGCTCATCCAACGGCACGCCGAGCACGGCCGTGGTTCGCTCGATTTCGTCACGATGCACGCCGGCGGCAAACGCTTTGTCTTTCCACTTCTTCTTGACGGACGATACCTGCACGTCGGCGATATTTTTAGAGGGACGCACGAACGCGACAGCCGCCACCAGCCCAGTCAATTCATCCACGGCGCATAGCGTCTTTTCCAGCATGCTTTCCGGCTGCACGCCGGTCAGCTCCGGCGCGTGGGCCAGGACGGCACGGATGATTTCCTCATTCCAGCCGCGTTCACGCAGAATCGGCACGCCGGTCAGCGGATGCCCGGTGCCGTCGAGCAGCGGCCAACGTTGGTAATCAAAGTCGTGCAACAGCCCGACAATACCCCATACCTCCGGGTCACCGCCGAAGCGGGCGGCGTAAGCGCGCATGGCCATTTCGACGGAGAGCATATGCCGGATGAGATTGGGGTCCGTGGTGTATTCCTTGACGAGCGCCAGGGCAGCAGCCCGGTCATGTTGCATTGTTTCGCTCATAGGCCAATCTTACCGGAACTCTGCAAGCGTGTGTTTACGTGTATTTGAACGCGTGTCTGACCGTGTAGCTCCGATCTCGATAGGATCACCCAGCACCGGCAACGGCTTTAGGATGAACAGATCGGCCAATGCTTTCAGCGTGGCGGGGATTTCACGCAAGTCGTTCCACCACACATTGCGATACGATCGGCGATCAGCCACATAACCCACGGCCTGTACCCCCAACCCCCCGCAGGTCAGCAGTGCGCGGTCGAGGTGGAAATGCTGTGTCACCAGGATGGCTTCGCTCAAGCCGAAGATGGCGCTCGCCCGGTAGCACGTGTCATAGGTGCTGCGACCGGCGTAGTCCATCACAATATCCTGGTCTGGGACGCCCAACTGTAAGGCCGTTCGACGCATGGCGGCCGGCTCGTTGTACTCGACGAAACGGTTGTCGCCGCTCATCAACAGCTTGTCGACGACACCCGCCTTGTACAGATCGACGGCCGAAGCCACCCGGTCATACAGCATCGGCGTCGGCACGCCATTGCGCACGCCCGCGCCAAACACCACCGCGACACGGTGATGTGGCACCTGGTTCAGATCGTCGTACACGCGCCCTTGTGCCATCAGGAACGTCAGCAGGCGCGACAGCAGGGGCACGGCCAGCATGACGACCAGCAGGATGATGAGGAGTTTCTTGAACATGCGTGTGGTGAGGGATTGGGGATTGGAGATTGGAGATTGGAGATTGGAGATTGGAGATTGGAGATTGGTAACCTACCGGATCGATAATCTCCAATCCCCAATCTCTACTTCGAATTGAGAACAAACGCCTCGGGCAGCAACTCTCCCACCGTCGTGATCCTGTAGCGCCCACGCTTGTCGGCCAGGATGACAATGATGTCCTCCCCAAATTCGCGCAAAAATTGGCGGCAGGCCCCGCACGGCGTGCCACCGTCGTCCGTCACCACCACGATGGCCTCAAAGTCACGTTCGCCCTCGCTCACGGCTTTTGCCACCGCCGCTCGTTCCGCACACAGGGAGATGCCGTAAGAGGCGTTCTCGACGTTGCACCCGCCGTAGACGTTTCCCTGTGACGTGAGCAGCGCCGCGCCCACGCGATAACCGGAATAGGGGGCATAAGCGTTTTGGCGGGTGTTGTTGGCGACCTCGATCAGGACGTTGACGATGCCCGCGATATCGCTGCTATCGCCGGATTCAGGCGGTGCGGCGGGCGTTTTCTTTGCGCTCGGCGCGTCCATTGACCCGGCTGTTGTCGGGGTGGCTGTCAGCGTGGCTGTCACCTGTCCGTCCGTTTTCGGGGCGCCCGCGTTCCGCCGAGTCTTGGGACCGGACATCTGGTCTGCGCTCGCCGGACGCTTCGCCGTCTTGCTGCTCTTGTTGCTCATAAGTTGCTTTCACTTTTAAGATGCGCCGGTCGCTGACAGCGAGCACTTCGAAGCGCAATCCCGCGTAATGCACCGTTGCGCCAACTTCGGGCACCTCGCCCAGTTGATCGTATATAAATCCGCCCAGGGTGTCGCTCTGTTCGGTCGGCAGTTCGACGTGCATCAATTCGTTCACGTCGTCGATGGCCATGCCCGCTTCCAGGATATATCCCTCGCCGTCCGGCAGGGCCTGGTAATCGGGCTCTTCGGTGTCGTACTCGTCCTGGATCTCGCCGACGATTTCCTCCAGAATGTCCTCGATCGTCACCATGCCGGCCGTGCCGCCATACTCATCCACGACGATGCACACGTGCACGCGACGGTTCTGCAACTCCTGGAGCAGTTCACTTACCTTTTTGGACTCGGGCGTGAAGTAGGCCTGCCGCACCAGCTTCTCCAGCGGCGGGCTGCTGCCATCGCGCAGCACCTTCAGCAAATCCTTGGCATACAGAAATCCCACGATATCGTCGATGGTGTCGCGGTACACCGGGATGCGCGAGTGCCCGGCCGAAATGATCAGGTCCAGCGCTTCGTTGAGCGGCGAGTTCACCTCGACCGCGACCATGTCGATGCGCGGCACCATCACCTCGCGCGCCACTGTGTCGCCAAAGTCGAGCACGGAGAGGATCATCTCCTTCTCATCTTCCTCGATCAAGCCCTCTTCCTCGCCGGCGTCCACCATCGTCTTCAGCTCTTCTTCCGTGACGAGTGAGGCGCCGTCGCGCCGCTGCCCGCCCAGCGGGATCGACAGCATGTTGCTCAGCACCACGGCCACACGCACAATTGGCGACAATAACAGGCTGCTGATCTGCATCGGGCGCACGCACGCCAGCGCGATTGGCTCGGGTCTGCGCACTGCCACGGCCTCGGGCACCAGGCGGCCGAAGACGAACAACACCATGCCGGTAATGAACAGCACCGCCAGGTACGCGAGGGTCATCGTCGCATCCGGCGTCAGCCAGGCCTGGTCCAGCGACGTGATCCAGGCGACTGTCACGGGGACGAACTCGGTCGCGGCGATGCTGGCCGCGAGCACCAGGCTGAAGATTGCTCCCACCTCTGCCGTCGCCAGCAGTTGGCTGGAGTTGTCGGTGAGTTGTTGCAGCGCGCGCGCCGACGTCACCCCGCGCTGCTCAAGTTCCACCAGTCGTGCGCGCCGCATGTTCACGAGCGCGCTGCGCGCCAGCGCGAAGAACGCGCGGATCGCGGTGGCTGCAATAAACCAAAAAACTGACATAGGTTTCAACCGTAAAACGTAAAGAGTAAAACGTAAAACACAATAGTGCGTTTTACGTTTTACTCTTGTAACTGCTCAGCCCAAGTTGAGGGCGACGGGGTGCCCGTCAAACAGGGCACGCAACGCCGCCAGGGCGGCGTAGCCCTGCTTGCGCACAGTGGCGAGATAGCCCCGCACGCGCGCGAAGACACG
>JAMDDR010000021.1 GCA_023488685.1 Chloroflexota bacterium | reverse complement strand
CCAACGTGCCGCCAGCCTGGTGCTCAAGCTGCGCGAACTGGTGGTCATCCCTTACCTCGCAGGGCAACCCGCTCTGTGAGTCGAGATTCGTTGCTATTTGTGCAAACATTTCAGTGGTAAGGTACTATAGCTATACAACACGGAGGGGTGGCCAAAGTTGTCGCCCGGCTGTAAGACGTGCGAGAGCCGCCCCAGTGCATCATAATAGTAGCGCGTGCCCATACTGGCGCCGTTCGGGCCTTGCACAAACTGTAACAAGCCGAAGGGCTGCTTCTGCTCGTACACCCGATTCGGGTCCAGCGGCGGGAGTTCATTCACACCGTAATAGAAGTACTGCTCGACATGCCCCACAGGGTTGGTGACAGTGGTGGCAAAGAAACCGTACGCGCCGTCGTACACGGCCATCGTCGTCGCGCCAGCCCTGCCGTTTGCGTAGGTCACACCCAAAGTGCCATAGTCCGGCCATGTTGTCACACTGAGCATGTTACCCAGTGCATCGTAGCTGAACTGCATGTCGCGTGTGGTTTCACCGCTCTTACCTAGTTCCTGCACGAAGGTTAGGTCGCCCTGATCACCCAATACGCCAAAAAGCTGCTCGTCATAGTAATAGCGCTGCTCCGACAGGCGGTTACCCAACCCGTCGTACAAGGCCTCACTGATCGGGCGCGAAAACCAGGCAACGGCGTCGAAGGCGTAGGCTGCCGACGAACGGCGGTACGGCGTGATGTAATTCCCGTCATATTCTGCCAGCCCCGTCTGCAAGCCTTGGAACACACCCCCCTGCATCCCACAGTCGTATGAGATGCGTGTGTGCTTGAAGTAATTCGGGTATCCTTCTCCACCTGGCCAAACCGTCACCGACACCGGCGCCACGAACGTCACCAACGCGGTCGTGCTAATACCGTCATTGGTAAAGACAGCATACTCGGTCCTTTGCAGCGACAGAGTGTTTAGTTGTCGGCCCAATGAGCGCGTCTCATATTCACGCCCCGTGTGAGGGAGTTCGGTATGGTACTTGTGCACTGTGCGCTGCTCTGTCGGAGTGTTGGAATGTTCAACCGTTTCCGTCACCACGGCAAAACCGATCAGGCCATTAGAGTTACCCCAGTCACCGCCGGTGTTAGCTCGACAGGATTCACCCGACCGGTCGTAACACGGCCCCTCGTACGTATACGTGGTTGTGCTGGCTGAGGAGTACACTAAAGCCGGTACGGCCAAAGGATATTGCAGTCGCTGTCCCAGCACAGTAGTGGTGCTGGACATGACAAGATGCGCGTTGTAATAGACGGTCGGTGCGTAGAAGTAACGCCACGTGGCGCCGTAATTGTTGTCGATGCTGGTGACCAGCGTCCTGCCGTCGATATTCCCATAGCCGATCTTCGTGATCAATCGCCCGGTCTCCGCATCCACCCCCTGCTCCTCGATGCTAGCGAGCTTGCTCGAACTATGGGCAAGGACATACTTGCGCAGCCGCCCACTGCGGGTATCAACCTGGATCGCGTCCAGTGTGACGCCACTATAGCTAAACGTCACGGTGAAGAAGCCATTACCGCTGACAGGCGTGCCATCCGGGGTGACGGATGGACCATATGCAATCGTGTCAAGCAGGATGTTGGACGTGTTGGTGTAGATGTATTCCGCCCCCACACCGCCGCCGTTCGCCGGCGGCGCATACACCTTGCGCACAAACCACGCCACCGGAACGCGCCCTGACTGGCTGCCCGCATAGTTTTCATCACTCATGGCCGAGGGATCGTAAGTATCGACATTGCCGCCACCGTCCATACCCTCAAAGAAGCGGGTACCCATGGCGTCTCCACCCAGCACATAGCGTATGCCGTCGGTCGTCCACACCTGCCACCACTCACGGTCGACGCTGGTATCCTGCCAGCCGTCCGTCTCACAGGCAGGTACGCTGTGCACGTTGCAGCGGCGGATACGCATCGGCGTGTACGGCTCTGTCAGATATTCGGTATAGGCGTCATTGACGGGTATAAGTGAGTAGCTCACGCCGGCCATGTCAAGCGTAAATTCATTGCGATACTCATGCATGGCCTCAACGAACCAACCCTGGAAGTCACAAGGGTCAGGACCAGGGCAATAAGCGTCCAGAGTGTTGCTCCCATTCGGCTCTGCGATGAACTGGCCACCCGTGGTGTAAAGGTTGCCACGCGCATCCACCAACCACTGGCCCGGCTGGACCTGCATGCTGCCGTAGGATTCTGCCTGCCGCATGCGCACGAGCCGAGTGATCTTTGGCAGATCCAGCGTCCAACCGGGGCTGGCACTGCCCAACGACCAGCCCGCATAGCTGTTCCGCGACTCGTCGACACCGCTATCTGCCGCCACGCTGGAATAGCCGATGCCCAGGTTCGGCTGGGTACTGCCGGGCACGGCGGGCACCTTGATTGGATAGGCGTAGTTTAACGACCCACGGAAGGTGCCGACTTGGCCGCCGTGGGCGGCCAGCTTCCACGGTTGTGGCTCAGCCGGTTTCCAGTTCACTTCATAGTCGGAGAAGTGCGTTAGTTGGGCTATCAATCGGCCACTGACTGGGTCGTAGGTCAAGGGTACCACTTCGGTCTGGTGGGAAACCTTATCCACGAATTGCAGCCCCGGCCAGGATTGATCCATCAACAATTGCCGCATGGCGGGATCCGTTACAGTGATGGAAAGTGTTACCGGTGCATTAAAACTGAGCGCGGGATGCAATTCGAGCTTTAACACTGCGGAAGGCGGCGCTCCGGATGTTGTGGTGCTTATCAAGGCATACTCTGTCCCGGTTACCTGTACATCTGAGTCGACGGCACCAGGCGGGAAGTCTAACGTCATGCGGCTCGTCAGCGCCACCGAGCCACCCCCAGGCGTGATGGAATGCGGCGTGTTATCCGGCGCCTGTACTTGCAACAATGCGGGCGATATGACGCAACATGCCGCCGGTGATGCCGAGCCACTGACGGTGAGATTCACCGGCACTGCCGAGACAGATAGGGACATGCGCCAGGTAGCCGTGATCACCTGCCCTGTCGTGTAACCTCCTGGATAAGTAAACGTGAGCTTCCGTGCCGTGCTGTTGTAACTGGTTGTTGTTGACGTGTATGTGTGAGACGCAGAATTGCCGACATAGGTGAGCCCGGTGGGCAGATACCAATACACGTAGAGAGTTCCACTCTGATACCCCCCATACATGAGCATCGTGCCAGTGACCACGGTGCCGTTCACCGCCGTCTGCCTGTTGAACAATAGCATCACCGTGACGGAAGGTGGAGAAGACTGTGCCAGGGATGTCCTGCCGATAGGTGTCTTATACGGAGTGACTGCAGGCTGTTGGGGTTTCTGCACCTTTACCGCAGTGTCACCCACGTGCGTGATAGGTTGCGCGTGATTGACGCTCTGCCCTTGTCCGGTGACAGCATGATATTCTTCCGCCGGCTGGTTTGTCCACTTATCTCTACTCGGGTTCGCGTTAACAGAGCGACTCGGGGATAGGTTTGAGACCAATAGGTCACGGGAACCGCTTACTGGCGCAGATGTCGCTGCGCTTGTAGCTGGTGTCTGGACGATCCATGCGACTGCAAGCGCGACGACGAGAGAGACGTTAATTCGGCGCGTGATGTGCTGCGACAGCTTCGTTGTCATGTTTGACTCCTGCTTGATGGTGGCTCATGCCTTTGACGAAACGATGTCCTGATGCGCACTCTATCTTAAGAAACCAGAGCTCTGTGTCAAGAAAATAATGAAATCACGCACACACTATTGTGGTAATGTTGCGCTGTCACGAGTGTCAGACTTCCGTACATCGAGGCGACACTTGGCAGGTTCGCAACCATATATCGTGTCATAGCCGTCAAGTATCGGGGCCTTGATACAGTCTGACAGACAACACGCTATTCGCTGAAAGGTCACCTTCGTACTGCAGCGTGCCACCGAATATGCTCGTGCATATATGGATAGAGGGACATATAGGCGAGATGTCAGTCGCCTGACGCAACGATCTCAAAAGGGGAGAACGACGTAGCCTGTGGCGAGACAAGCAGCGAGGCGGAGCACATAAAGAGCACTCCGCCTCGTTTACGCTCCGCAAACCGTGGAACGAAGTTCGAAATCAGTAGCCGACGTTGAGCGCCGCCACTGGATTAGCGCTACGACTTGGTAGCGCCGCTACTGGGTAGCGCTGCTACTTGTTCCGATGAGATTGCAGTTGCTGTAGCGTGCGTGCCAGGATCTCCTCCTGCTCGCGCGCCTTCCGGCCGGGTTTGCCCGAACCCTGGCCCGACGTGCTCCAGGTGTCGCGCCGGCCGCGCGTTGCGCGCTGCAGCGCAGCCGCCATGGGGCTGAGCTCCTCCTCCGGACCAGACGAGAGCATGAAGTCCTCGGGATCGATCCCTTCCATCGCCAGGTCGACCTGCTTCTTGGGCGCGTCCACTTTGACGACCCGCACCGACACCTGCTCGCCAACCGTGACAAAGTCGCTGACGTTGACGAAGCCGGAGCCGAACGCCGATGAACGGATCAGGCCCTCGCGCTCGGCGCCGATGTCGATGAAGGCGCCCTTGCGCTCGATGCGCGTCACGGTGCCCTTGAACACGTCACCGCGATGGATGCTCTCCCACGGCAGCGCTGGCGGTTCGATCATGGTCAGGCCGATGCGGCGCTTGTCCTCGCTCACCTCGATGACCCACACCGCGTCCAGCACGTCGCCGACCTTCGGGCGCTGGCCCTTCGGCATCAGGTTGAACGGGATCAGACCGTGCTTGGGACCATCAATATCCACAAATGCGCCAAAGCTCTCCAGCGCCACTACGCGCGCGCCGTTGATCTTCATCCCTACACGCAGGTCGTACCAGTCGTACGTCGCTGGCTTGACCATGGTCAGGTCGATGCGCTTCAGCGTCGGATTGACGGCGGTGATGTAGACGTCAATCTCATCACCCGTCTTGAGCACATCCGCCACACGCGTGACTGGGTTCTGCGTCTGGCTCACGATGTGCGAGATGTGGATATAACCTTCAGCCTCCAGACCGATATTTACCCACGCGCCGCCCAGATCGACGCGTGTCACCTTTCCTTTGAAGCCCATGCGGGGCCTCAGCGTATCCAGTGTTGACACAGGCTGTTCGGCAGCGGCTTCAGCCTGGGCGCTGCCTTCAACCTGCGGAGCGGTCATTACTTCGTTACTCACGGGGAAACTCCTGTAATCATTCTTCGTGTTATTCGTAGAGAACTTATTCTAGCCGACGCCGAGAGTCGTGTCAAAAACGTTGTAACATGGACAAATCCACGCAAAAGTCGCTCAAGCGACCTTCGCAAGGGTCTCCCGTCTGACCCAACTCGCGATGCGTTCGGCGATTTTTTTTACCACTTCATCCGGCACCCCATTAGGCGCCGTCGACTTCAGACGATAATCGCACGGTTCGTTGACATAGTCAACCACCTGCCACACGTTGTGTTGTTCGAGTGCAATCTCGGTCGAGAACACGTTCAACCCGCATAATCCGGCAATCTGCTGTGTCATGCCGTGCAACACGTCGAGTTGCCAGCGGCTTTGCTCCAACGGTGTTACCGGCGACTGGTCGTGGGTAAGATCGTCCGCCCAGCAGATGAATGTGGCGCCACAGGCGTAAAAGACACGAAACCAGGCCCTGCGCCGGCCAATCATTTTGGGCTTGACCCAGGTTTGGAGGATCGTCTCATCGCCTGGCCATTCCAGGCGCTGTTGTGTCACCTCATCCCACGAACAGATCGGGCGGAGCACGCCGCTGCCACCGCTATGCGCGCCTTTCACCGAAAAGCACGCGCCGAGAGGCGTCAGGTCCACACGGCCGACAAACGGCTGCGACT
>JAMDDR010000587.1 GCA_023488685.1 Chloroflexota bacterium | reverse complement strand
ATCTTGAGTGGTTTCTCGTCGCCATCATTATTCTGTCCGTCGCGCCGGTCGGCATTCACCAGCTTCTCGAACATCGCCGGGAGAAGCGGCAGGCGGCCACAAGCGAGGAAGCCACGGCCACTACCGGCAAGTGATGGAGGCAGGCGGTTCGTCTTGAAGGTAAGAGCGGCGACAAACACATTGTCGCCGCTTCACATTGTGTACGACTTGTTAACTGCAACCGCAAGAAGCTGCGTCCAAACCAGACCGCCGAGTGGGAATTGCGAGTCGGCAAGTTCCGAATTTTCTATGATATCGATGCGGGAAACAACTCGGTTAAGATTGAGGCTGTAGGGTATAAGAAGGGGAACAGGTTGTTCATTCATGGAGGGGAGCAGCGGGCAAAACAGCCCGGCGCGGTTTCGCTTGACCAGGTGAAATCGGAGTTAGGATTGAGTTGAGTTGAGTTTGTTGACGTCGGAGGAGCACGATGAATTATCGGATTGAAAAAGACTCGCTCGGTGAGATGCAGGTGCCTGCACAGGCCTATTACGCCGCACAGACACAACGGGCCGTCATGAACTTCCCGATCAGCGGCATGCGGCCCTACCCCGCCTTCGTGTGGAGCATGGCAACGGTGAAGTACGCTGCGGCAGAAGTGAACCGCGACCTGGGCCTGCTCGACCCCAAGCTCGCCGGCGCCATCATTGCGGCAGCGGAAGAGGTGCGGCAGGGCAAACTGGCCGATCAATTTGTGGTCGATCCATTCCAGGCCGGCGCTGGGACCAGCCACAACATGAACATCAACGAAGTCATCGCCACACGCGCCAGTGAGCTGCTCGGCACGCCGATTGGCGAGGCCAAGAAACCGGTCAGCCCGAACGACCACGTGAATATGGCACAGTCCACCAACGACACCATTCCCACTGCAATCCGCCTGGGTTGCCTGTGGCGCCTGCCGGAACTGCTGGAAGCCGTGCACCAGCTTGCCGGCGCGCTGGACCAGAAGGCGGTTGAGTTCGACGGCGTGGTCAAATCGGGCCGCACTCACCTGCAGGATGCGGTGCCGGTGCGCCTGGGCCAGGAGTTCAGCGGCTACGCCAAGGCAGTGGCGCGCGACGCCGACCGCATCTCTCGCGCCGCCGACAACCTGCGCCGCATGCCCATCGGCGGCACGGCCACAGGCACCGGTCTGAACGCCCATCCGGAATATCACCAGCGCATGGTCGCGAAACTGAGCGAGTTGCTGGGACAGCCGCTGCACACATCAGACAACCTGTTCGAAGGGATGCAGAGCATGGCCGACATGGCCGACTTCAGCGGCAGTATCCGCACGCTGGCCATCACGCTGATCCGCGTGGCCAACGATTTCCGGCTGCTCAGTTCCGGCCCATCCACCGGCCTGGACGAAATCCGGTTGCCCGCAGTACAGCCCGGATCATCCATCATGCCCGGCAAGGTCAACCCGGTGCTGGCGGAGATGCTTGACATGACCTGCTTCCACGTGCAGGGCAACGATCACACGGTTGCGCTGGCGGCACAGGCGGGCCAGCTTGAATTGAACGTGATGATGCCGATCATCGCGCACAACCTGTTCGAGATGATGCACGTCATGATCGGCGCCATCAACGCCTTCACCACGAAGTGTGTGGCCGGCCTGAAAGCCAACCCTGAAAAGGCACACGGCTGGCTGGCGAAGAACGCGATCCTGGTGACCGCGCTGAACCCGGTGATCGGTTACCTGAACGGCGCAGCCATTGCCAAGGAGGCCATGGCAACCAATCGCACCATCAAGGAAGTTGTGGTCGCAAAAGGGCTGTTGACCGCGGAGCAGGCCGACGAACTCCTGGACGTGTACAAGATGACCGAAGGCGGCATCCAGGGCACGGGTGGCGGCGGTGGATAACGCTCAACCTTCTATAATTAACCTTACCTATGGCATCGAACCCACCTCCACCGCGCGACCCGTCAGATGATTGGCAGCCCCCGACCAGGCTGGCCCATCTGGCAAATGGGAAAGCGAAGAGATCCGGCCTGCCGCCCAACAGCGGCAGGTTGCCGGCAATTGGCTCAAGCCCATCACCGACGCGCTCCGCGTCCCTTTCGGTGCGCTATGGGACGATCCGCGTGGCCGCCCGCTGATCCTGGTCAGCCTGCTGGCATTGGTGGGGGTTTGTGCGCTATCGTGCTTCATCCTCAGTGTCGCGCTGTTGAGCAACCCGCCCACCCCTGGGCCAATCGGGGCAACGGCTGTCGTGGGGCCCACTGCGCCGATCACCGCGGCGCTGATCATCAACGCCAACAACACGCCCATCCCACCCGGCGTGCCGAACCGATTGACCATCGGCAACGCCACATTGGACGTCGTCCCCGTGCGCCCGGACGACCAGGGCCAGTGGCAATATGATCGCAATGCGCAGAAGACCGCCTTCTGGGTGGTGGGGACCCTGGTCAACTACGTCATGGGCCTGCCTGCTTCGGATGAGAACCGCGCGTTGCTCGACTCGCTGGTGCCGAACGATCTGCTGGTGCTCGATACCAGTGTGGGGACGTTGCGCTACCGCATGGCACAGACTGAAACGATCAAGGTCGACGAGCAAGGCCCCTTGCGCAATCAGTCATATCCGCAATTGACGCTGATGTTGCTGAACGAGAATGGCGACGAGCGACACGCGATCGTCGCACACTACACCGACGAAGGCACCCCCAACTCACTCACACCCATCGGCGTGCCGATCAACCTGGGCGACGTGCGGGTGACGGCGTTGAACAGCCGGATGTTGCCGGGGACCACGGTGGGCCTGCCCGCGGACCAGAACTATTACCAGGTCAATATCCAGGTCACCAGCCTGATAACACGCCACCTGGACGCCAGCCAGTTCACCGCACAGTTGATCGATGCCGCGGGCAACCGCTATTCGATTTCGAGCCAGGGGTCGTTCGCGTCCGGCGGAGCGGGCTGGACGCAGGGGGCTTTGTCACCCGGCGACACGATCAGCGCCACCGCCGGCTTTGAAGTGCCGGCCAACATGCCCGGCCCGAAGCTGGAATGGTCTTTTACCACCGAGGCGGACAACCCTTACCTGGCGCGCGTGATCATCCCATACGAGCAGATCGCGGTGGCGCCCACCTCCGCACCCACCGCAGCGCCGATTGCCGAGGTGACCATTCTCAACGTCAGCATCACGCCGGAAGGGAATGAACTGCGCATCGTCGGGACGGTGCGCAACACCACCGGCGACTTTCTGCCCGTGTCGTTGCGCGACCTGTCACTGGACAGCAACGGCACCCTCAGCCCGCTCAATGCCAGCCTGCCGGCCTTTCCGTGGAGCATCACCGCCGGCGAGACACTCGCCTTCCAACTCACGTTTGCCCGTCCGCCAGGCGGCACGTCCGCTGTCTTCACCATGTTCGGGCAGAGCTTTGAAATCATGGGGCTCTAGGAAGTACCGAGTTCTGAGTACCGAGTTCCGAGTGCGCAGTGCTCAGTTCACAGTGCACCGTGCACCGTGCACTCGGTACTCAGCACTCGGAACTCGGTACTTCCCGTACTACTCGAACCGCAGCGCCTCGATGGGGTTCAGCCTGGCGGCGCGGGCGGCGGGATACACGCCAAAGACGACGCCGACCAGGAGGCTGAAACCGACGGCCAGCGCAATCGCCTCCGGCGTGACGAGCGCCTGGAACTGTCCATTCGACGCCACCACGACCGTGCTGGCCATGCCCCAGCCCAGTGCGATGCCGATCAGCCCACCGAGCAAGGACAACGAAACCGCCTCCAACATGAACTGCAGCAGGATGACGCGCGGCTTCGCGCCAATGGCTTTGCGCAGGCCAATCTCGCGCGTGCGCTCCGTCACGCTCACAATCATGATGTTCATGATGCCGATGCCGCCGACGAACAACGATATCCCCGCCACGGCTGCCAGGAAGATCGTTACCGCGCTGGTGACGGCGCCCACCGTCTCCTGAAGATCCTGCTGGGTCGCCACCGAGAAGTCATCCTCCCCCTGGAACGCGATGTTGTGCCGCTGGCGCAACAGCTCGGTCACCTGCCGCGCGACGGCGTCGACACGATCCTTACTGGTGGCCTGCACCAGGATGATGCTCACGAGCGACTGGCCTTTGGCATTGCGCGAGGGGAATAGCCGTTCGCGCGCCGTGGTCAGGGGCACCATGATGAGATCATCATCGCTGCCTTCCTGGTTGTCGGTGCGCTGTTCCAGGACACCCACCACTTTGAAAGTCACCTCGTTCAGGCGGATATCCTCTCCGACCGGGTCTCCGCCGTCGGGGAACAACTTGGTGTACGCATAACTGCCCAGCACAGCCACGCGCGAGCGGCTGGTGTAGTCGCCTTCACTAAACCAGTCGCCGTAGAGCGTGGTCCAGTTGTTGAGGTAGCGGTAATCAGACACCGTGCCGCGCACGCGCGCCTGGTGCTTGTATGAACCCGCAAAGGCGCGCGCATTGCCGCTCACGACCGGGGCGACGACCGCGGCGTCGGGCAGCAGGATGCGGTCGTTCATCGCTTCGGCATCCGCCTGGGTCAGCGATGCAGCCAGGCCCGAGCGCGCGCCCGGCGAAGCGCCCAGGAAACCCGAGCGGTTCGCGCCGCCGGTGATATCGATGCGCGCCGGGAAGACGAACACCAGGTTCGCTCCCTGCGCCTCGAACTGGCCGTTGATAAACTGCTGCACGCCATTGCCGAGCGCCATCAACGCGATCACCGCGGCCACGCCGATGATGATGCCGAGGGTAGTCAGCACACTGCGCAGCTTATTCGCCGCCAGCGCCCGCATCGCAACACGAAAGTTTTCTCGCAACATCGTTTGAACTAAGAGAGATTAGAGATTGGAGATTGAACCCGTCGTCTAATCTCCAGCGACCAGCCACCAGCCACCAGCGACCAATCATTCATATCTCAGCGCCTCGATCGGGCTCAGCTTGCTCGCTCGCCGGGCGGGGTAAATGCCGAAGAACAACCCGACGACCAGCGAAAAGCCCACCGCCAGCACAATGGCACCGGCCTGCACCACCGGTTTGAAATCTGCGACGAGCGAGATGGCATACGCACTGCCGACACCGATCACAATACCGATCAACCCTCCCATGAGCGACAGGAACACCGCCTCGGTCAGGAACTGGCTCAAGATGGCGCGCGATGTGGCGCCGATGGCCTTGCGCAGGCCGATTTCGCGCGTGCGCTCCGTCACGCTCACCAGCATGATGTTCATGATCCCAATCCCCCCCACCAGCAACGAGATGGCCGCGATCGCGCCGAGAAACGCCGTGAGCACCCCTGTGACCGCGCCGAAGGTATCGATCAGCTCAGCCTGGCTGAGCACCGAAAAGTCATTCGGCTCATCCTCAGGGATGCGATGCCGCTCGCGCAACAATTGCTCGACGGAGGTCTGGACGATGGGCCGCGCCGCATCGTCCACTACCTGCAGATAGATCATCGAGATACGCCGCTCACCTGCCTTCGCCTGGGCGCGCGCCTGGAACAGCCGGTCCTGCGCGGTGGCGAGGGGGATGAACGCCACCGCATCCTGGTCGCCCAGGAACGACGAGCCTTTGGCTTGCATCACGCCGATGACGCGGAAAGGCACATTATTGATCTTCACCGGCTGGTCCAGCGGATCTTCGCCGGGGAACAGATCATCCGCAACCGTCTGCCCCAGCACCACCACGCGCGAGCGCCCGCTGTTGTCGGCCTCGTCGATGAAGCGACCGGCGCGCGTCGCCCAGTTGCGCACGGTCTGGTAGCTGGGCGTGACGCCGGTCACGTTCACCTCTGACGTGCGCGAACCGTAGGTGAAGTTGCCCACGTTGGTGAAATCGACCGCCGTGTCTGCCAGGAAGGGCGTATTCGCG
>JAMDDR010000193.1 GCA_023488685.1 Chloroflexota bacterium | reverse complement strand
AGCAAGGGGGGGGGTGGGGGGGGTATGCCACCATCTCAAACAAGCGCGCCTTGGCTGCCCGGTAAGCCTCGTAAGAGCCATGCAGGTCCAGGTGCTCGTGCGTGATGTTGGTCACGACTGCAACGTCGAAATCACAGCCGTCCACACGGTACTGCGCCAGGCCGTGCGACGTAACCTCCAGCACGCAATGGGTCATACCGGCATCGCGCATCTGCGCCAGGTAATCCTGCACCTCGTCCGCGTCGGGGGTGGTGGTGTGCAGACCCGTGTCGAGCACGCGTTCGCCGATCACGGCGTTTACGGTGCTGATGATGCCGGCGTTCAGCCGCGCTGCTTTCAGGATGCTGAAGAGGAGGTTGCTGGTGGTCGTTTTGCCGTCCGTGCCGGTCACGCCGATCATCACCATGCTATGACCGGGGAAGTCGTGCCACGCGGCACACAAGTAGGCCAACGCCTGGCGGCCGTTGGGCACAATGACGCAGGGCACGCCCTTGCCGTCTAAGGGGCGCTCGCACACCACAGCCACTGCGCCACGCCTGATCGCATCGGGGATGAACTTGTGACCATCCACTGCCACGCCTTGATAGGCCACGAAGACGTTGCCGGGTTGCACCTTGCGGTTGTCGTCGGTCACACCGGTGATCTGGATACCGCCGGCGTCCATGGTGGGTGGTTCCATGTGAAAGGGTAGTCCGTTCAGCAATTGTCCGAATGTCTTTGCCCGCATGATGAGTTCTCCCTGAAGGTTAACCTTCGCAAGGGTCTATTATCCGCGCAAGCCGCTCCTCTGCCTATAATTCAGCACCATGAACACCGCCACTGTTGTCATCTTCGCACGCCTGATCGCCGGCCTGGCGCTGAGCGCAGCGATCGGTTTGCTCGCTTATCGCCGGAAGTCACTCTCGCGCAGCGGCATTCTCGGCGCAATCGTGACCGGCACGCTCATCTTCGGTTTCGGAGGACTGGCGAGCGGGTTGCTGCTTATTGCGTTTTTCGTTTCATCGTCGCTGCTGAGCCATTACAAAGCGGCCCGCAAGCAAACCATCGCGGAGAATTTTGACAAGGGAGGCCAGCGGGACCTGGGGCAGGCGGTGGCAAATGGTGGTGTGGCAACACTCTTCGGCGTGTGCGCCGGCGTGGCGTTGCTGATGGGTGCGGCGTCTGAAGTGGTGGCTATCTGCTTCGCGGGGTTGGCTGGCGCGCTGGCCACGGCCAACGCCGATACGTGGGCGACCGAATTGGGCGTGTTGAGTCGCACACCGCCGCGGTTGATCACTCGACCCGCCACGGTGGTTGAACCGGGCACGTCCGGCGGCGTCACGAGGATGGGCACGCTGGCGGCAGCAGGCGGCGCGCTGTTTATCGCGGCAGTCAACGTCGTGCTGCAAGGGCTCTCTGCGCTGCTTTTCGGCGCACAGGACGTATTCTTCTATAACGGCGCGCGTGGATCGTTGGGCCAGGCGCTGGCGCTGTTGATTGCGATACTGATTGGTGGATTGGCCGGGGCGCTGTTCGACAGCCTGCTCGGCGCGACGGCGCAGGCCATGTACTATGACATCCGTCGCCGCAAGATGACCGAGAAGGCGGTTGGGCGCGACGGCACACCGAACCGCTTTGTGCGCGGATGGCCGTGGCTGAACAACGACTGGGTAAACTTCGGTGCCACGCTCGTGGGAGCCGCGGTGACAGTGACTGTGACGGTTTTGACCTATCTTGTGTTTCGCGCATAATTCGTGCGCGTGCGCTATCTGCTTGCTTGATGCGTCAGGCTACATGAGGCGCGGTTGTTTTCTCTGGTGATTAAAACGGTTAACTAGCCATGACTAAGCCTGTGACACCCGACTGGGTAAAAGATGCCATTTTCTACGAGATCTTTCCAGATCGTTTCGCCCAATCGGCGCACTTGCTGAAGCCGACCAACCTGGAAGCCTGGGACAGCAAGCCAACCACATTCGGGTTCAAAGGCGGTGATCTGCTCGGCGTCGCCGAACACCTCGACTACTTGCAGGATCTCGGCATCACGGCCCTCTACTTCACCCCCATCTTTCAATCCACCGCCAATCACCGTTACCATACGCACGATTACTTTCGCATCGACACGATCCTCGGCGGCGATAAGGCGTTCCGCGACTTGTTGGATGCCGCGCACCGGCGCGATATGCGCGTGGTCATCGATGGCGTGTTCAACCACGCCAGCCGTGGCTTTTATCAGTTCAACCATTCGCTGGAGAATGGCGCTGCCTCGCCCTATGTCGATTGGTTCCACATCCGGAGTTTCCCTCTGCACGCCTACGACGGCAAGCCGGTCAACTATGACGCGTGGTGGGGCATTCCGGCGTTGCCCAAGTTCAACACCGACCTGCCGGCCGTGCGTGAGTTCATCTACGACGTGGCAGAGTATTGGGTGCGCGAAGGCATTGACGGCTGGCGCCTGGACGTGCCAGGTGAGATCAACGACGACGAATTCTGGCGCGAGTTCCGCCGGCGTGTGAAACAGGTCAACCCGGACGCCTACATCGTAGGCGAGATCTGGCATGAGGCACAACGCTGGCTACAGGGCGATCAGTTCGACGCGGTGATGAACTATCCAGTCACCCGTGCCTGTATCGGTTTCTTCGTCGGCAACAAGCGCGATGAGCTATTGGCGAGCGGTGTTGGATACGCGCCCGTGAAGGATCTGGACGCGCAGGCGTTTGCCTACTCCATCAACAACACGCTGGGCCTGTACGATAGCGCCATCAACCAGGCGCAGATGAACCTGCTCGACAGCCACGACACGGCGCGCTACCTATCGATCGCCAAGGGGGATGTGAGTGCGCTGCAACTGGCGACGCTTTTCCTGATGACTTACCCCGGCGCGCCCTGTCTCTACTATGGCACCGAGATCGGCCTGTTGGGCGCAAAGGACCCGGACTGCCGGCGCACCTTCCCGTGGAACATGCCCGCTCACTGGAACAACGCATTGCTGCAGTACACCAAGGAGGCGATTGCACTGCGCAAGCGGCATCGCACACTACGGACAGGTGACTTCCGTTTCATCCTTGCCGAGGGCAGTTGCGTGGCCTATTTGCGCTGGTTGGAGGACGAGCGCCTCATCGTCGTGCTCAATGCGGGGCCGGCGGTGGACATCAACATCGTCATCCACCCGGAATATGGGTTGCCGGAAGGCACGCACCTGACCAGCGTGTTCGGCCCGGCCGCCACTTACGCCGTGCAAGGCGGCCTGCTGCGCGGCGTACACGTGGATGGGCGGACGGGAATCGTGTTGGTGGCTGGTCGCTAGTGGCTGGTCGCTGGTCATTGGTTACTGATAAGGAAAATCATGGCAGACAAAGTGAAGAGTTACCGTGACTTACGCGTATGGCAGGATTCTGTGGAGCTATCGGTAATGATTTATCAGATCACGGAGCAGTTCCCTAAAACGGAGCAATATGGGTTGTCGAACCAGATGCGACGGGCAGGTGTGTCTATTACGTCTAATATCGCAGAAGGTTTTGGCCGTACACCCAGGGAGTTCGCACGATTTCTGGAGATGTCACTTGGGTCACTGGCTGAACTCGAAACACAGATGGAGATTGCATTACGCGTCGGCTATGTGGGTGAAACAATCCCAACGGGCGTGGTCGACAAGATGAATAGCCTTGGTCGCCAACTCAACGTGTTTCATCAGAAAGTACGTCAATCTTGTGGTTAGTGGCCGGCCGCTGGTGATTGGATCGCGGTCGTTAGCTGCCAATCGCTAATCACCAACAACCAGTGACCAGCAACCAGCAACCAGCAACCAAAAACGATGTTAAATTCACCTCGACCTAGTGTTGACCAGACGTTCGACCAGATTCGCGAAGCGCTCGACCATGGTAGCGTGGATGCGGCCATCCGCCTGCTGGAGCAATTGAAGCAAGCGGACAAGGTCGACGTCTTCGATGAACTGGATGTCGAAGACCAGGCCGAACTTCTGCCGCGCCTGACGCCCGAAGAGTCGGCGGACTTGATGGTCGAATTGGACCAGGAGGACCAGGCGGACATCGCCGAGCGCATTGACGATACCTCGCTCTCGCGCATCCTGGATGAAATGGAGCCGGACGACGCCGCCGACGTGATCGGCGACCTCCCGGAGCAGCGCCAGGTGCGCGTGCTGGCGGGTATGAGCGAGGCCGATGACGTGCGCCCCTTGCTCATCCACCCCGACGAGAGCGCCGGCGGTTTGATGACCACCAGCTTCATCACCCTGCGCCCGGCCATGACGGCGCAGGCTGCCATCGACGCGCTGCGTGAGTGGAGCCCCGACGCGGAGATGACTTATTACCTGTTCGTCGTGGACCGCGACCGCAAACTCGTGGGCGTGGTGTCGCTGCGCCAGCTCATCACCGCGCCGGCGAACAAGCTCATTAGCGACATCATGGACCGCGACGTGATCACCGTGCCGGCCGGAACCGACCAGGAGCAGTGTGCCAACCTGCTGCGCGAGCACAATTTGCTGGCGTTGCCGGTGGTGGATGCCAACGGCGTGTTGTTGGGCGTGATCACCTATGACGACCTGGTGGACGTGATCGAGGAAGAGGCCACCGAGGACGTGTATCGCCTGGGTGGTGTGCCAGACGAGGATTACCCGCTCAGCCCGGTGACGTACTCGTTGCGCCGGCGACTGCCGTGGCTGTACATCAACCTGGTGACTGCGTTCCTGGCGGCGTGGGTGGTGAGCCTGTTCGAAAGCACCATTGCGCAGGTCGCCATTCTGGCAGCGTTGCAGAGCATTGTGGCGGGGCAGGGCGGCAACGCGGCCACCCAGGTCATCACCATCATGGTGCGCGGCATTGCGACGGGGGATGTCACTCGTCACAATGCGCTGAAGGCACTGGGCAAGGAGGCACTGCAAGGATTGTTCCAAGGGCTGGCTGTGGCGCTGATCGTTGGTGCAGGCGTGGCGCTCTGGCAAGGGAACCCAGTGCTGGGGCTGGTGATCGGCGTGGCGATGGTGGGCAACCTGGTCGTGGCAGGCGTGGCCGGCGCACTGGTGCCGCTGGGGTTACGGGTCGTGCACATCGACCCGGCGCTGGCATCGTCGGTGATCGTGACCACGTTCACAGACTGCTGCGGTTTCGCATTCGCGCTTGGCCTGGCGACACTGCTGATCAATTATCTGCGGTAGAGTCGGAAAACCTCACAGGTCTCTGAGACCTGTGAGGTTTTCCGTCCTCTCCGGGATGTCTGACATTTGGCCTACAATCCTGGCGGCGGGCGTAGTTGCCAGTTCGAGCTAACCTAATCTTCTGAACAGGAGTCGTTGAAGATGAAACTCATCTCGTATGAATCAAACGGGAAAGTGGGTGCGGGTGTGTTGGTGCGCGAGGGCGCGTTTGTGGACGTGAGTGCGGCCGGCGATGTGCTGAGCATCATGGCAGATGCCGGTGCGCGGCAGCGCGCGAGTGCGCTGGCCCAATCGGCGCAGCCAATGCCGCTGTCCTCCGTGCGGTTGCGCGTGCCGCTCACGCCGCGCAGCCTGATCTGCATCGGTCTGAACTATATGGACCACTGTCGCGAGACAGGTTCGCCTGTGCCGACGCGCCCGGTGATCTTTGCCAAGTTCGCCAATGCGCTGGCCAACCCTGACGACACCATTACCTGGTACGCCGACGCGACGGAGACCGTGGACTACGAGGCGGAACTGGGTGTCGTCATCGGCAAGCCTTGTTATCGTGTGTCCGAGGCGCAAGCGCTCAGTTTTGTGGGTGGCTACACCTGCGTCAACGACGTCAGCGCGCGCGACATCCAGATGAGCGATGGTGGCAAGCAGTGGACACTCGGCAAGACGCTGGACGGCTTTTGCCCGATTGGCCCTGCGCTCGTAACGGCGGATGAG
>JAMDDR010000183.1 GCA_023488685.1 Chloroflexota bacterium | reverse complement strand
TTTTGCGTGAACGGTAGTTTGACATCATCTCTTCAATGCTAAAAAGAGAAAGGATGGACACCATAATGATGCGAATCGACAACCTCAAACGAATTTGCCTGGTGCTTGCAGGTGTGTTACTGGTCGCCTGCCAGAATGAAGCGACCCCGGCGGTCCAGGGGCAGCCCGACGGCAGCAACGTGTCTGGCACGGCTCAGCCCGGTGCTGCACCTGCCGCAATGCCTACGGCGCTGCCCACGCGCGTCGTCACTGCCAGTGACACGGTGGCTGTCGACGGCGTGCTGGATCTGGCCTCACCGTTGATCAGCGCTTCCTTCGAAGACATCGGGCTGGTGACGACGCTCAATGTTTCGCCCGGCCAGGTGGTGAAAAAGGGTGACGTTTTGGCAGAGCTGAGCGCCACCTCATTGACCACCGCACTGGAGAAGGCACAGGAAAGTCTCGCCTTACAGGAAGCCCAGATTGCGAAGAGCCTTGCGCCGTCGGAACAGACCGATATCGACACCGCGAAGGCGTCGTTGGCCGCGGCCTATGCCGCATATAACGAGGTAAAGGCAGGCCCTTCTTCACATGACGTCGAGTCAGCGCTGCGCAGTTATAACCAGGCGAAGAACTCGCTCTATTCGTCGCAGCTCGGCCGCGACAGGGCTTGCAACCGTCCGGATGGGAGTTGGGATGCGGAAGCGGAGAAAAAGGCCAAAACAGATCCCGAATGCAAACAGGCTGATCTGGCCGTGGAGGCTTCGGAGCTCAATGTGACCTCGTCCTATCAGAAATACCTGGAAGCCCAGGAGCCGGCCACGCAGGAGGATCTGACGAAAGCCTGGGCGAGCGTGGTTCAGGCGCAAGCCAGTCTGAACAGCCTGCAGAGCGGCGCAACCGACGAGGAAACACAGATTTATGACGTCCAACTGGCGCAAGCCAAACTGACGGTGGAGCGCGCCGAACGTGACCTGGAGAAGGCCAAACTGATCTCGCCATGCGATTGCGTGGTGCAGGAAGTGAACATGAGCGCAGGCGCAACTTCGGAGGATGCCACTATTACATTATTGGACACCTTGCAGTTGAAGTTCCTCACGACCAATCTGACCGAGCAGGACGTCATTAAACTGCAAGCCGGGCAGACGGCGACCATTCGCCTCAGGGCATATGAGCAAAACTTTAGCGGCACCGTCAACGCCATTCTGCCACTGTCATCGGGTACCCAGGGCAGCCTTGCTCTGTATACCGCCATTCTTGACATTGATCCGGGCGACGCGGTACTGCAGCCGGGCATGACCGGTCAGGCCGAGATCAACCTGCAATGATCGAGATCAGGGGATTACTTACTATGCTCAACTTCAAACCAAAAGTTTCAATGATCGCGCTTTCGTTCGTCCTTGCCGCGTGCTCATCCGGCGTGCAAGCGGCTGCACCCAGCCAGGACCAGGCGCCAGGTCAAACTGCGGCCACAGCGACACCCGTGCCGACGCGCGTCGTCGTCGCAAATAAAACGGTCGCGGCGGATGGTGAGTTGTCGCTGGTCGTGCCGGAGATTTCACAGGGGTTCGAACAAAGCGGCAAAGTGAAGACGGTGAACGTATCGCTCGGGCAGACCGTGAAGAAGGGTGACGTACTGGCGACAATCGAGGATACAGCCCTGCAGGATGCGGTCACCGATGCCCAACTGGCGCTGGATCTGGTCGAAGCAAACGTCAAGCAACAAAATGCGCCCGCGACCGAGGAGGAGATCGCTTCCGCGCAGGCTGCGCTCAACTCGGCCTACGCGACCTACAACGAGACCAAGGCCGGGAACAGCCAGACTGATATCGACGCGGCCCAGAGGAGCCTGGATGCTGCCTGGCTGCAATACCTTTCCTCGCAATCATCCCGCGATATGGCCTGTGGCACAGATCGCGGGTTGGAGGATATCGGTTGTAAATCGGCAGAAGCTTCCTATGGCAATGCCTTTGAAAGTTGGGTGTCTGCGCGCGACAACTACCAGAAGCTGTTGGAGCCGGTCACACAGGACACGCTGACACAAGCCTACTCCTCGGTGGCTTCGGCCAAGGCCAAGCTGGAGGCGCTCAAAGCCGGCGTATCCGAAGAACAGGCGAAAATAGACGAGGTACAACTCAACCAGGCCAGGACGACGTTAGAGAGCGCGAAGGACGATCTTAACGACGCAACGCTGGTCTCGCTCTGCGATTGCGTTGTGCAGGAAATCAACATCGCCGTGGGTGCGACGGCGGGGACCAGCGGGGCATTCAAGTTCATCGATCTGTCCCGCCTTCAGTTCAAGACGACGAATCTGACTGAACTCAATATTGCCACGATCAAAGTAGGTGCGTCGGCGACGATTCGTCTCCAACCGTATGATGATCAGTTCACCGGCAAGGTGAGCGCGGTGCTCGCGCAATCGTCGGGTACGCAGAGCGGCGTGGCGCTGTACACGGTGCTGATCGATCTTGATGCGACGGATAAGAAATTGCTGCCTGGAATGACTGGGCAGGCTGAGATCGCGATCGATTAGTTTGGGCGATCAAGGCGCTGGCGGTTTGATGACCGCGGAATGTCATGTGCCGAAGGAGCCGTCCCCGCGTTTGGAGACGCTCCTCGGCCGGCGCTCCTGCGCCATCGAACATCCCAACCCTCTCCAACCTTCTCCAGCCCTTTCTAACCCTTTCCCACCCTCTCCAGCCCTCTCTCACGGGGTGGGGGTCCTACAGGGTGGGGGCGCGTCGCAGATGAGGTGGAGCCCTCCACTCCCGGCTGAGCGCTACGTGAAAGCCCGCCGCAGTGATCTGGAATGGTTGGCGTCATGGTATTATCTCTCACACTGCGTACAAAATCCCAACAGGCTGTCTGAATTCCGCCTGAATTCAGGTCTCAAAAAATGAAAAACACAACTGGCATCATCCATCCCAGTCCATTGCAGTACGTGATGTGCTACGCTGTCTGGTTCTGCCTGGCCATTGCCAGTATCTGGCTGGCTCTGCAGGTCAGGGTTTATCTCATCCAGCAGCCACTGCCATTTTCCGGGATCGACTTCCGAGTGGTTCGTCTCATCACCATTGTCAGCACCATCCTGATCGGGTTCGTGGTGCTCATTGCCATTATTTTTCTGGAGCACTACCTGCGCACCGGGTTGGTAAAAAACCGTTTTTGGCCGCGCGTGATACGCGTCGTCGTCATCCAGGCGATCGTGCTCGTGGTATCGTACGCTGCCAACCTCCTGATGATGAAGGTGCTGTTGGCCGGCTGATCAGATCATCCGCCAGGGCGCCCATTCCTTCCCCACCATCCTGGGGATCCGCCCGGCTGGCTTTGAGCAGGTGGAAATTGCACCGTTGCTGGGATCACTCCAACAAGTCTCTAGCTCCCTGGTGCATCCGCGTGTCTTCCATGGCAAGATGACCGCAACGGCTAAAGCACGCTGCGGGTTCATTAGAGAGGCATCTATGAATATTTTCGTCACCGGTGGGTTGGGTGGCGTGGGCCGCCCTTTGGTGCAACGGTTGCTGAGCCACGGCCATCGCGTTCGAGTGATCGACCGCCAGACGGTGGACCGTAAGGATGAACAGCGTTTCGATGGGCTGGAATGTGTTATCGGCGATGTGACTGATTTCGCCACGGTGCGCGAACACGTGCGCGGCATGGATGCCATCGTCCACCTGGCGGCGCTCACCCATCCTGCCGCCGGGCCAGGCCAGGAGATCTTTCGCATCAACTGCGCCGGCACATATAACCTCTACGAGGCCGCTGCCCAGGAAGGCATCCGTCGCGTGGTGTGCGCCAGCTCGATCAACGCCCTGGGGTTCAATTTCGGGGTGAAGAACTTCCCCATTCAGTATTTTCCACTGGACGAAGCTCACCCGATCTATACGAGCGACGCCTATTCCTTCTCCAAGCAAATCGTGGAGGAGATCGGCGCATACTATTGGCGGCGTGAGGGCATTTCGGGCGTGCAGTTGCGCCTGCCGTTGGTGTACTCCGCGATGGGTGATTTCCGAGCGATGGTGCGGCAGTTCATGGGCCTTGCGCGTCAGGCACTTGAGGCATTTTTGCAGATGCCGGAGGCCGAACAACGTGCGCGGGCAAACCAGATCATCGCCAAACGGGAAGAGGCGCGCAGCCTGCGTCTGGCGGAAAAGCCATGGGAGCAAAGGAGAGATGGCCCTGACACTCCTGAAAAAATGGATCCTGTCATGATGATTTTCGCGGGACACACCGATTTTTGGGCCGCCATTGGTGGAGAGGATTCCGCCCAGGCGTTTGAGAAGGGTGTCACCACGATGTACGAGGGCAGCCATCCCCTGTACGTGTGTGAGGACCAGAACTCTCTCAACTTGTCTTCAGAGACGCTGGCGAAGTTGTTCTATCCCGATACCGTGTTAAAACGGCCGCTGGCCGGGGCGGAAAACCTGGTGAGCTTTGAGAAAGCCAGGCAATTGATCGGTTTCGTGCCGGAGTACCACATGAGCGAATGGCTCAATGCAACGGATTAAAACCTTATATCGTTCAGCCCGCATCCTCAGATGCGGTCTGAATCGCTGAACAAAGGAGAAAGCCACATGAATGTCGCGACACCCGCGCATGCTCAGCCACGAGTCATCCCGCTGTGGCCCGCTGGCGCCCCTGGCTCCGAAGCCTGGACGCACCAGGAGCAGGAAGGCGTGATTCCGCCGAGTCTCAAGGTCATTCGCAACGTCGTTCAGCCAACCCTGACGGCCTACTTGCCGGACCCCGCCCTCGCCAATGGCACCGCGGTGATCGTGTGTCCCGGCGGGGCGTGGCATTTCCTCTCCATCGATATGGAGGGCACCGACGTTGCGCACTGGCTCAACGCGCACGGCGTGGCGGCGTTCGTGCTCAAGTACAGGCTCATCCACACCGGGGATGACTTCCCTGGGGTCGTATGGCAGAACCTCAATGACCAGGATAAGATGGCGGGGCTGATGCAACCGTTGCGCCCGCTGGTGATTGCAGATGGCCAGCAGGCCGTGCGGTTGGTGCGCCGGCAGGCCACTGAATGGGGCATCGCGCCGGACCGGATTGGCATCATGGGCTTCTCCGCAGGCGGCATGGTCACGGTGAGCGTGGCGTTGCAGCACGACGCGGACAGCCGGCCTGATTTCGCGGCGCCAATCTATACCGCCGGCTGGGAATCCCAACCCGTGCCGGCGGATGCGCCGCCGCTGTTCCTCCTATGCGCCGATGACGATGAGATGGCGACGACGAACAGCATCCGCCTGTATCAAGAGTGGAGAGCCGCCGGCCATCCGGTCGAACTGCACATCTATTCCAAAGGCGGGCACGGCTTCGGCATGACGAAACGAGGTCTGCCCAGCGACACCTGGATCGAGCGCTTTGCCGATTGGCTGCGAGTTCAATTCGCATCTGAGGATGCGAACTGAACAACCTCCTGACTTTCAAGGAGAGTCCCAATGGAGACCAATACGCTTCGAACAGATGACGGACTTGTTCTGCGCGACCTCAACAAGAACGGCCGGTTGGACCCTTACGAGGACCCACGCCGCCCAATCGAAGAACGGGTGGAAGACCTGCTCCGCCAGATAGCCGTGGAGGAGAAAGCCGGGTTGATGTTCCACACATTCGTCGCCGTGGACCCGGACGACGTCCGGCTGGATGGCCCCGGCATGTTCGGCGCGAGCAGCACCGCGGAGCTGGTGCTCGCGCGACACATGAGCCACTTCAACCTCTCCCAGATCCCCACGCCGCGGCAGACTATCGTGTGGCACAACCGGCTGCAGGCGCTGGCCGAGCGCACCCGCCTGGGCATCCCGGTGAGCATCTCCTCGGACCCGCGCCACGCGTTTACTCGCAATTTCGCCGCAGGCACGACGACCTCGGCCTTCTCGCAATGGCCGG
>JAMDDR010000330.1:5136-5927 GCA_023488685.1 Chloroflexota bacterium | reverse complement strand
CGGTTCGAAGACTCGTGTGGTCCTGGCGCGCGCACTGGCCGATGAGAAGGCGCAGGTCCTGGGCGAGGGGCTGAGCGGCTGTTCGAACTATCAGTACGTAGGCGAGACGCGCGCCGTGGCCGAGATTGACGCCGGTATCGCCGCCGCGTTTGCGCAGGCCGGCTTACCGCGCCGGACGGTTGACTTTGCCTGTTTCGGCATTGGCGGCGCGGATACGCCTCAAGAATTGGCCAAGGCCGGCGGTTGGGTGAGCGATCACCGTTGGGCTGGGCACTGCCTGACCGTGAATGATGGCATGCTCCCGCTGTTCGCGGCTTGCCCGGATGGACAGGGCATCTCGCTCATCGCGGGCACCGGCGCCATCGTGTGGGGGCGGACGCTCGACGGGCGGGTCACGCGCTCGAGCGGTTGGGGCTATTTGTTTGGCGACGAGGGCAGTGGCTGGGACCTGGGGCACGAGGCGTTGCGCTACGTGGCGCGCGCAGCGGATGGGCGTGGCCCTGCCACGGCACTCACCGCGCGCGTGCTGGCACACTGGCAATTGACCCAGGTGTACGACCTGATCCCGCGCATCTACCAGGCTGGTTTCGAACCGTCGGATATCGCAGCCCTGGCGCGGTTGGTGCTGGAATGTGCGGCCGAGGGTGACGAAATCGCGTTGCGGATCGCACGTAGCGGTGCAGATGAACTGGCCGCCGCGGCCAGGGCGGTGATGCAGACGTTAAAGATGTCACTGCCCTTGACCCTGGCGTATTCGGGCAGCGTGCTGATTAAAAGCGCGCTGGATGGGG
>JAMDDR010000330.1:3236-5126 GCA_023488685.1 Chloroflexota bacterium | reverse complement strand
TCGAACAGCCGCTCAGCCCCTCGCCCAGGACCTGCGCCTTCTCATCGGCCAGCGCGCGCGCCAGGACCACACGAGTCTTCGAACCGCCGCTGTATGGGGAGTTATTCGCGCAAGCGTGCGGGCGGCAGATGGGCCAACTGGCGTTGGTCCCGGTGGAGAACCCTGTCATGGGTGCAGTAGCGGCCGCCCGGCTCTTGATGCGGCAAAATGGATGAACCACGATGGAGATCGTAGAAGCATATTATGACGCAAATACTCAGCACGAATGGGAACGCCTGGGGCAGCGCCATCGCACCGAGTATGCGGTGACGATGCTGGCATTCGGGGACTATCTGCCCAGGGCGCCGGCCACTGTCCTGGATATCGGCGGTGGCCCTGGACGCTATGCGATTGCACTGGCGCAGCAGGGCTATGCCGTCACCTTGTTGGATCTCTCCCGGAATAACCTGGACTTTGCGCGCGCGAAGGCACAGGAGGTCGGTGTTGAGTTGGCAGCTTGTGTGCATGGGAGTGCTGTCGACCTGTCAGCATTTCCGTCCGAGTACTTTGACGTTGTGTTGCTGATGGGACCGCTCTATCATCTGCTCGCTGAGCAGGCGCGGCACACCGCGTTGCGAGAGGCAGGCCGTGTGCTCAAGCTGGGCGGTGTGATCGGCGCGACGTTCATCACCCGTTATGCGCCCGTGCGTGATTCCGCCAAGCGTGAACCTGCATGGATCGTCGAGCACGCCGAAGAAATGCAGCGTATCCTGGAAACAGGTGTGCTGGAACACTCGTGGGGCGGATTCACCGATGCCTATTTTACCCATCCAACGGAGGTCAGGCCGCTCTTCGAAGCATTCGGATTCGAGCCACTCGACCTGATCGCGGCGGAAGGGGTTGTGGCATGGATCGAAGAAGGGCTGAACATGGCCAGTGCCGCAGTGTGGGATGCCTGGGTGCGTTTGAACTATAGGCTGGGTAAAGACCCCAGCGTGCACGGCGCGGCCGCACATCTGCTGTACATCGGAAGGAAAGGACAGGCGGAATCGTGACCAGCCACGCGGATGTATGTGGGTCAGTGACCTCGGACCGTTGCGGTGGATGGTGGATGCCGTGATCAGCGTTGAGGACCGGGTTGCTGCCACCGCACGGCAGGTGGGCATTTTTGTGAATGTGGCCTCCACGCGACCGGTACGCATGCCACAGGCGCTGGTTCAGAAGTATCGGGCGAGGTATCGGGCGCTGGCGCAATGATAGTGCAAGGAGAGGGCCAACCGTGTTCATGGCAGTTGGCCCTGTGTGCTTGTGTATGGGGATGCGCAGGCAGTTGGCACGTTATTCGATGCGCACGAAGGGGACGTAAGTGCGCCACGGGTTCAGCGTCAAGATGGAGGTGGTGCGTGTGAGCGTGCTGCCGGATACTTCGGCGGTAAAGTCGTTGCCGGCGGTGTAGCCGTCCGTCAAGGGGGAATTTGCCAGAGCCTGGGCACTGACGGTGATGGTCAGCACCTCGAAGGGCAGAATGCTCAGGTCGCTCCATACCAGTGTTCGAGAGTTGACGAGTGTGGGCGAAGGAATCGTAGAGGCAACCACAGGTGCCAGGTGCGTGTCGAGGATGTCTGTGACGACGAGACTGGCCGTGATCGAGCCGGTGTTCGAGAGGACGATTTGGTAGGTGACGGTGTCGCCAACCGATACGACCGGCGTCTCCAATACTTTGCGTGTGGCGCTGTTATTCAGGTTGTCGTTGTCCAGGTAGTCCGGGATGCCGTCACTATCCGAATCTCCCGTCCCCTCGACGGAGGTCGGGATGCCGTCGTTGTCGTCGTCGGGATCAAGGTAGTTCGGGATGCCGTCATGGTCGGTATCGCCGGTCACTTCATCGACATCTTGCACGCCGTCATTATC
>JAMDDR010000330.1:0-3226 GCA_023488685.1 Chloroflexota bacterium | reverse complement strand
CGAGAGGACGATTTGGTAGGTGACGGTGTCGCCAACCGATACGACCGGCGTCTCCAATACTTTGCGTGTGGCGCTGTTATTCAGGTTGTCGTTGTCCAGGTAGTCCGGGATGCCGTCATGGTCGGTATCGCCGGTCACTTCATCGACATCTTGCACGCCGTCATTGTCTGAGTCCGGCCGGTACGTGCGCGCCTCGACGGCGTCGACCTGGTAAACGGAGAGAATGCTGTTGAGCTGGACATACCGGTAGGGCGTCGTCCCGGTATACGGAATGACGGCTGTTCCGCTCACGACGGCGACATCCAGCAGCACACTCTGTTGCACGAGCACGTTACTGCTGCTATCCAGCAGTTGGACGGTTGGGGATATCTGGGCAGGCAGCGTCCCATAGTAAAGTGTCAGATCTCCCGTGCCTTCTTCGCCTTCACCCATGTCGAGCACGAGCGAATTGCCGAGAAGCCCCAGGATCGTGACGTAAGTCGCATCTGGGGCGCCAATGGCGTTGTCTGCGTTAAGGATAGTGCCAAGCCCGTTTACCTGGGTGGCATCTGCGTATGCATCGGGCGGGGGGGCCGCAGAGATGGATGCATTGAGACTCAGAAGTAAGACGAACCCACCGGCGAGGCGGAGAAACGGCCTGAGGAACGCCCCTGTAAAGTGTTGCTTCATTTCACTCCTTTTTCTGATCTGATCGGGCATGTCGCCCTTCAAACTACTCGGTGTTATTGCTCTGATACCACAACCACATCTTGCGCATCCCTATCTTGAATTGTAACATATTGAAATTAAACTTAAATTAATGAGCGTGATCGAAGTGATAGTCAGGTGTTGATGACCAATAATAGAGGCTTTTGGCATGCTAGTGTTTTACTTCAGATGAGCGTCTTTAAATTTATATCGATCACTTTAATGCTTGCGTCCTTCTTACCTTTTCTATGTTGACAGCTCCCAACTGCTGCCCTACACTCTGTCCCTGGTTGATTGGAGCACGAGCCGGAGTGCAAGCCGGAGCGCTAGCCGGAGCGCTAGCCGGAGCGCCAGCCGCTTGCTCGTTGTGCCCATCTGATATGACTCAATGAAGCAATGAAGCAATCGAGGTGATCATGGCAGCCCAGCACAAGGATGGCGCAAGCATCGCTGAGTTACTGGACCAGGCAAACGCCTATTTTGCCGGTGATGGTGTCATACCGCGAGATTATCGGAAGGCGCTCCAGATCTATAAACAGGTTGCGCGCTTGGGCGATCCCCGTGCCCACTATTCTCTGGCGGTGATGTATGCCAATGGGATGGGTGTGGCTCAGGCGCTCGACACAGCGGTCGAACACTACCGGGCGGCAGCGGCGGGCGGAATTTATGGCAGTTGGGTTGATCTTGCCACCCTTTTCTTTGCGCAGGGTCAATTCGACAACGCCTTCCTGTGCTGGAAGGACTACTTTGAATGCGAGCCGGCCAATCAGCCCGACATCGACAATCGCCAACTGTACCTGCACCATTGCATCCAGGCACAGCACCCTGTCGAGCACTGGGATTCCATTTGGCCTTACCGTGGGCCCATTCTGAAGGCCGAAGCGCAACTGCTCAATAGCATGCGCGAACGTGGGCTTGACTCATCCGCGATAACCTCTGCAGAGAGACGGATGGCGGTGATGCGCTCCCTGTGGCAACAGGATGAAGAAGCGTCCAGGTCCAAAAGCTTGCCTGCATTCCCTGGCGACATCAAAAGGGTTGTGCGCTAGTTGTCCTGTCTTTTGCGATAATCGCGTCCTACAAGAACTGGTTCGTGAACATCGCGCTGACGTCAAGGCTGTCACACACGACATCCTGCCCCAGGCTGTCTTTCAATAGATGCTGTTCGCAGATCCAGTCCAGGAATGCCTGCCAGCGCGCGGTCGTCATCACGCCCCAGTGACCATCCCTACTCATCTCTCCTTATCGTTCTGGGCCATTCGTTCGTCTTGCAGTTGCCGACTACTGCTCATCGGTGGCTACCCCATCTGCCACCCGCGCCTGTACGCACAGCAAACGGCCCTCGCGCAGGAACACGGTTGCGCGGTTGCCGAGCATCACGTTGCTCACGCCGCGCGCCGGCCCGAACAACAGCGACTCGTCGCAGAGTGGATATTCCAGTCCATCGGTGCGAATGCCGTGTGCGTCACCGCCGAAGGGAATGAGGGACACGACATCGCCGCGCTGCCCGAAGAGCGGGAAAGGGGCGCCGGCAGGGATGAGAAACGTCTGCTCCTCGCCGGCGGCGATCAGAGTGCGCCGGCCGGCCAGGATGGGCATCGCCAGCAGCATGACGTTTGCCACCGTCTGATCGAGACGGCCACCCAGCGCGCCCAGGATGATGATCTCGTCGGAGCCGCTGGTTGCCGCGTACCGGAGCGCCAACTCCAGGTCAGTCTCGTCTTTGTGCGTTGGGTGGCGTTCAAGCACTGCCCCGGCCTGCGCAAGGGCGCGCAACTCATCATCGGAGAGCGAGTCGAAGTCGCCGATGACGCGCTGAGGTCGCAGGCGATAGGCCAGTGCGGCACGCGCACCGCCGTCCGCACACACCAGGGTGTCGCCCGTCCGCAGCCACCGCCCGATATCGTCTGCTGTGGGTGGCTCGCCGTTTGCAATGATGACTGTTCGCATAGCAAATAAAAACTGAAACGCCTCACGCAGGATCACCGCGTGAGGCGTTTCAAGCTCGAGTAAACGTTGCGTTAGCGTTCGGCTAAGAGAAATTATAAACCCGCTGCGACAATGCTCCGGGTCTTAGCCCTATGCGCCACACGGGCCCACAGCAGTTCAGCCCTAGCTGATTCGCTCAAACTTGTTGCCAACGGTACCGCACACCGGGCAGCGGTCCGGGGCATTGCGCGCGTGTGTGAAACCACACACCGGGCAGATGTAATAGTCGTAGGTCTCCGTCTGTGATTGCCCCAGCGTTTCCAACGCGTTGCGGTAGAGTGCTTCGTGCACCTTCTCCACCTCCAACGCGTACTTGAAGGAGCGCAATCCGCGCTTTGCCGCTTCGCCCTCGCTCTCGGCGTCCTGGATGAACTCCGGGTACATGGTGGTTGCTTCGTAGTGCTCGCCCTGGATGGCGGTTTTCAGGTTCTCGCTGGTGTCCTTCACCTCACCCAGTGCGCGGAAATGGTTCAGCGCATGGACGGTCTCAGCCGCTGCAGCCGCACGGAATAGCCTGGCGACTTGTGGAAAGCCATCTTCATCCGCCTTT
>JAMDDR010000067.1 GCA_023488685.1 Chloroflexota bacterium | reverse complement strand
CCGCGCGGTGGGCCTGCGAGGGGGTGGCCCACGCGAGGGTGGCCACGGTGCTCTCCCCCGGACCGGTGTGGAGGATGGTCGCCACCGTCACGCTGTCGCTGTGGCCCTCCAAGTGGCCGCAGCACACGCTGAGCATGACCCAGCCCCTGTGCCTAGCTGCCGCTGCCACCGCGCGCTGGCTTTACCGTGTGGTCAAGACGGACAATCCGTACTGGAACACCATCGAGATCTTGCTGCCGCGCCCCACGCGCGCCGTGTGGGTGATCCTGACCGTGTTCGTGGCGGCGCTGGTGATTGGGCGTGTGGCTTACGAGGTTCAGATGACCCAGGCGCGCGCCGGCTGGACGCAGGCCACCGTCGACACGTCGCCCCTGCCATCCAACACTGTGAATGACATCGCAACCGGCCGGGATGGCACGCTGGCGCTGGCAACCGGCGGCGGTGTGGTGCTCTGGAAGCCCACTCGGAACGCCCCTTGGGGCGAGACACAGGAGCCGCCTTTGTACACACCGGCGACCGCTGGTCTACCTGCGGCGCGCGTGCTGGCCGTGCTACAGGCCGGCGACGGCGCGTGGTGGTTCGGCACCGACGAGGGCCTGGCGCGCTTCGACGCGGTTGCCTGGTCGGTCTACCGCGCCGGTGACATGAAGTTGCCCGGCGCGTCCGTGCACGCGCTGCACCAGGACGCCACCGGGCGCATCTGGGTGGGCACGCTCTCGGGCGTGGCGCGCTGGGATGGCGCCACCTGGAGGGCGTTCACGCAACAACCGCATGGCTTGCTGGATAACGCCGTGTTCGCAATCGCCTCGCAGGGCGACGTGGTGTGGTTCGGATCGTTGGATGGCATCAGCCGGTTTGATGTGCACAGTGGGCAATGGCAGGGGTTCAACCTGGGCACGCGCACGCTGGGCTGGCGCGGTGTGACCGATTTGACCGTCGCCGCGGATGGCAAGCTGTGGGCGGCGACGCAGGGGGGCGGCCTGGGTTACTGGGATGGCGCGGACTGGCAGTTCTACCGCACGAGCAATTCCGGCATCCCCTATAACCTGGTGAATCGTGTCGTGGAAGGATCGCCCGGCGTGTTGTGGTTGGCGTTTGGTTTCCCCACCGAGCCAGGCGGCGTCGTGGCGCGCTACGATGGCAAGACGTGGCAGACGTTCTCGACGCACAACTCCGGTTTTAGCGGCCATGAGCCGCTGGCGCTGGCGCGTGACGCCAGCGGCCGTCTGTGGATCGGCACAGCCGCCGGCGGAATACAGATCTTCGAGCCGCCATAGGCTGCGCGTGCGAATCGTCGAGCGCGCTTCTCGTGAAAGCCTCGCAAAGGTCTGGAGTATAGTCGGAGCATCCCGAGGTGATCTCAAAGGGAGCATCATGTCCCAGGTACAACCGCTCGATGCCAAACGCATTCTGATCCTCACCGCCGATGCCGGCTTCGGCCATCGCAGCGCCGCCAATGCCATCGCGGCGGCGCTGCATGAAACTCATGGCGATGAATGCGTGGTGAACGTGGTAAACCCGCTTGAGGACGAACGTGCGCCATCACTGCTGCGCGACAGCCAGTACGACTATGACAGGCTCGCCAAGGAATCGCCCAAGCTGTACAGGCTGGGCTACACGGCCAGCGATTACGCCGTCCCGACGGCCATTGCCGAAAGCGCACTGACGGTCATGCTGTTCCAGGTGATGCGCGACCTGGTGTACCGTCATCGTCCCGATGCAATCGTGACGACCTACCCGCTGTACCAGGCACCGCTCAGTGCCGTGAGGGCCGTCAATAAGTATGGTATCCCCCTCATTACCGTCGTCACCGATCTCGCGACCGTGCACCGGCTGTGGTTCTATAACGCTGTCGACTGGTGTGTGGTGCCGACGCAGACTGTGTACGACCTGGCGTTGGAGTACGGCTTGCCGGCGGAGTGTCTGCAGATCACCGGCATCCCGGTGAACCCGCAACTGGCACGCGCCACTCAGTTCCGCACGCTTCATCGTGAAAGATTGGGTTGGCGCCAGGACCTGATCACCGTGCTGGCCGTGGGCAGCAAACGCGTCGAGAACCTGCCCGGCATCCTGCATGTGTTCAATCACTCCGGCCTGGCCATTCAACTGGCGGTTGTGGCGGGCGGCGACGACGAATTGCACCGGCAATTCCAGCAGACAGAATGGCATCACCCCACCCACGTGTACAACTACGTCGAGAACATGCCGGACTTGCTGGGGGCGTCGGATTGCGTCGTTTCCAAGGCCGGCGGGCTGATCACGACGGAGACACTGGCGTGTGGGTTGCCGCTGATGCTGATCGGCGTGATCCCCGGTCAGGAGACCGGCAATGCCAGCTACGTGATCGACGGTGGCGCAGGCGCGCTGGCCCCAGAACCCGTGGTTGCGCTTGAAGTTCTGTTCCATTGGCTCGACCATGGTGGCGCGATGCTGCGCACGCTGGCCCAAAACGCGCAACGACTGGGCCGCCCGCGCGCCGCATACGAGGTGGCGGAACTGGCGTGGCAATCCGCAGTGCAAGGGGTAAATGCCAAACGGCAGGAAAGGATGTTAAGCGCGGTGCCCCGTCTCACTGAACTGCTCAGACGCAACGGCATTAGCTGGGAGCAACCTCCTCAGTCGGCGGGCAGGGCCTGATCCCTGCCGTGTGTGTCTGACCGTGGCAGACCAGCCGCTGGGCCTCAACACCGGCCTCATCGAAGCGTAGCCACCAGCCCCTTGCCCTTTTCGGTGAGCCAGTAGGTGGCGGCGGGGAACTTCTTGTTGCGGTCGATCAGCCCGTGGCCGGACAGCGCCTCAACCACCGCCGGCGCGACGTCCTGTGCCGGGCCCTCCAGCGGGTGCAGCTTGTAAGCCTTATTCCCCTCGATGTCGCGGTGCGACTTGAGCAGGCACTGGTTCGCCATGGCCAGCAAGACGTGTTTTTGTGCTCTCGAAAGCCGCATTTACCGACCCCACCTAACCTCCCCTTGCCATGGGGAGGAACCAACCCCATTCTTCCCTCCTTCGTAAGGAGGGGCCGGGGGAGGTTGTTTGAACCCCACTCAACCTCCCCTCGGTCAGGGGAGGAGTCGCACCATTCTCCCCTCCTTAGCAAGGAGGGGTTGGGGGTGGTTGTCTGAACCCTACCCAACCTCCCCTCGGTCAGGGGAGGAGTCGCACCATTCTCCCCTCCTTAGCAAGGAGGGGCCGGGGGTGGTTGTCTGAACCCTGCCCAACCTTCCTTTGGTCAGGGGAGGCGCCTCGCCGTTCTCCCCTCCTTACCAAGGAGGGGTTGGGGGTGGTTCTTGGAACTCAACCGATCCCCATGGTTAAGAGCAGGAATCGCGCCGCCAGTATAGCCCCTTGCGCACGCTGAGCAGGTTGTCCGCGTGCCACACCCGCCCAACGCCGCTAGCTAAGGCGTCGCCGTCGTCATGCTTTTCGGGCGCGCACCAGCAGAAACATCGGCCGCCGGCGCTCGTCCGCGTCCTGCTGCCGGTCCCGCAACCACGCGTCGCTCGGCGTCGACTCCATCACCCGTTCGAGCACGAGCCCGGCATCGATCAGTCCATTGAGAAGCGTCGAGAGCGTACGGTGGTACCGGCGCACGCCGGGGACGAACCAGCGGTGTTCGCGCGGGCCTTCATCGGCGTAGTGATCGAGCGTCCAGGCGATGCGCGTTCCCTCGGGGCCGATGACCCACCCGTCGGCCAAGCCGCGCGCAGTGTAGATCTCGGTGGCCGCCGTATCATCAAAAAGGCCGCACGGAGCAAGCCACCGCGCGATACGCCCCACGAGCCCCGCGTAGTCGCGCACGTAATGCAAGGCGAGCGAGCTGACCACCAGGTCGAACGCCTCGGATGGGAAGCCAGCGTCCTCCATCGACGCTTGGCGGTAGGAGATGCGCGGGTGCGTCCACTGGGCGCGCGCCACGTCGAGCATGCGCTCCGACGCGTCGATCCCAATAACCTCGGCCGCCCCGGCTTCGGCAAGGTAAAAGGCGAGTTGGCCCGCGCCACAGCCGAGGTCGAGCACGCGCCGTCCCGACACGTCACCCACCAGTTCCACGAAACTGCTGTGCTCCATCGCCAGCCCCCAACCAGACTGGAAACGCTCCATCTGGGAGTACCCCTCGAAGAACTGTGGATCGTCGTAGATGTTCTGAGGGCGGTTGTCGTTCTCCATGGCGACCGCATTATAACCGCCCGAAGACTCGGCTTCCAGAGCGTTGCCTGGTAATAACGCCGTCGTCGCAAGCTGGCGCGTATCCCTGTCACCCTGAGCGCTAGCGAAGGGTCTTTGCCTAACCATAGTTCGTGCCGTGGCTATGTAGAGATGCTGCGGCATGCATGCCGTGCACGCCAGTAACGCTCGTCATGACCGCAACCCAATGGACGTGCTCAACATGACAAGTACATCTTTGTCCGGCACGGTCATCGGCAACAGCTAGGTCAGCAAGCCGTATGTGGGTATGAAAATCGGCACATCCTCGTTTGCCATTTGCGTTCCTTTTCACCTGGAGAGGGGCCAAAGTTTCTCTAACCTCATCCCAGAGAGCAGAGCACCAGAGGAACAGACAACAACAAAAGGGCGTTCAGAGTCCAGAATGATGAGAAGACAATGGGCATATAACCACCCGAAAACCAAAGCCGCCATGAGGGACTGGATAGTGCCGGTAACGGCACGAGCAGCGCGCGATCCTCTGCACGTAGCTGAACGAGCCCCCACGTACCACTCGATGATCATTTTTCCCCATCTTGAGATTCTCGCGCCCGTCATCCGGTTTATACGGATAGGGCTTGTAAATACTGCGCGTCCACTCCCAGACATTGCCGATCATATCCAGACATGCGTAATCTTTACTGCCTCCTTTGGGGAAGATCCCCACGCTGCATGTCGTGTTGATCTTCGCATACAGGATGTTGGCATAGTCATTGTTTGTTTCATCTGGTATGTCGTCGCCCCATGGGTAGATACAGTGTGATGGTGCCGGACCGCGCGCGGCCTTTTCCCATTCAGCCTCACTGGGCAAGGTTACGTGCCAGCGCTGTTCGCACAGCAGCGCACGTAGCGGCTCTGGTGTGTCGTCGCGCTCGCGCAACTTGGCAGTCAACCAGTCACAATAAGCAATAGCCGCGCGCCACGACACGTAACGCACTGGGTAATTGTCTTCATCATGCAAGCTGTGCACTTCGTCAATCTTGAAGCCGGCGTCCTGCACAAAGGCTCTGAACTGGGCGACGGTAACAGGGTAACGCGCGATATAGTAGCGCGGCAGATCGAATGGCGCGTCATCTGACCAGATTTCCTCCTGGTAGTGTTTGCGCTTATCCTTTGGTATACCAAGCTTCTCCATGAGCGGTTGAAAGTCCTGCTTGCGCGTGCCCATGTAGAACGGCCCGGCCGGCACTTCTATGAAACCAAGCAATGGCTCCTTGGGCAAATACCACCACTGCGGGTCGAAGCGCGGGTCGCCGATGCGCGCCAGCGCGTTGCCGGCCTGGGCGCGCTCGGGCGGCGCCAGTTTGCCTGCGCTGATCAAATGCGATAACTGTGCTTGCACCTGGCGCACCGTATCGCTGTCTTTCTCGGTCGCGCGCGCCACGCCCATCTCGGCCAAGGCCTCGCCCGCCAGCCACACCTTGCGCCAGGCCGCGTCAGTATCGTCACAAACGGCAGGGCACAACCGGCGCACCAGTTGGATCGGCGCGGCTAATTGCGGCGGCTTCATGTTGTAGGCCATGTTGCCCACCGCCAGCAAGATCACCTCGCGCCACACCTCGAACTGCGCCGCCCTGTCGCTGCCCAGGTCGTCCAGGCCCTGATCGACCATCCACAACCCGGCCAGGTATTCTTGAAAGGTGCGATGCGGGAAAGTCAGCAGCCCCGGCAGCCGCTGCGCCAGCAGGCCGGAGCGCTCTTTGATGGCGTCCACCACATCGCGCGC
>JAMDDR010000593.1 GCA_023488685.1 Chloroflexota bacterium | reverse complement strand
CCGTTCCAGAAGTACCATGCGGTGGTAGGCAGTATCAGCGAGCACTTTGCGGAGTTGGAGGATCCACGGATAGACCGCACCAAGGCGCATCTGCTGAGAGATATTCTTGTGATTGCGATCTGTGCCGTGATCGATGGGGCTGAAACGTGGGTTGACATTGCGGACTTTGGAAATGCTAAGTTGGAATGGTTCAAGCGCTTCCTGCCGTTAGCCAATGGCATCCCCTCGCATGATACCTTTGGGCGGGTATTTAGGCTGTTGGATGCGAGCCAGTTTCAGCGCTGCTTCTTGAACTGGATGCAAGCGGTCAGTGAGGTGTTCGATGGGCAGTTGGTGATTGTGGATGGCAAACAACTACGGCGCTCGCACGACAAAACCATCGGTAAGGATGCGATCTACATGGTGAGTGCCTGGGCGCAGGAGAACCAACTGGTACTGGGGCAGTCCAAAGTGGCTGAGAAGTCTAACGAGATCACGGCGATCCCCCAGTTGCTGGCAGCACTGGACATTGGCGGGTGTAGCGTGACGATCGACGCGATGGGTTGTCAGGTGGAGATTGCCAAACAAATCGTCGCCCAAGGTGCCGACTATGTCCTGGCATTGAAGGGGGATCAGGCGACATTGTATGATGCCGTGCAAGAACTCTTTGAGTATGCCCAGGAAACCGACTTCACTGACTGCGACCACCACAAGACAGTAAACAAGGGGCACGGGCGCATTGAGGTACGCGAGTGCTGGACCATTTCCAAACCGGATTACCTGGCTTACCCACCCCATCTGTCGGACTGGCCCACTCTACGCACTATCGTCATGGTCAAATCCGAACGACGCATCGCTCTTGAGACGACTGTCACCACACGTTACTACCTATCAAGCCTGGCGTACGGATCCAAGCAACACCTGCATGCGGTGCGCAGCCATTGGGGCATTGAGAATCAACTGCACTGGGTACTGGATGTCGCTTTTCGTGAAGACGACTGCCGTGTCCGCAAGGACCACGCCCCTCACAACTTTGCCATCTTGCGACACATCGCGCTTAATCTGCTCAAACAGGAGAAATCGGCCCAATGTGGCGTCCGTGCCAAACGCCTCAAGGCCGGCTGGGATGAAAACTACCTGCTCAAGATCCTTTCCAGCCTATTTTGGATGCAATTGCCCTGTTGGCGGAGGGGGTCCGTCAGCCGTAGGGCAGGTTCCCATACCTGCCGGAACGACGTATGTTGGCGACGGCGGCTATGGAAAGCCGCCCTACCCTCTGGACATTGCGGGGAACTGTCAACGGATTATGGGAACAGATTACACGGATTATGTGTTGCAGTCAGCGGCCATTCACCGTTGTCAGAGGGCATGAAGCGGTGCAATCCGTTCAACGTAGTCCCGTGCTGTTTACGGGATCCGTTCTACAAATCCGTTGGCAGTGCGCCCTTTTGCTAAGATGCGTTTGCCCTGATTGGCGGAGCGGGTGTCCGTCAGGTTAGGTGGTATGGCGTGAATTGGAGGCAGCTGGCCTGATTGGACGTGGCATAACAAGAAACCCCCGTGCGCATAACAGCTTGTGGGCCACGGGGACGCCAACTGCGTGGTGGTTTGTCGCCCTTCGCCCAGACAGGCAAATCACATTTTCGTGCCCAAAACGAAGAGCCCCACTCGTAGGTGACGCTTTTCGCAGCACGGTCCCAGACCCCCACCGGTGAGCAGACGATGCGGAACACGCCAGCCGTCTGTTGCATTTACGCAGAGCGGCACACGCATCGGCCAGCGATGCGGCCTTGTCGGGTTCGGTCAACAAACGCGCAAATATGGTCACGCCTTTGCCTCCGCTTGCTCGTCAACCGCTTCGGACTTGCCATTCGGTTCTACTATCTCCTGGGCGTTTCTGAACAATCCATCGAGCAGATCGAGCTTCTCCCGCACTTCTTCCTGCGGTATTGTTCCTATGTCCACGAGATCGAGATCGACGAGTAGGTGGAATTCACCCTTGGTGAGCAGCACAGTGAGACCGCTGCGCTGTGCGAGGCGACGGAAGAACTCCTCAGCAAACGCACTGAGTTTCGCGTACTGGGTTTTTGTCTCCCAGATCAGTCGGGCGGCGTCTGGTGGTGATTGTTTCCACGTATCGAAATCACGGGGGTTGCCGCCGAAAACCTGCTCTAGAATCAGGCCGTCCAAGACCTCGTCCACCACTTCCGCCGTGGGGGTGGAAAGAGGATTTCTTCTGCGCTCTTTCTCGACGAATAGGCGCAGCAGATTGGGTGTGATGAAATAGTTCTCGGTTTCGTATCGTTTCCAGTAGCGGATTGTGAGGTGACCGTCGCTGCTATCTTCGCGTTTGCGACCATCGTTGTCGAGAATGGCCAGGCCTTTGAGTCCCGGGAGAAGTTTTCGCAGGCCGTTGAAATGGTCTTTCGGTGAGATGCCGAAGCCCCCTTCCACGCGTTCCAGTTCGCTCTCCAGTGAGACCTCGGGGTAGTTGTTCTCGACGTAAAAGGTGTTTATTCTTTCATCCCAGACTTCAGCAACCGGATGCTCAAGTATTGCGGCCAGCGCGCGCAGGATGGCCACATCGGTTCCACCTTCCACGTAGAGCACGTAACCGCGTTCGCGAGCTCGTACATAATGTTCCGCGCCGAAGACTTTGAGGCTTTGGCGGATGTCAGCCTTCTTGGCGAGGTTATCCGCTCGCCCTTCGAGTAGAAGCGTGAGATTGGTATCCAGCGCTTCGTCGAGGATGATTTCGGAGTGAGTCACCATCACCACTTGCGATCCGTTTCTGGAAGCGATGTCACGCAACAGAACGAAGACCTGTTTCTGGCGTAGCATTTCTAGGTGGGCATCCGGTTCGTCGATGAGGAGGACACTCTTTTGGTGAGAGAAGAGATAGGCGAAGACCAACAGCATTTGCTGGAAACCGCGGCCGGCGGCGGAGATATCGAGCGGCTCTTTGACTCCCTGCTGCTGGTAGGTCAGATTGATGGCGCCGCGGGTGTTCTGTTTCGCAGTACCCAGTTCAACCTGAAAGAGGCGTTTCATAAGTCTGACAATATCCTCCCAGTCGTGCGGCGATTCCTGGTGAACCATCAGACAGAGGTTCCGTAGAACCTGTGCAGTCTGTCCCTGCCCAAGCAACACACCGATGCGGCCTGGTTGCAGGAGAGGCTCCTCGGTTTCCAACCCGGACATAGGATAGAGCAGCTCCACGTTGATCATCGCGGCGTGCTCGATAAAAGCCATGTTGTCGCGGACTCCATTGTCTGGAGTACAGTACACTAGATCCTCACCCTGGTTGCGAAAGCGCATAGGAAGCGGTTCGACTCTGCCCTTATACTCCACGCCGACCGTGATGAGTAGAGGAATATCCTTGTTGCCAGTGCGCACCTTGGTTTCATGCCAGAAAAACCGGGTGCGCTGGACCGGCACAGAGACGATATTGAGCCGGTTGAGGGGGGTGGCGGTGCGTTCCTTCGCGGAGGATTCGCGCCGAACTTCATACCACATTTTGACCGCCTGCGACCACAAGGCCAGCGCCTGGATCACACTAGTCTTGCCGCAATTGTTGGGACCGATGATAACCGCCGGGTGATCGAGATCGATCCGCTGTTTGTCGCCAAAAGTCTTGAAGTTCTCGATCTCGATGTAGTGTAGCAGTCGCATGTTCAGTCACTCCTTGGTTGCGGCAAGTCTCTGGAGAAAGTACGCCGCCGCTTCAACCATGGCGTTGTCCATAATGCCATATCCTAGATTGGCCAGGACCATCGGTGTCGCTTCTTCACTCACGGTGCTGCGCGCTGCGGTCAATGTCGACTACAACCCCCGCTGCCAAGGCAAACGCTCCCTGGCCGACCTGTTCTTCATCCGCCAGTGGCGAGACTTGATGAGCCCACGTGCCCACATCGAACGCCACTTCGCCTGGATCAAACGCCACTTTGGCTTGAAGTACTTTCACGTCCAAGGCTATCTGGCGGTCACCCAATTCGCGTTCCGTGTCTACATCGCAGCCCTGATCGTCGCCTTCATCGCCACCCGCTGCCGACGCCCAGACTTGGCACTTCACGTCTCAAGGTGCTTGCCTTTGCCAACGCCTGATCGTTCAATTATGAAAGGGCCTCATACTCTGCAAAGTATACCACACCCCCTGCAAATCTCGAAGAAACCGGTAGCAGTAGTTCTCGACGAGAATTGGTGAGGCTCACCAGGTGCTGCCGGTGAACCAGACCAACCACGCATTGCAGTCAGTCAGAAATGCTTCTATCTCAAGGCGAAATGGCAGCGAAGGAATCAGCCGAAGTGGTTGGCCTACTTTTGGTGCTTGTGGCATACAGAAACCCCTCACCCACTACAGGTAGTGGTATGAGGGGCAAAAGGCTACGGCAGGCAGTGGTGTAAGCCCTCGGTCGGAATCGAACCGACGACCGACCACTTACAAGGCGGTTGCTCTGCCGGCTGAGCTACGAGGGCAAACAGGGTGACCAGCGGGACTCGAACCCGCAACCTTCTGGGCCACAACCAGATGCTCTGCCAATTGAGCTATGGTCACCACAACGCGGCTCAAATTATACCACATTCGGCCGAATGCGCAAGCTGGGCTGCTTGCTGCTTTCCGGCATGTTTTCGGGCGCCAGGGTTGAGATCGGGCATGTGATCGCCGCATGGGGTGCTGCGGAAATGCGATCTCACTCGAGCAACTCGGCAAACTCGTCTATGTCCAGCCCGGCCTGCCGAATAATCGCGCGCAGCGTGCCAGTATCCAACTCCTTGTGGTCAGGAATAGAGAGGCGGCCAAAGGGTACGTCACGGCGCAAAATGACGTGGCTGCCGCGCTGACGGCTGATGGCGAAACCAACCCTGGCCAGGGCCTTGATACATTCCTGACCGGAAAATGCGCGGCAGTCTGGTCACACCACCCTCACCATACGGTCGAGGCGATCTTCCGGCACGGCTTCGCCGTTGGCGATCATATCTTCAATGTACAGTTCAATCGCCTCACGTATGTTGGCGATGGCTTCTTCTCTGGTCTTGCCCTGGCTGACGCAACCGGGTAAGCTAGGGCATTCGGCCACCCAATATCCGTCGTCGCCCGGATACAGCAGAATCTGTCTCATCGCCGCTCCTTCCCGCTGCATGATAACCCAATTTGACCTGTGCGACAACAGGCAGCACGTGCATTCAGAGATGAAATGCCCCAATGCTCATGATTTATACCCGATCTTGCGCAGGAATCCCTTACGCCAGGCGATATCGTCGGCATCTTCGACGCCCGCCGGGCTTGATCCATCCACCACACCCAGAATGCCGCGTCCCGACTCGGTCTGGGCGATGACGACCTGCGTGGGATTGGCGGTGGCACAGAAGATGCGACATACCTCCGGCACTGTCTTGATGGTGTTGAGGACGTTGATGGGGTAGAAGCCCTCACCCAGGAAGATGATGAAACTGTGGCCGGCGCCGATGGCCAGGGCATTCTTGCGCGCCAGCTGGATCATCGCCTCGTCCGTCCCCGACCAGCGCACCAGGCAGGCGCCCGACGCCTCACAGAAGGCAATGCCGAACTTGATGCCGGGCACGCCGGTAACCATCGCCTCGTGGATGTCTTCGACCGACTTGATGAAATGCGTCTGACCCAGGATGAAATTGATGGGTTCGGGTTTTTCGATCCTGACTGTGATGAGCTCCATGAACAATCAGCCCCCTCTCTATGACCCAGATCGGAATTGAAATCCCAAATGGCAAACACTGAATCATCACCTTGACCTCAGCGACGTGCGATTTGTCATTTGCCATTTGTCATTTGATATTTGTCATTTGATCAGTGTGTTTCCACTCTCACCTTGCTCATCCGCTCGTGCAGTGCCCGGCCGATGCGCTCCAGGTCGGCGCGCGTCTCAATCTGATTGACGCACCACATTGCCAGGCGGGCCATCTCGGTATCCGTCA
>JAMDDR010000348.1 GCA_023488685.1 Chloroflexota bacterium | reverse complement strand
TCGACCCCCAATCGGATCACGATCACCTTGGCGTGGGCGTGCTTCTTGGCATTGCCCACCGCCTCTTCCACCACGGAGAAGACAACGCCCTCCGCTTCCTTCCCGATCTGCCCCTTGTACCCCTGGGCGTCCACCTGTACGCTGAGTCCGTCAGCCTGTCGCAATCGCTCGGCGTATTGCCTGAGCGCTGCCACCAACCCGCGCGTCTCCAGGACGACGGGCCGCAAGGTAAACAGTTTCATGCGCATTTCCTGAGTGGCCTTGCGCGCCAGTTCCTCGATCTGTGATACTTCCTCGGCCACTTTCTCGATGGGCTGGTTCTTCTCAATCATCATCCGGGCGTAGTTGAGACGCATCGCCATGGCGGCTATGGACTGGGTAGGCCCGTCGTGCAGCTCGCGCGCCAGTTTGTCGCGGGCTTCGGCCTCTTTTTCCAGGATGCGGCGCTGTTCTGACTGAAGGTTCTGGTAGAGCTGCGCGTTTTTTAGCGCCAACGCAGCCTGATGGCAGAACGTGGAGAGCAGTTCGGCATGTTCAGCATTGAAGTAGCCTGGCTGGGGACTGGCAAGCACGACGACGCCGAAGATATCGAATCCGGCGCGCAGTGGCACGCACAGGGCTGACCTGGCGTCACGCATACAGAGCAACTGCCCCAGCACAGGGTCGTTGCCGACGTCCTGGGCGATATAGGGTTCGGCGTCAGACCTAGCGCGGGTGATCATCTCGCTCTGACCGGACACGACCCGATTCTCGTCCGCGCGAGGGATGTTTCGGCCGGCGTGCACCCGCAGTTTCTCGGAGTCTCTTTCCTGCTCAAAGAGCATCACGAGACCGACCAGCGAGGCGTCTACGATGTCCGACTCGTTTATCGCTATCAGGCTGAGCTCCAGCATTGTGCGCAGCACTCGCTCGTAGCTCAGCGTGGCGCTGAGGGTGGTGGCCATCTCGCGCACGACTGTGGCGCGCTTGTTGGCGCGACGTAACAGCTCAAGTTCCTCGATCTCCGGCATCGCCGGCTTGTCCCCGGAAGGATGTATCCCCAGGCCACGACGCAATAATCCAATCGCACACGCCGCACCCACCAGCACCACCACATTCGCTCCAAGCAGATAAAGATCTTGCAGGCGTGTCAGGTCCCTGTTGATGGCGGCTGTGCCGGCATAGGTCAGCGCAATCGGCACCGTGGTCGCCAGACCCGCCAGAAGACCAAGGCTGATGGATGCAGTCAGGACCGGGAAGAGTGCTGCCGGCACAAGAGGGCTTCTCCAGCCGCCGGTGGCAACCAACATGAGGATCACCACAATCGTGTCCCAAATGATGCCGGTTGCCCTTGCCCATGGCCGGTACCGTTTCTCATACAAGGCGGCGACGTGTACGAGGTTGAACAGGACAGCCAGGGGTACAAGGGGCAGATCGGGAAGGAAGCGGAGGGCGTTGTCTTCTCCGTGGTGGAAGAGGCGGTGGGCAATGCCAAGAAGCACGCCCACGCCAAGGTGATCGTGATCCGATTGGGGGTCGAGAACCAGATGTTCCGGCTGGAGGTGCAGGATGACGGCGTCGGCTTCGACGCCGAATCGGCGCGCCGCCGGCGCGAGGCCGGCCACATGGGCCTGCTCAACATGGAAGACCGGGCCGAGTATCTGGGCGGGCGCTTCGAGATCGAGTCTCATCCCGGAACAGGAACCTGCGTTCGCCTCGAGATTCCGGCCCACCGGTGGAGCGTCGTCGGTTAATGGACCTCCGCTGGCAGGTGGTCGCCTACCTTCTCGCCTCCATACTGCTGCGGCTCGTCATCGCTCGCCTGGCCGCCTCTCGAACCGGGAACGCCCGTTGGACAAGCCGTTTGATGGCCGGCTGGCCGGTATCGCTGCTACGGTTCGCGTATTACGTCGGTCTCCCCTACGTCACCCTCGTGCTCGGCGTGCTGCCCAGCCGCTACCTGGGGCTGGTTGGCCTGGATCGTTTGCCGGCCGTCGGCGACACACTGCCCGCCGCCAACATCCTCGCACCGGTCCGTGCTGCCGTGTCGCTGCTGTTGTTGTCCTGGCTGCCCGACCTCGGCCGGCTGGCCGGTCTCACGGCACTGATGAGCCTCTTGCTGGTTGCCACGTGGCTGGCCTACCGCCATGTGCAGCGCTCACCGGTCAGCGCCCATGAGGCCGGCGTGGTGCCCCACCATGGCAAGGCTCTCCCGGCTTCATTTTCTCGTTCAGCCTACGCAGCCGTACACTGGAGCTTCTACCGGGCATGCGCCTGGCTTCTTGCAGGCGATCTCTACCTGGGCGTTGTGGGCGGCGTGATCCTGGTATGTGGCGAGTGGCTGATCTGCAACCGGTGGGGAAGGTCAGGAGCAAATAGCACACCAGTCGAGCTGAGGCTCGTGGATGCCAGCGTGCTCGTGGCAACGTCAGCGATCTTCTACTTTGCTCCCAACCTGTGGCTGTTGATGCCCGTCCATTGGCTGCTGGCACGGCTGTGCTGGCGAATCGTGGCGGGTGACCGTAGGGCGGTTTTCCATACCCACCGTCGCGTACCCGGATAACTGGCGCCTATGGAAAGCCGCCCTACCTCGCCGACAACCGTGGAAGGGGTTTCCATACCCGCCGTCGCACATCCTGATGACCGGCGGCTATGGAAAGCCGCCCTACCTCGTGAACAACCGTAGGGCGGGTTTCCATACCCGCCGTCGCGCATCCTGATAATTGGCGGCCATGGACCTGCAGCCTATTCGACGTCCATCCCGGTGATGCTGTCCGGCTCACATAACTGGCCCCATCCAGGCTCGTAGTATCCCCGCTGTTCCCAGTGCAGATAGGTGGAATACGCCCAGTCTCCAGGACTGAGCACATGGCCATGTTTCACCGGATTGTAGTGAACGTAGTCCATGTGACGACTCAGATCATCCTCGTCACGGATCACGTGATCCCAGAAACGTTCTTGCCACAGTGCGAGGTGACCATCCACGTGGTGTGCTTTCTTGTAGTTGAGCGTGTAGTTGCGCTTGATGCTGTGCATCACAGCAGAAAAATCGCCGCTTGGGTCATTGACTCGCATCAGCCAATGGAAATGCTCGGGCAAGATAACATAGGCCAGCAGGTTGTACAGATGCTTCCCCTGCACGAGGCGCATAGTGTGCAAAAGCAGATCGACATCGTCTGCCGAGGACAACCGCGGTATCCGACCATACGTCACGCCTGTGATGAAAACGAGCGCACCAGGTATGTAGTATCTTCGGAAGTTCGGCATTGTCAGATGACCGGCGCCTATGGAAAGCCGCCCTACATCGCTGACTGTCGCCGTCAGCCGGCAAGCGGAGCCAGGGCAGCCAGATTGCCAAGTGCCTGGTCAATGCGCTTGAGCGCACACTCACGACCCATCACTTCCAGCGTGCCGAACAGGGGAGGCGCCACCAGCCTTCCGCACACCGCCACGCGGATGGGCTGGAACAGCTGCCCCGCCTTCACATCCAGCCTCTCGGCCAGCCCGCGCAGGGCACGCTCAATGGAATCGTGGTCAAACGGCTCCACGCCGGCCAGCAGCTCCCGCGCGCTTGCCAGAAGCCGGCATGCTTCAGCAGCATCTGCCTTCTTGGGTATCAGTTCCAGCGGATCGTAATCGGCCAGTTGCTCCGCAAAGAAGAAATCCACCAGCCCGGCGATCTGGTCCAACCGCTCCATGCGTTCCCGCACCAGCGGCGTAATCCGTAACAGGGTCTGCCGGTCAGCATGGAAGCCGGCTCTCACCACGAATGGCATCAGCCGGTCGGTCAGCTCCTCCACCGTCAGACCACGGATGTAGACGCCGTTGAAATTGTCTAGTTTGGCATAGTTGAATGCAGCCGCTGCCGGGTTGATGCGCTCGATGCTGAACCGGTCTACGATCTCCTGGCGCGTCATCAGCTCCGTATGATCGTCATAGTGCCAGCCGATCAAGGCCAGGAAGTTGAACAACGCCTCAGGCAGGTAGCCGGCCTCGCGAAAGTCACGCACATGCACCGGCAATACACGCCCATCCGCTGCCACCTTCTTGCGCTTGCTCATTTTGCCCTTGCCGCTTGGGTCGAGCACCACGGGCAGGTGGGCAATCGCCGGCATCTGCCAGCCCAGGGCTTTGTACAGCTGCACGTGGCGCGGGGCGGTCGCGATCCACTCATCAGCGCGCATGATGTGCGTGATGCGCATGAGATGATCATCCACCACATTCGCCAGGTGGTAGGTGGGGTAGCCATCACTCTTGAGAAGGACCACGTCATCCTGGATGCCGTTGTCAACCGAGATGTCGCCGCGGATCAGGTCGTGGAAGGTAGTGCGACCTTCAAGCGGCATCTTCAGACGTATGACGGCCGACTCGCCTTCGGCCACACGCTCGGCAGCCGCCCGTGCATCCAGGGTGCGGCAGCGGCGATCGTAGCCGGTCGCCGCTCCTCGGTGCGATGTCTGTTCGGGATTGCCTCCTGCCTGCCGTGCCGACGTACAGAAACAGTAATAAGCATCACCACTATCCAACAGCTGTCTGGCATACTGCCCGTACAGGTGTGTGCGTTGCGATTGGAAGTAGGGGCCATACTCACCGCCCACCTCAGGGCCCTCGTCCCAATCCAGCCCTAACCAGCGCAAGCTCTCCAAGAGATCGGGCAACGCGCGCGGATCGTACCGCTTGCGGTCGGTATCCTCTATACGCAGGATGAATGTGCCGCCGCTGTGGCGCGCGAAGAGCCAGTTGAAGAGCGCCGAGCGCAGTCCCCCTACGTGCAACATGCCGGTCGGGCTGGGCGCAAAGCGCACACGCACTGTGTTGGGCAGACTCATCCGTTTTCCCTCACCCGTTCTGCTTCTGCGCCTGCTCGATCTTTGCCCACGTGTCGCGCAGTGACACCGTGCGGTTGAACACCAACTTGGCGGCGGTTGAGTCCGGATCCAGGCAGAAGTAACCCAGGCGCTCAAACTGGTAGCGACTGCCGGCTGCCGCAGCCATCAGGCTCGGCTCAACCCGGCACGACGGCAACACCTCCAATGAATCGGGATTGATGTTGGCGGTGAAGTCCTGTCCATCCTCCACTCCGGCCGGGTCCGGTCGCGTGAAGAGATGATCGTACAGCCGCACCTCCGCCTGGATAGCGTGATCCGCAGACACCCAATGCAGCGTTGCCTTCACCTTGCGGCCGTCCGGCGCATCGCCGCCGCGCGTCGCGGGATCGTAGGTGCAGTGCAGTTCGATCACCTCACCGGTATGCGGGTCCTTGACGACGTCCACACACTTGATGAAATAGGCATAACGCAGCCGCACCTCGCGGCCGGGCGCCAGGCGATAGTACTGCCTGGGAGGATCTTCACGGAAGTCATCCTGCTCGATATACAATACGCGCGAGAAGGGCACCTTGCGGAAACCCATGCCGGCATCTTCCGGATTGTTGACCGCTTCCAGTTCCTCCACGCGTTGCTCGGGATAGTTGACGAGCACAACCTTCAAGGGGCGCAACACTGCCATGACGCGCGGCGACCGCTTGTTGAGGTCCTCACGCAGACAGTGCTCAAGCAGCGCGATATCAACGATGCTATTGGTCTTGGCTACGCCGACGCGCTCGGCGAACTCGCGGATCGCCTCCGGCGTGTAGCCGCGCCGGCGCAGCCCTGAGATCGTGGGCATCCGGGGGTCGTCCCACCCTCGCACGTACCCCTGCTCCACCAGGGTCAACAGCTTGCGCTTGCTCAGCACAGTATAGTTGATGTTGAGCCGCGCGAACTCGATCTGCTGCGGATGGTAGACCCCCAACGTATCGAGGAACCAGTCGTACAAAGGACGGTGATCCTCGAATTCCAGGGTGCAGATCGAGTGAGTGACGCGTTCAATCGAATCGGACAGGCAATGCGTGAAATCGTACATCGGGTAGATGCACCATTTGTCGCCGGTGCGGTGATGCTCTGCCCGCCGGATGCGATAAA
>JAMDDR010000200.1 GCA_023488685.1 Chloroflexota bacterium | reverse complement strand
ACTGCCGTAACCGCGGGAACGCCATTCGCGCCAATGAGCGTGACGACCTCGCCCTCGTCAAGGTTGAACGAGATACCCTGCAGCGCATGAATGGCACCGTAGTAGACATTTAAGTTATTGACTTCGAGTAGCATCGTTTCCTCATCCGGACAACGTTCCAACGTTTGAACGTTCGAACGTTCAAACGCTGTCTTACGCGTGCGCCGCCCCCTTACCCAGGTATGCCTCGATAACCTGCGGATTCTCCTGGATCTCCTTCGGCGTGCCGCGTGCGATCACTTCGCCGAAGTCCATCACCGTGATGCGCTGGCAAATGCCCATCACAAACCGCATCTGGTGTTCGATCAGCAGGATCGTCAACCCGAAGCGATCTTTGACGAAGTGGATCAGCTCCATCAACGTCACGATCTCGCCGGGGTTCATGCCGGCCGCCGGTTCGTCGAGCAACAACAGGCGCGGGTTGGAGGCCAGCGCGCGCGCAATCTCCACGCGGCGCTGCTCGCCGTACGGTAGATTCTTGGCCAGCTCGTTCTGGATGCGCTCCAGCTTGAAGATCGCCAGGAAGTCCTGCGCCCTCTCCGTGAGTTCGCGCTCTTTGGCGTCAAACTTACGGTTGCGCATGATGGCATCGATCATGCTGTAGCCGGCATGCATATGATAGGCAATGCGGACATTATCGAGCACGGTCAGATTGGAGAACAGGCGGATGTTCTGGAACGTGCGACCCACGCCCATGCGTGTGACCTCGAACGGTTCCAACCCAGCGATATCCTGTCCCTGCAATACAATCTCACCACCGGAGGGCATGTAGAGCCCGCTGATCATATTGAACACGGTCGTCTTGCCTGCGCCGTTTGGACCGATCAGGCCGGCCAGTTCGCCGGGGTGCACCGCGATGTTGAAGTCATTTACCGCACGCAAGCCGCCGAAGAACTTGGTGAGCTTGCGTATCTCCAGGACTGGCGTTCCCGCGGTTACGGCAGTCGCCGTCATCGGTTGCGATTGTGTAGTTGGTGTATCAAGCATGACAAGTACCTCGCGCCTACTTGGCAGCCGGCGCAGCGCCAATCGACACCGGGACCGTGTTGGATTCTTCTCGACTGCGTGGCTTCACTTCCCGCTGGCGCAGGAAGCCCCATTCCACAGTGCCGAGCAGGCCTTGCGGACGCAGCAGCATCATCAGCAGCAACGTAATCGGGTACAGCACAAAACGCCAGGTGGGCGCTTCGGTGCCCATTTGACCCAGGATCACGCGTAATAATCCTTCCAGGAAGAATATCCACCCGAATGACGCCACGATCGTACCGGTCATGCTGCCCAACCCACCGAACACGATGATGATCAGCGGGTTGAAGCCAACCAGGAAGTCAAAGGTGCCAGGGCTGAGAAAACCGATGTAGTGCGCATAAACGCCGCCGCCGATACCGGCAAACAGGCTGCCGACGACGAACGACAGCAGCTTATAGTTGGCAACGTTGATGCCCATCGCCTTGGATGCCGTCTCATCCTCGCGCACCGACATGACCGCACGCCCCGTGCTGGAATGCACGATGTTGCGCATGACGATAATGACGAGCAGCAGGAAGAGGAATGCCCAGAACCAGTTCGTCACCTTGGGGATACCGACCATGCCGCGCCCGCCTTTCATCTCGGGGAAAGGCAGGATGGTGTCCGAGTTGACCATCAGCGTGTTGATCACAATACTGAAACCCAGCGTCGCAATGCCAAAATAGTCACTCCCCAATGTCAACACGGGCAATCCGAACAGGAAGCTGACTTCGGCAGCAAATACGCCTGCAATCAACACCGCCAGAAAGAAGACCACTTGCGCCATGAGAGCGCTGGCAAGAAATCCTGGCGCCTCCTCGGTGCCGAACAACGGTGTCAGCGCCTGGCCGATGGCCGCGCCGATGAACAGCGCAACGGCGCCGGCGACGATCACGCCAATCAAATAGAGCGTGAACGCCGACAACACTGGGATGCCGCGCATGCGCGACAGAATGCGATTGAGCATCAAGATGACCAGCCCAACCAGCACCACACCGAGCCCGGCAACCAGCAGACCGGCTGCATCGTAATTGTCCCAACGGTAGGTGATATCGGCGGCGGCATATGCGCCGATGCCGTAGAAGCCCCATTGGCCCAGGCTGAACTGGCCGTTGAAGCCATAGATCAGGTTCAGTCCCAGCGCCACCATGGTCATGGTGCATGCCTGGAATAGCAGGCCGCTGTCGAAGTTGCTCAGAATGGGCGAACTCCCGATGGGCACAGAGATTGCCAACTGCACGATCAGGAATGCGACGATGATGCCGCCGATTTTCACCCATTTTGAGGCGTGGCCCACGACACGCAGCAAGCCATAGATCCAGGCGATCACTGCCACAATCTTGATGAGGGTGACCAGCAGGAAGACAGGATTGATATCCATACGTAGCTCCTCTTCTGGCGCTTAGGCCTTTTCCTTCTCCGGCTCGCCAAAGATGCCTGTCGGTCGCACCAGGAGCACCAGGATCAAAATGGTGAATGCGATGGCATCGCGCATGGGCGTCGAGATGTACCCGGCCGTGAGCGATTCGGCTTGTCCCATGATCAGCGCGCCCACGAACGCACCGGGGATGCTGCCGATTCCGCCGAGCACCGCCGCGACGAAGGCCTTCAGGCCCGGCAGAATGCCCAACTGCGAATGAATTGATGGGTAGGCAATCGCGTACAGCACACCGCCGAGGCCCGCGAAGGCCGCGCCGATGGCAAACGTGATGGAGATGATGCGGTCGACGTTAATACCCATCAACTGCGCCGCCTGCTTGTCGAAGGCGGTCGCGCGCATGGCCTTGCCGATTCGGGTGCGGCGAACCAGGAATTGCAGTGCCAACTGCATCAGGATGGACGCGACCATGATGATGATGGCAATATTGGAGAAGGTAATCGCACCCGAGGGCGGCGCCGTGCCTGCCTGCACCTGGTGAATTCCAGAGCTGATGTACCAGGTGACCACTTCGAACGGTCGCTCGTACGGGATGAAACGGGGTGAGAACACAAAGTTCAGCGCCCCGAAGAATTCCAGGAAGAAAGATACGCCGATGGCGGTGATCAGCGCAGCAATACGCGGCGCATTGCGCAGCGGCTTGTAGGCCACACGTTCAATCGTCACCGCCATGATGGCACAAACCAGCATGGAAAGCAAAATAACGGTGATGGAACCGATCAATACCACGAGGCTGGAGGACATCCCCGGGAAAGCCGCCGCAGGCCACAAATGCAGACGGAAACGGGCTACCGCGTAGAAGCTGATGAACGCACCCACCATGAACACGTCGCCGTGCGCAAAGTTAATCAGCCGGACGATCCCGTAAACCATCGTGTAGCCCAGGGCGATGAGTGCGTACACGAAACCGAGTTGCAAGCCCGAAATGACAATCTGGGCGAACAATTGTGGATTGGCGAAGAAGCTTTTGACCAGAATGTATAGCGCCAGTAACGCCAGGATGATGAGAAATCCTTTACCGATCCAGGCCAGGCGTGCTCCCGAGCCACGTGCGAGAAATGAGCTTGGTTTTGATGTATTCGCCTGTTGCATCGGCGCAATACCTCCGATAAGCGAATGAGTGCAGTTCTAGTTAGAACAGATCATTTTGGGGAACTGGCATAAGCGGACGTGGCAGGAGGGCAACATCAGTCACCCTCCTGCGAAGGCACAACGACTCAGTAGATCTACGGATTTACGACCGAGTTGAACTGAACCTTGCCATCTTTGACGGCCAGAATCGTGGCCGACTTAACCGGGTCATGATTTGCGTCAAACGTGATCTTGCCAGAGATACCGTTGAAGGTAATGCCTTCCAGCGTCGTATTCACCTTGGTGGTGTCATCGCTGCCGGCAGCCTTGATGCCTTCCATCAACAGGTTGGTGGCATCATAAGCCAGCGCTGCCAACGCATCTGGCACTTTGGCATTGCCACTGTCATCCTTGTACTTCTCGCCATAGGACTTGACGAAGTTCTGGACCTCGGCGCGTGTGTCTTCCGGCGAATAGTGGTTGGTGAAATAGCCACCCTCGGCGGCCGCGGTGTCCAGGTCGGACGAGTCCCAACCATCACCACCCAAGAAGGTCGCCGTAATGCCCTTTTCCTTGGCCTGCTTGGCGGCCAGGTTCACGATGTTGTAGTAGTCGGGCAGATAAACCACGTCCGGCTTCGTGTCGGCGACTTTCGCCAGGATGGCCGAGAAGTCGGTGTCCTTGGACGTGTAAGTTTCCTTGCCGATGACCTGACCACCACCATCTGTGAAGGCCTTCTCGAAGTATTCAGCCAGACCCTTCACATAGTCGTTGGACTGGTCGAGCATGATGAACGCTGTCTTGACCTTCAAGGTTTCCAACGCAAACTTCGCACCGACGGTGCCCTGGAAGGGATCGATGAAGCAGGCGCGGAAGATATAAGGCTTAACCTTGCCCTTGCTATCCACCGTCACAGATGGATTCGTGGACGTCGGGCTGATCAAGATGACTTTCTTCTCAGTGGCGATGTCGGAGACGGGGATCGTTGCCTTCGAGCACACTTCGCCGATGATGAACTTCACGCCGTCCTGGTCGATCACTTTGTTGGCCGCGTTCACCGCCGGGTCGGGGGTGCACTGGCTGTCTTCGACCACGGGCGTGATCTTCATGCCGTTCACGCCACCCTTGGCATTCCACTCTTCAATGGCCAGCAGAGCGCCGTCGCGGGTTGAGACACCGAACGTCGGCACCGGGCCGGACAGCGGCGCCAAAATGGCGATCTTCAGTTCGCCACCGGTAGCAGCCGCGGGCTCGGAAGCGGTCGTCGCTTCGGCAGCAGCAGCCGTTGGGGCGGCGGTAGGTTCCTCAGCCGCTGGGGCGGCGGTGGGGGCTGCTGTCGGGGTGGCCGCGCCGCCGCACGCAGAGGCGGCTATGGCGACCATCGCAAACAATGACGATATTTTCAAGGCGCGCATCGTAAACTTCTCCTCTATTTTGCTATGTGCTGATTGCAAAGACACTGTTTGGTATTGTTACCAGTTCGGTCAAACGAACTCCCGAGCGTTGGAACACCTGGTTCAACACTCAGGTTATGCGATACGGGAGGCCCGATCCCTGGTCATCCTGTTTTTCTTGGTCGGTGGGCTATATCACCCCTTCTCGATTAGAAGGTCAGTTGGGGCCGCAACGGAACGAAATATGTGAATCAGCATTCCCTGCAGCCAGCGAGCCATTCAAGCGAAGACTCGCCGTGCAAGCTTGCGTCGCAACGCGTCTGCGATGGCGTGCGCGCATGCCAGCATTCAATGGATTGTCTGTCAAATCGGCGTCGAGGCCGGGGTCATCTTAAGGCCCGACAGGTTACGCGCCATTATAGAAGTCAACATATTAAATGTCAACCAAACTTGACAGCCATATTCAAGTAACCTATACTCGTTCATTGTGCTCTTCGATTGCCACGACGCTTAATCAACCCGCACCCATATGCCACAAAGGAGTTATTGAGAGAATGAACTTACGCCGATCCCTCACCAACCGGGGCATAATCGTTGTGCTGCTTCTGTTGCAGTTGATCCCGCTCGTGTTATTCCCCCCAGAATCCTTCGGACCCACCACGCAGGAATGGTGGCTGCCCGTGTTGCTCATTCGTTCCGTTGCGGCCCTGGTACTTGATCGGGTTCGCACATGGTTTCAACATCATCAGCCGGCTGATGATGCTGTGGCCACATGCCACCGTCATCGCCGACGGCGCGGCCGTGCTGAACGCGCCCTATGTGGTGCTCGCGCTGATCTCAATGATTTGTTCCGGCTTGATGCTGGCCTATATGGATTGGCCTGAAGTGCGCATGGGCCTACTAAAAACCCTGCCCGCAGCGAGAACGTGAGCGGGACGAGGTTGTGCGGCTCCCGTAGATGCCAGTAACCATCCTCGCCGCGCGCCATCATCGATGGAAAGC
>JAMDDR010000328.1 GCA_023488685.1 Chloroflexota bacterium | reverse complement strand
TCGCCATAAACACTCCCGATCGAGATTTTGGATTTAGGATTCTAGATTTTGGATTTGGGTCCGCAATCCAAAATCCCCAATCCAAAATCGAAAATCTATTTGCGTGCCAGTTCCTCGTCCACCTGGGGCGCGGCGGCGGCCATGGCGTCGGCCACCGACTTCTTGCCGATATACGCCAGATCGAGTTCGGCCTGGATCATGCCCTGGATCTTGTCGAACTTGGCGCCCGCGCCCGGGACGCGCAACGCGCCCGGCTGGGTCACCAGTTCGACCAGTGGCTTGTAGCCAAGCGCCTCGTGCTCCGGGGTGTCGAACGTCGGCAGCAACGACTTGAGCGGCGGGATGTAAGGCGTGACTGAATCGATGGGCCGCTGGAGCACGAACTCGCGCGAATAAGCCCACGCGCTGTTCGGCATCTTGGACGTCGAGCTGATCGACCAGCACCCCAGGTGCATGTACCACACGCGCTCGCCCGTGTTCGACTTGGGTACGAGCACAGCCTTCCACTGGATGTCCTTCGCCTCCTTCAAATCGCCCAGGTCCCAATAGTTGCCCTGGCGCATGGACACCTGGCCGCTCTGGAACGCTTTGACCAGGCTGCCCAGTGCCTGCGCATCCGACGAGGTGGGGGCTGACTTATCCACGTTCACCAGGTCATACCAGTATTGAATGGCTTCCGACGTCTTCGGGTCGGTGATGGTGGTTTTGCTCTCGTCCTGGTTGAAGATGTCGCCGCCGTTCGACCAGGCCCAGTATTGCCAGGTGACGAACCAGTTGTCGAAGCTCATGCCCCAGCGCTTGTCCGCCTCGCTGGTGAGCTGCTTGGCCGCTGCCTTCATATCATCCCACTTCCAGTCCGCGGTAGGCGGCTCGAGCCCGGCCTTCTCGAAATGATCGACGTTGTAGTACAGCGACACCGGCCCGGGCATGAAGCCATAGATGAAGGCATATTGCTTGCCCTGGTAACTCTCCGCCGGGATGACGACAGGTAGGATGTCATCCTTCTTGACCTTGGGATCGGCCTCCAGCAACGCATCCATCGCCATGAGCGCTCCGTTGGCGGCGTAAGGCTGCACGTAGCCCTCCCACATGTCAAACACGTCGGGCATCGTGCCGGCGGCGATCAACGTCTGAAGCTTTTCAAAGTAGTTCTGGCCCGAGGGGAGCAATTCCTGCGTCACTTTTACACCGGGATTGGCCTGTTCAAAGTCGGTGTTGAACTTGGTGCGTAGCGGCTCCTCTGCCGGGGTGGCACAGCATACCAGCACCCTGAGGTCACCCTGTTCCATGGTCGATGCGGGCCCGGCGGTCGGCGCGGCCTCTTGCGCGCTGGTTGCGGCGGGGGCGCTCGTCGCGGCGGACGGCGCCGCAGTGGGCGCCGCTGGGGCGCAGGCGGCCAGGGCCAGCCCCGCGGAACCAATCCCAATCACTCTTAGCATCTGTCGGCGTGAAAGCACATGCGAGCTCGTCTTAGACATTTCTTCCTCCTGGAATGAACGTGACAACTCAACTCAATCTTTCGACGGATGACTGCCTTGCTCGTACTTCCGGCTTGGACTTCAGCGTCTGTGTGTTTTGTGCTTCTTGCATCACCTCCTGTGTGCCATGGTATTGTGGTTTGCGGATGCCGTTCCCGGCTCACGACTGCGCATCGATCCAGATCATCTCGGAGGACAGCTCCGCCAGATCGACGTCGATGCCCTGGCCAGCCAGCATCTCGCCGCTGAGGTCACATGAATAGCCGTTATCGACCAGGCGTACCCGGTAGGTCGACTGCGCGCGCAGCCCACGCGGCCGGATGGTCTTGCGTGGCGCGTCCCCCATCGCCCGGTACACCATCACCACGCTGCGCGACTGGTCCGGGGAGACGGCCTGGATGGCGTCCCAGCCCCAGCCTTTGCCCTCCACGTTGTAGCGCGGTGGCAGCAGGTGGATGACTTTGGCATTGCGCACCAGCCCCCGCAGCGCCTTGTACTGGTCGATCGCCTGCTTCGTCTGCGCGATCTGCCCCTCATTCCACTCGGTCACGCGCTGCATCAGGATGAGTGGACCGCCAAAGATGGCGCTGCGCAGCGTGTACGGCGTTGGGTCGTCCTGCATATAGCGCACGCTGTAACGCGGCGAGAACGGGTACGACGCGCCGTAGACGCCCTGGCGTGTGGCATAGGTAGCGATGTTGTCGACGGTGATGGTGGTGAAGTACAGCCGCGCCATCTTGTACGTCAACATGCAGCCGCCATCCTCGCAGTTCTCCCAGATGACGTGCGGGCGCAGGTTGCGCACCGTTTCGATCACCACGTCCAGGCCCCTGGTCGAGTGGATGCAGTTGCTGGGGTTGGGGGCATGCGTGTGCGTGGTTTTATCGCAACGTTTCACCATGTCTTCGCCGTCCTGGACGAAGTAGTCGACGCCGTCACCGTCGATCAACCGCACGATCTCGCCGATCAGCCATTCGCGGCACGGCGCATGACCCAGGCACAGTGGTGGCGCGCCGAAGTAATCGTTCTCCTGGTGGATCAGCCAGTCGGGGTGTTGCTGCGCGACCGGCGCGGCCACATTGGCCTGCGCCAGTGGAATGTGCAGGCCGAACTTGATGCCAAGCTCGTGCGCACGGTCAGACAACGGACGCAGCCCGCGCGGGAATTTGCCCGCGTGCGCCCGCCATTCGCCGATCTGCGCCGCCCAACCCAGGTCCAGCACCACCACTTCGACCCCCAGACGGGCGCACAGCTCGATCGCCGCCAGTTGTTGCGCCTCGTCGATGTTCTGGTCATAGCCCCACGAGTTGTACTGCACCCAGGGATAGCGCTCGTCGGGCATGGGTGGATGGACGTGTACTTCGGCAAAGCGCTGCGTGACGTAACCGGCCTCATCCCAATCGCCCTCGAACACGCCGGCAAAGCAGGCCGGCACGTCGAAGCGATCACCGGGTTCGAGGCGATGGTTCAGCTCGTCGATGGCGCTGACCAGGTGTGCCGTCGTGGCATCCGCATGGTCGCGCGTCGCCCAGGCGCGCACCCGGCTCTTACCATTGAACTCGATCCCGGCCACAAAACCGTAGCCCGAGTTGGGTTGTACGTCATCGGGCCGGTCGAATTTGCCATCGCGCAATGCAAACCAGCCACAACTGGTCGCATCTGCGTAAGCGGATGGGAATGCGCCCATGCGAACCTCGACGGGCGCCCGGCCGGCGATCAACGGCACCTGGTGTTGATTGAAAAAGTCACGCCGGTATACCCAGTTGAACTGGTCGACGTGGAACAGGCTGAGCGGCTGGCCCGAGCTGACATCCGCGCGCAGGATCTCGGCGTGGGTGACGTGGTGGGCCTGCCCATCGCAGTTCTCCAGCACGCCCCAGGTCCGCACGAAGGGCTGCTCCGGCCAGACCTGGTAGTAGCGCACCAGCCGCGCCAGCCCATCGTTCACGTCGAAGCTGACGCTCAGCGCGACCGAGCCGTCAGGATATGGAATCTCAGCGGTGCTCACCTTGCCTGCCGGCAGCAACGATTGCCCGTCAAGCTGTGCGAGCGGGAGGCCGGACGGCCCTATGACGATCCGGTGGTTGGCTTTATCCGTCACCGCCCAGGTGAGGGTGCCATCGCACCACTGTACCCGGCACTCCACCCGGCTGTTGCCGATCCGCCATGCGCCCGCCTCGGCGTCCAGTTGAATCTCGACCTCTGGCATCTTGGCTCCTGATCAATCCATCGTGAATGCATTCGCAAACAGCGCTTCGCAAACAGCGCTTCGCAAACAGCGCTTCGCAAACAGCGCTTCGCAAGCGGCCCGTTCAGTTTCTCAAATAGGACGAGTAGGCATGCCCCAACCCCAGCAACTGCATCCGCACGGGATCACCGCTGGCGCGCGCCTCGTCCAGCAGGCGTTGCGACGGCTCATAACCCGGCCAGTGTCTCATCCACAGATGACCGTAGTTGTAAATGAGCACGCGCCGTACGTGGTCGCTCTCATTGTTCACCGCGGCATGATAGACACGGCCATTGAACATGTAGGCCGTGCCGGCTTTGCCGGTCATTTGTGAAATGCCGGGCATCTGCTTCGGGTCGTCCACATGTGGGAACTGAAAATCCATGGGCAGCCGGTGCGAGCCGGGAATCATGGCCGTGCCACCGCTGTTCAGCTCGACGTCGGACAACAAATAGAACACCTTGACCATCAGGATGGACATGGGGTGATACACGCCGCGTAAGCCCACGTCGTGGTGCCAATCCGCATGTGTCTTCGCCGTATGGGGCGGCGTCATATAGTATGAATTGTCGATCATCATCACATCGTCACCGATGGCAGCGCGCACGAGCGGAAAGACCCTGGGATGCCACAGCAACCGCAACAACACGTCGTCGTACTCGATCGGCGCGATCACTTCCTCCAGCGTATCGGCGCGAATCCCAGCCCGTTTCGAATCGGCCCGCCAGGCCTGTTCGGCCCGGCCGGCCGCCGCGCGCACCTCGCGCAGTTCGCCGGCAGTCAGCGCCTCTGGGATCACCAGGAAACCGTTCGTCTCAAAGGCGATCCGCTGTGCATCCGTCATCACGTTCCCGCGCATTCTTATCGACCCTCCTCCAATCTCCAATCTCCATTCCCCAATCCATACGTACATCTCAACCCATTCGTCGCGTGCGCTATTTGTCCGCAGCAGGTTCGGGTGTCTGCCTGCCCGCTGCCAGGCGCTTGAAGACCTTGCAACTCATCGAGTCTGGGCAGGGGCTGGGTGTCGGGTGAATGGCATTTACAGACGAAGGTGCAGGTGAGGCAGTGGCATTCGACCCCGCGGACGGTGTGACGATTGGGCCGCCACAACCACCCAGGACAAGGCAGGACAACGCCACGCCCAGGCTCAGCCGCGTGGAGAGCGGCAGGCGATTATGATCGCGCCCCATGAAGTTTGTCAACTGGTTGTGCCGTTGCGCCGACATAGGCAGAATACAGACCAAGCCATTAAACCAACCCTGATACGACCGATGCAATTGCGACGTGAAAGCGACATGAACCACACACGACGAGCAATTCGCATAGTTTAGCAGACACTGTAGGGCAAGCTGACAGCTTGCCCCACGACAACACGATCTCTAAAACGTCACGGACAACCCGCCGTCGGCGACGATCACGTGGCCGTTGACGTAGGTATTCAGCGGCGAGGCCAGCCACACAATCGCCTGCGCGATCTCGACCGGCTGCGCCGCGCGCGCCAGCGGAATGCGGCGCTGCTGCACGTAGTTGGTGATGAACCACTCCGAATCCAGTTCGTTCTTGCCGTCCACGACCGACATGGGCGTGTCCACAAAGCCCGGCGCGACGCTGTTGACCAGGATGTCGTGCGGCGCCAGTTCCAACGCCAGCGCGCGCGTGAGTTGATCCATCGCACCCTTGGCCAGGTCGTAGTGCGACGCCCCACGCTCGGCGCGATAAGAATGGATGGAGGATACGTTGACGATGCGCCCACCCTTGCCTGCGGCGATCATGACGCGAGCGGCAGCGCGCGAGCAGTGCACCGCGCTGTCCAGGTTCACGTCGAGCACGCGCCGCCATTCCTCGTAGGGGGCGTTGACGAAGTCGGCCGGGCTGAAAATCCCGGCATTGTTGACCAGGATGCTGACCCCACCAAACGCACCACAGGCCGCGTCGATCAACTGTCCGGCGCCCTCGGCCGTGCTGACGTCGGCGGCCACGGCAATCGCCCGCCCACCTTGTTGGATGATCTGCTGCGCCGCCTCTTCACACACCTGCTTGCGCCGGCCATTCACCACCACCGCCGCGCCGGATTGCGCGAACAACGCCGCCGCTGCATAACCGATGCCGGTGCCCGAACCCGTGACGACTGCGACTTGAGACTGAAAGCTGATGTTCATGTTCGCCTCCACAACTGCTGAGGATTGATGCCACGTACTTTGCACGTAACTGCTCAGGCTAATGGGGCTTGAAATAAGCGCCAAGAAC
>JAMDDR010000216.1 GCA_023488685.1 Chloroflexota bacterium | reverse complement strand
AAGGGGGTGACCTTTGATACCGGCGGGATCAGCCTGAAAGATCCCGCCGGCATGGATAGCATGAAGGCCGATATGGGTGGCGCAGCAGCCGTCATCGGCGCAATGCAGGCCATCGGCCAGTTGAAGCTGCCGCGCCGCGTGATCGGCCTGGTGCCGGCGGCGGAGAACATGCCAAGTGACCGATCCTATCGGCCTGGTGACGTCATCACCATGATGAGTGGGACGACGGTTGAAATCATAAGCACCGACGCCGAAGGGCGCATGCTGCTGGCCGACGCGTTGAACTATGCCAAGCGCTACCAGCCACGCGGCGTCGTAGACCTGGCGACGCTGACAGGGGCGTGCGTCGTGGCGTTGGGTGAAGGTGTGGCCGCGGGCTTGTTCGCCAACGACGATGGTTGGGCAAAACACATCCTCCACGCCTCAGAAGTCTGTGGCGAACGCATGTGGCACATGCCCCTGTTCCCCGAATACGGCGACAAGATCAAAAGTGATGTGGCGGACATCAGGAATACGGCCGGGCGCAACGCGGGCGTGGGGGCATCCGCCTATTTCCTCAAACGTTTCGTGGAAGCAGACCGCACCCGCAGCCGCGACGCCTACCCGTGGGCGCACGTGGATATGGCCGGCATGACGTTCAATTCCGACACCAAGGGATACCAACCCAGGGGCGCCATGGGTTACGGTGTGCGCACACTGGTTCAGTTGGCTCGCAGCATGGACGAACAGAACGAATAATTGACGCTCCAGGCCTCCAGGCCCCACGCACAGCCTGGCACTAATGTATAATCGGCCAGTTCAAGCTAGTGTAACAATTAACTATCTTTACCAGATCAGGATAAGCAAGAGAAGAACAGATGTCAACAAAGCGAACCTATCAACCCCGCAAACGCCGCCGCGTGCGCGTGCACGGCTTCCGCGAGCGCATGATGACCAAGGGCGGTCGCAAGGTCCTGAACGCGCGCCGCGCCAAGGGTCGCCACCAACTCACCGTCACTAGCAATAACCATGTAAAGAAGGTGAATTGGAACGCTGTGTACTCCCCGGCGAAGAGCAAGCGCGGCACCGAGGGAAGCAAGTAGTCCGTAGGGCGATTTCAACCATCGCCCTACCTTACTATGCTGGCCCGTCTGCGCTCGTCTGCCGAGTTTGGACGTGTGAAGCGAGAGGGTGTTTATTGGGGCGGAAAGCGTTGTAGCATAAACGTTGCGCGCCAGCCTGTTGATCGAGAACGTGTGAGTGGAGAGCCGGGTTGTGAGATGTCGACGCGAGTTGGCTACATTACGTCAAAGCGTATTGGCGGCGCCGTTCAACGCAACCGGGCGCGCCGGCTGATACGCGAATCCATGCGGTTTTTGGAGAGATCCATCCAACCCAACTGGGATATTGTGGTCATCGCACAACCTGCCATCTCAAAGCCAGGTGTGCGCATGCAGGACGTGCGGGATGAACTGCAGTGGCTTCTGAAAAAGGCAAATCTCATGACGTCGAGTTAGATGGTGTGAAAACGGTCCATGCGCAATTGCGCCCTGTTGTGAGCACGACACACCTCCTGCCACGTCCGAACATAGGGCAAAAGGTGCTTATGGGCGCCATTCGCGTTTATCAGAAGACCCTTTCCCAGGCGCTCCCCCCTTCGTGTCGTTTTTATCCCTCGTGCAGCGAGTACACTTTGCAAGCCGTCGCCAAGTACGGCGTATTCAAAGGCGGATGGCTGGGCGTCAAGCGCATCTTGCGCTGCCACCCATTTCACCCTGGCGGTTACGATCCGGTCCCATAGGATTTACGATTTTAGATTTTGGATTTTGGATTGACGATTTGGATTGACGATTTGGATTGACGATCGGGATCGCCGATCGGGATCGCCGATATGGATTGCCGATTGAGACAACCGATAGAGACAACCGATTGGGATTGCCGATCGGAACACCCTGCGGTTCAATCTAAAATCGCAAATCCAAAATCCAAAATCGTAATAAGGAAGAGTCTTGAACAGAGTTTCAGTACGTGTTTTAGTCGCCACCGTCGCAGGTGCGTTGATCCTGAGCGCCTGTGGGGGCGGAGAGGTGCCCCCCAGCGCGTTCCCCGGTCTTGCCGTCGAGGGCGAGTCCGCTTACCTCGCCAGCAACTTGCACGTCTACAAGTTCGACGCGCTCAGCGGCGCCGAGGCGTGGCGCTTCCCGGCGACCCAGGATAACGCCAACCCGCACGGGCCGTTCTCAGGCGTGCCGCTGAAGTTCGGCGATGTCATCGTCATCGGCGGAAGCACCGGTTCAAACGGTGCCTACGACCGCCACCTATATGCCATCTCAGACGAGACCGGCCAGGAAGTCTGGCGATTCGACCCCGGCGAGGATGGGAAAGAGTTTGTCGACAGTGCCGTCACCGATGGGAAGATCATCTACGCGCCCAACGGCAACGGGTCTCTTTATGCCATTGATCCAGCGCAGAAGGAGAATAACCAGCCCAAACTGATCTGGAAATTCAGCACCGGCAACCGTCTGTGGAGCAAGCCTTTGTACGCCGATGGCAAGCTGTACCAGGGTGCGTTTGACCACAAGTTATATGCCATCGACGCGACCAGCGGCAAGGAGCTGTGGCGCTTCGAAAATGCAACCGCCCCCATTGCCGTACAGCCCGCACTGAAAGACGGGGTGCTCTACTTTGGCGCGTTCGACAGTGCTTTTTACGCTGTCAACGCAGCCGACGGCAAACTGAAATGGAAGACACCGGTCGACGGATGGGTGTGGAGCAACGCGACAATGAACGATGACAGCATCTTCTTCGGCGACGTGCGGGGCAAGCTCTACGCGCTGGATCTGGCCACCGGCCAGCGCAAGTGGTACTACGAAACACACGACTCGATCAAGGCTCAGCCGGTGCTGGACAACAACACATTGTACGTGGTCTCCATGGACACCAATGTCTATGCGTTCGACCTGGCAGGCATCAAGGCCGACGCCTCCGGAAAGGTGGATTACGCAGCCACCAAGTGGCGCAACGACACGCTCACACGCCGGCTGCTGTCCAAGCCATCCCTGGTCGAAGGCATGCTGCTCGTTCCATTGTTCGACAGCGAAATTAAAGCCTGGGCACTCGACGCAAACACCGGTGCACGCAAACTCCAATTCCCGTTGCCGCCGCCTGCCACGGCTACGCCGGGCCAGTAACACAAGTAAGAGAGGCGTTGATTCCTATGGGTAATATTTTCGACCTTCTGTTCGTCAACCCAATGACGAACCTTCTGTTGTTGATTTACGATGTGCTGTTTCACAACTATGTGCTGGCCATCATTGTCTTAACCATCATCATCCGGTTGATTACCCTGCCGCTGACGCTGAAACAGCAGGTCTCCAGCATGAAGATGGCGGCGATGCAGCCTCAGATCAAGGCCATCCAGGAAAAGTACAAGAACGAACCGCAGAAACTAAGTGAGGAGATGCGCAAAGTGGGGTTCAACCCGCTGGGCGGCTGTCTGCCACTGGTGATTCAGTTCCCCATCCTGATCGGCCTGTATAACGCCATCACACGCACGCTGGCCGTGACACCATTCAGCCTGCTGGAACTGGGCAAGTATATCTACGGATTCCTGCCCAATTTGTCCTCACTGGTGCCGGTGAACAATGTGTTTCTCGGCGTGCTCGACCTGGGTCAGCCGGACAAACTCTTTGTCATCCCGATCCTCGTCATTGCCACCACCTACTTCTCAACCAAGTTGACGACGCCACCGAGCACCGACGCGCAGACCAAGCAAACCAACCAGATGATGTCGATGATGATGCCGGTCATGTTTGGCTTCTTCATGCTGTCGGCGCCGGCAGGGTTGGGGATCTACTGGATCGTGTCCAACCTGATCGGTATCGGCCAGTACTACCTCATGAAGCCACGCCTGGACCTGGCAAAGGCACAACACGCGGCTGTGGCCGGCACTACCGGCTCGACTCCCACGACGCCGCAGGCGCCGCCGAAGCCGAAGATGCCACCGCCACGATCGAAGGTGAAGCACTCCACCAGCGCACGGGTTGCGAAGCCAGGGTCTGAGAAAAAGTAATCACCACTTTCCGCCAGGTTTGGTGGAAGGATCAAGAGGTCGAAATGTCCGCGATCGAAATCACTGCACATGATGTCGAGACAGCCATCAAGACAGGTCTGGCTCAGCTAAACCTGTTGCGAGCCGAAGTAAAGATCGAGGTGCTTGATGAGGGCAGTAAGGGTGTCCTCGGCATCGGCGCCCGCCCGGCACGGGTTCGTCTGACACCTTACGTGGAGCTTGAGGCGTCAAGCCCAACCGCCGGACCCGCCGCACCGCCCAAGGGGGTGGCACCCACTCCTGTGGCACCCACTCCTGTGGCACCCGCCCCTGAACCTCCTGCCCCGCTAGAGCCGGCCCCACGTGAGGTGGAACCGGCGCCACAGACGGCCCCAGTTGCCACGACAACGCCAGCACCTGAGGAACTTGCCGGGCAGGCTACGGAATGGCACGAACCGGAAGAAGTGCCCGAGGGCGAACGCGCGCTCCTTTCCTCGGAAGCCGAGCAGTTAGCGGCGACGCTCACCCAGGGCGTGCTCGATCGCATGTCGTTCCAGGTCGCCTGCACCAGCCGCATGGTCCCGGCACGAGGCAACGATGACAGTCCCTCCCTTTGGGTGGATATCCAGGGCAAAGACGCCAGCCGCCTGCTGGCTCACCAGAGCGAAGCGCTGGAGGCATTGCAACTGGTCGTCCAAACCATGTGGGCACATCAGACCAAGAGCAGCCTGCGCATCACGCTCGACGCCGACGGCTATAAGGAGCGACGCGAGAAGCGTATCCAGCAAATGGCGCACCGCCTGGCCGAGCCCGTGATCAGCTCCGGCCGCTCGATTACGCTCGAGCCAATGCCACCCAGCGAGCGCCGCCTGGTCCACCTGGCATTGCGCGACCACCCGCGTGTCATGACCGAGAGCCACGGTGAAGGCCCCGGACGGCGGGTCACCATCCGGCTAAAGTAAAAGACGAAGGACAGAGTCTAGAACCTTGCGAAGGTTTTGGAACCTTCGCAAGGTTCTAGACTGTCTTTGTCATCCGTCATGATCAACTACCTCGCCATCGGGCACGTGACCGAGGACGTGTGGCAGGAAGGTAAGACGCCCGGCGGCACGGTGACGTATTCGTCTCGCACCGCACGAGCCTTGCTCGACCGCGTCACCGTGCTCACCGCTGCCTCAAACGACCTGGATACCGTTTCAGCGTTTCCCGGCATAGACGTTCACCGCCTGGACGCGCCCAATACGACGCAATTTCAAAACGTGTACACGCCGGCCGGCCGCGTGCAGGTGGTTTCGCCCTGCCCTGTCACCATCAAGCCCGAACACCTGACCAGCGCCATGAGAGAGAGTGCCGTGATTCACCTCGGGCCGGTGTGTAACGAGGTGAGCGCCGAAATCGTCCGTCACGTCCACGCCGGCACGTTCGTCGGCATCACGCCACAAGGCTGGATGCGCCGCTGGGACGGTGCCGGCAGGGTGACGTCGCTGGCCGCCTACTGGGTCGATGCGCCGCTGGTGCTGGCGCGCGCAAACGCCGTGGTCATCAGCATCGACGACATCGCCGGCGACTGGGATATCGCGCGCGCATGGGCGGCGCAAACGCAACTCCTCGTGGTGACCCAGGGCGCGCAGGGTTGTACCGCCTTTATCGATAGCAGCCCGGCACACGTGTCCGCGCCGTGCGTGCAGGAAGTCGAGCCGACAGGCGCGGGGGATATTTTTGCCACGGTATTGTTTGCCTCGTTGCAGCAAGGCGATACGCCCCTGCACGCGTGCGCCTTCGCCAACTGTATCGCCGCCCAGTCGGTGACGCGCCTCCGCCTGGCCGGCATACCGGCAGCGCAGGATACGACCCTGTGTCGCCAGCGGCTGTTGAAGTAGAATTTACGCAAAGTCTGTGGTGCCGGGCGGACCCTGCCACGGTATTGTTAGATCGGAAG
>JAMDDR010000050.1:5705-6003 GCA_023488685.1 Chloroflexota bacterium | reverse complement strand
CGATCCTTCACACGCTCTACGCGCCTGTTCTCGTTGCCCGTCGATCATTTTGCTTCATTGTCACCCTGAATGGCATCGGGCCTGGTTGATCTGTCTGAAATTTAGGGAGGATATGGACAGTGAAACGCAAAATATTCACGCCACTTGCTATTGGATTGACCGGCGTCTTAACCCTCTTCACACTCATCGCCCTTACGCTTGCCCCATCACGTACGAACGCACAAACGTCCACCAGCAGTGGCTCGCCGGATGAATTGCTGCGTAACGCGCTGCAACAGGCACGTAACGCCGGCAGCTA
>JAMDDR010000050.1:0-5695 GCA_023488685.1 Chloroflexota bacterium | reverse complement strand
CGTCCATGCAGCCGCACAATAGCGAAACGCTGGTGTATGCCATTGAAGGCCTGGTGCGCGACGCACAGCACATGCGCTTCTCGCTGCGCGACCGGCACGCCAGCAACGGGCTACAAGGGTCGCTGAACCAGTCTCCTTCGACCGATCTGTTGGTGGCGGACGGCGTCGCCTACGAGCGACACGGCGACCGTTGGGAACGACAAAATGCCGGCCAGAACAACGCCCAGGCTGCGCCCGGCCTCAACAGCGACGCGCTGTTGTTGCTCGAAGTGGCAAAACAGGTGCGCCAGCTCTCGCCAGCCGAGGGATTGGGTGGGCACTACGAGCGCGTCGCCTTCAGCCTGCACAGCGACGACGTGTTGCGCTTTCTGCTGGCCCAGCGCGGCCAGTTGACACCCCAGAATCTGCAACTGCTGCGCGCCAGCGGCGCCAGCTACAGCGGTGATGGCGAACTGTGGATCGACGCACACGGCTACCCCGCCCGGCTGGCGCTGGATATGCGCTTCGAGCGCAGCGGCGGCGATGCCTATCGTGCCCTGGTCGCCAGCACGGCTGAGTATGGGCAGTTCGGCCAGCCGCTGGCGCCCGAGTTGTTCGATCCCGCCGTGGCACCGCTTTCGCTGCAATCGCGCTCGGTCCTGCCCGGTGTGAGCATCACGAGCGACCAGCTCATCCAGGTGTCGCTGCAGTGGGGGGCCCTGCTGGCAGCCTTGACCCTGCTCGTCGTGCTGATCTCCTACACCCGGCACAGGTGGCGCGGCCCACGGCTTACGCGCGCCCTGAATCTGGTGTTGATCGTCACCATGATCACACCGGGCGTGGCGCGTGCCGGGTACCCGGAGCAACCGTCGCAGCAGACGCCGGCGCAAGAGAGCGAAGTCGCCAGGATGATGCGCGAAGCGCGCAGTGTGGCACAGAAGAACCGCATCGGCCCATATGCGCCCCAGGCCGATGCGCTGCCCGACCAGGCCGACCAGGATAACGACGGCCTGCCCAACGGCTACGAGATTCAACTCGGCACCAACCCATTCGCCCGCGATACCGACCTGGATGGCCTGGACGATAAGACCGAGGTGGTCGGCAAGCCCTGCCCGACCTACGACGGCGACACATCCCCAGCCAACGTCGTCACCGACCCGATCAACCCCGATAGCAACTACGACTCCATCCGCGACGGCGACGAATTGCAGACCGGCAAGTGCTGGGCAGGCAAGCAACCCTACGCCTGGAGCGACGACAACGACAGCGACGGCGTGCCCGACGTGCTCGACCTGTCGCCGTTCTCCGCTTCCGGCGACCTCGGCGCGAAGTTCGTGCAGGAATGGCCCTCGGCCGGCTACTATCAACCCATGCCAGGCGCCAACCTGTCGTTCGACCCCGTCGTCGACACCGCCAACACCGGCGCTCAACCCGTCGAGCCGTTCTACGTCGAAGTGCAGGTGGTACCGCAAGACCGCGACACACTGCGCTACGCCTACAAGGATGCGCTGTACTGGCCCAAGGGTGACGACCTCGGCAATATCCGCAACCTGATCGGGATGACGACCACGGGCAAGCTCACGGTCGTGCCGTTCCTGGAAGTCACGGTATTCGAGGACGACCTGCCCAGCGCGGCAGCTCGCAACGCCTACGGCATCGGCGCCAGCAAGGTCATCTCTGAGTGCACGGTGAACTGCGATTTCCATCTGGTCATCCCGCTCGCGCCGGTGGAGCGCTCCGGCCTGACGCATGCGCTGCAAGGCAAGGTGCTGTACGAGGCACGCAGCGCCCAGCGCCTGAGCTGGCAGGATATGCGCCTGAAATGGGCGCTACGTGGCAACATTGGGCGACCGGGGCCCGACAACACGACCGAGCCGGGCGACTTCGGCTTCGCCATTTACGACGAGGGTTACCGCATTACCGGCATGCAGGTGCAGCGGCAGGGCGGCGCGCAGACGTTGGTGGCAGCAGCCAAACCCACCGGTCCACAACAAAAATTGACCGACGGACCGGTGGCGTTATTGCGCGCCGGGTTGGAGGCGCGCTTCCTCACCGGTGGCATCGGCATCCCCGATATCCAGCAACGCTTCGACATCGCCACGGCCAACTCGACACCCATCACCGACCGCTGGGGCATCACCTTCACCTACTACATCACGTCGCAGACCAACTTCGTCCACCTTGACCAGGCGCTGCTGACGACCAATATCACCCTCACACGCGCGATGCTGAATAAGGCATACCCGTCGCATAACATCAGCCCTACCCTCGTCATCGCCACCCAGCAACGCACCGCCACCATCAACCTGGACGAGATCGACGCGCCCAACTACGCCGACCTGTCGTTCAACCTGTGCGGCAAGGACATGGTCACCTCGCGCAGCCTGCGCCTGGCCACCTACGATTGGGACCCACTGGCCGATTCTGGATTGGCGATTTCCGATTTTGGATTGGGGATTTTCGATTTTGGATTGAATCAAGACGCCACGGAGTCCAACAATCCAAACGCCGTTGCCGATTCTGGATTGAACCAGGACACCGCGGGATCTGACAATCCAAAATCCCAAATCCAAAATCTCCAATCGTTAGGGGATTGGTACCTCATGGGTTTGGAAGAAGTGCTGAAGAAGGTGCAGAGCGAATATGACCAGATCTTCAGCAAGAGTGACCCGTTCTACGAGGCCGGCTTGACGGTGCTCAAGCTGGTGACGACCAACTGGAATCAGGGCATCACCGCCATCCAGAACATGGGCTCGATTACCTGGCAGGACATCACCAACGCCATCACCGACCTGGGACTGTACCAGCGCATCACCCAGTGGCTGTTCGAGCAGGGTTTCCTGCCGGCCGAGTTCGCGCTCGTGGTGAACTTCGTGCTTGGCGTGTGGGAGGCCGGCGGGCCGGTGGCCTGGCTGGAGCAGCAGTGGAACATGTTCGTGTCGTTCATCGACGGCTTTGGCAAACTCGTCAGTGGGAGCGTGGTCAACTTCACCCTCACGCCGGCGACGACCGGTGACGGCACGGTGAATCTGTCGCTGGCCGACCTGATGAGCTTTACCAGGACCGCCATCAACGTGCTGAACTACTTCGCCAATATCCTGGGGCTCGGCGTGCTGGCCGACATCGCCAATATTCTGACCAAGGTGCTTGAAATCCTGGAGAAGGTGCGACAGGTGTGGAACACGATCCAGGCCGGCATCCAGGCGATCCAGAAGGGCATCGACGCCGCGCTGACGGTGATCGCCAACGAACTGAAAGCGGTCGCTAAGCCGATGGGCGTGTTCGGCCTGATCGTGTTCGTCGGCTTCACGCTGTTCAACCTGTTCATGACGCTGGCCAACGCCAGCGGCATCACCCAACTGATCTTCGCCGTGCTGGTGCTGAAGGCAGTCTGGGAGATCGTCAAAGCTGTGGTGTTGTTCGTCATCGCCAGCTACTTCCCCATCGGCACCATCGTGGCCGCGGGCGTGGCGTTGATCAACTGGCTGGTCGACATGGTCGGCGGCGTGGCAGGCGAGGTGCTGCAATGGATCTTCGACCCCATCGGCGCGTTGCTCGACGCCATCCTGGCAAACCCACCGCCGGAACAGCTCACCAATGTATTCGGCAATCCACGCATCAGCGGCCTGGACTTCGTGCGCTACCCCGACGCACCGCTGGGCGGCATCATGGAAGGCCAGCGCTTCGGCTTCGCGCTCACCGGCACACTCTCGATGAGTGGGCCCTCGCGCGGGCTGTCTCACTCCGGCGCCAAGATGTACCTGGGGCGTTACGCCGGCGGCAAGGACTTCGAGCTGTGCGGTATGAGCATCCTTCAATTCTTGAAGGACACCGGCAACGAAGACGAGGCCGCAGAATACGGCATCGACATCGCGCTCAATCGCTGCCGCACCTTCTCGTTCAGCAGCGAGTACTTGTGGAGCTACAGCAACAACACGCGCAAGTACATCAAGTCCAGCCAGTACCTCACCGATACCATCTACCTGGAAAACGGCGCCAGCTTCGAGCTGCCCTTCGACATCCGCTTGCGCGACTTCACCACCGCTTCCGAGCTGACCGTCACGCCCCACCGCCCGGCCATCAACGGCAAGGTGGCGTTGGACGTATCGTACAAGATCCGCGCCTGGTTCGAGAACTGCGGCATCCTGGGCCTGGACTGCGACGAGTACTCCGATGCCTTCTTCACCCCACCTGCTGGTTCGTACGTATATTTCGACATTCTGCCAACGCGCCTGCGCGACTTGTGGAACTGGGAGGATCTCTTCAACGACGACGCCGACGGCGACGGCATCAAGGGCTACAAGAACGAGCAGGGCAACCCGGTCGGCCAGGACGCCACGTTGTGCGGCGTCTACAACGCTGCCACCCCCGACGCCGACGGCGACAACCTGGGCGACAATTACGAACTGCAAAACGACACCGACCCGTGCAACCCCGACGGCGATGGCGACGGTATCAAGGACGGTCGCGAACTGGAGTTGGGCACCGACCCCAACCTGGCTGACACCGACGGCGACGGCCTGCACGACGGGCAGGAAGTGCCCTACTGGTACGACTACGACGACACGCTGACGACCAACATGCTGTGGACAGTGAATATGGGCGGCGCGTACACCGACCTGCCCGACCCGCTGGCCTTCCCTAACCCGCGCCAGGCCAACTTCGACAACGACCATCGCAGCGACAGCCGTGAGAAGGTGAAGCTCACCGGCCCCAACGCCTACAACCCGGTGCCAGTGGGGGAACCGCTCGAACTGGCTGCCGCTCAGAGACTGCTCAACGGCGGCGGCACCGAGGTGAACGTGACCAGCTTCGAGTGGCCCAACGACGAGGCTAGTGCGCTGAGCGCAACGCTCACGATCAGCCTGCCCGTGCCCTTCACCGGCCTGAGCGCCTCCATCAACATGATCACCAAGACCGGTGTGCCACAACTCGACCTGCCGCAGGCCATCGCCGGCTTGCCCGCCAACACCTACGGCTGGCGACTGCCGCCGCTGTGGCTGGGCCGCAAGGTCAGCGTCACGCTCAGTGGTTTGCCGCAGATCGTCTCCACCCCCGTCAGCGTCACGGTCAACATGGTCTATAGCGAAGCCACGACGACACAGCACTCGACGTCCCAGGTCCTGCTGTTGGTGAACCGCGGCGGGCCGGACGTGCGCATCCTATCGCCCATCAGCGGGACGATCTGGACCGGCGTCCCACAGACACTCAACGGCAGCGCACGCGATCCTGAGGGCGTCGCGCGCGTGGACGTGTGCCTGAATACCGTGCAGGCGCCCTGCGCCGCCGCCGGTTGGCAATTGGCTATTGGCAAGCGGCAGTGGCAGTACAACTGGACGCCGCCCGGCAGTGGCCGCTACTATCTGTATGCGCGCGGCGCTGACAGCTACAACGTCACCGGCCCGGTCTTCGGCCCGGTGGTCGTGACGGTGGACGCCGTGCCGCCCAGCGCCGCAAGCTTCGACGACAAGAACACGCGTTATCTTTCGACCACGCTTTCCAGCGATGCTTCACCGCTCATTACGCTGACGGGCCGCGTCTCCGACACGGCCGGCGCGTTCGCCTCGGGCGCGGGTCAGGCGTTCATCCGCATCGTGAGCGCAGATACCAATAAACTTCACAACACAGCAGTGATCCAGCCGGGCGCGTTGAGCAGCGCATATGTGTTTAGTTGGACCTTCCCGCTGGGCAGCCTGGGCAAGGCAGCGCCCGCAGC
>JAMDDR010000024.1 GCA_023488685.1 Chloroflexota bacterium | reverse complement strand
TGCCTCGTGGGTGAAGAAGTTGTTGCCGAACGGTTCACGCTGTACCAGGCTGTTCCCGAACCGGAGGTGGGGGCGGCGCGCCACGGGTATGGCACACGCGAGAGGTTCGTATGATCATCCTGTACAACCCGCCCAGTTCAGCCAACCACAAACCGGTGCTCCCCATGTCCTTGTTAGCGCTGGGCGCCGTGCTCGAGGGCGAGCACGATTACAGGATCATCGATGGCAACCTGGAGGCGGACCCAGTCACTGCCCTGGACAGGACCATCACGGAGAGCGGGGCCGGCATCCTCGGCGTGACCGTGATGCCGGGACCCCAGTTGGGTCACGCGGTGCCCCTATGCCGCGAGTTAAAGGCCAGCCACCCAGCGTTGACGATCGTGTGGGGCGGCTACTTCCCGACCCAGCATTACGAGGCCTGCCTCCGCTCGGGCTTTGTCGATTACGTGGTGCGTGGGCATGGCGAACTGATTTTTAAGGCGCTGGTGGGCTGCCTGGAACGGGGGGAGGATCCTTCTCACCTGCCGGGGCTCGCGTTCCGCGCGGAAAATTCCGCTGCCGGCGGTCCATCCGTCATCCAGGCCAACCCGCTCGCCCCGATCCCACACCCCGAAGCAATGCCGGATTGGCCTTACCACTGCGTCGACGTGGCACGTTACATCCGCCCCACCTTCATGGGCAGCCGCACGCTGCCGCACCACTCCAGCTACGGCTGCCCATTCTTTTGCAACTTCTGTGCGGTGGTGAACATGGTGAGCGGCCGCTGGCTGTCCCAGTCTGCCGAGCGCACAGCCAGCGTAACCCGCCGGCTGGTGCGCGAGTGGGGAGTGAACGCCGTCGACTTCTACGACAACAACTTCTTCACCCACGAGGCACGCACCGCCGAGTTTGCCAAACGAATCGCCGACCTCGGCATCGGCTGGTGGGGCGAGGGGCGCATCGACACGCTCCTCCGCTATTCCGACCGCTCGTGGGAGCTGATGCGGCAGAGCGGCCTGCGCATGGTGTTCCTGGGGGCGGAGTCGGGCTCGGACGAGACGCTGCAGCGGATGAACAAGGGTGGCTCTGCATCCACCGAGAAGACGCTCGAGATCGTGCGCAAAATGAAAGGCTACGGCATCGTCCCGGAGTTGTCGTTCGTGCTGGGTAACCCGCCTGACCCCGAGGCCGACACGAACGACACGGTCGAGTTTATCCGCAAGGTCAAACGCCTGAACCCGGCGGCGGAGATCATCCTCTACATGTACACGCCCGTCCCGCTGGCAGGCGAACTGTACGAGCGAGCGAAGGCCGAGGGGTTCAAGTTCCCGGAGACATTGGAGGAATGGGTCAGCCCAAATTGGATGGAGTTCTCGCAGCGCCGCAGCGTCAACGTCCCGTGGCTGGACGACCCGCTGCGCCGGCATATCAGGGACTTCCAATGGGTGCTGAACGCATATTACCCCACGACGACCGATATCCGGCTGGCCGGCTTTAAACGCGTCGCGCTGCGGGTCGCCGCCGCGTGGCGTTACCACACGCGGGTCTATGGCCACCCGATTGAATTGCGCGCGCTGAACAGGCTCCTGGCTTACCAGCGCCCGGAGACGAGCGGGTTTTAGTGGAGGTTTGGAGGGGGTTTGGAGGAGGTTTGGAGGAGGACTGGATTCGCAGAATGACCACTGGAGCACTTTCAAGGCCCCGCACTGTGGCCGGCGTCGCCTATCTCCTGCTGGCCAACCTGTTCCGGACCGGGTTGGGAGTCATCACCAGCGCGGTCATTTTCCGCGTGCTGGGTCCTGACGACGCGGGGCGTATGGCTGCCATCCTGGGTGCCATCGGGCTGCTGTCTGTGATCGGCGAGTTTGGCATGCGCAACGCGGCGATTCACTTCATCGCTCAGGACTTGCGCACGGGCTCACCCGAGGCCTACACCACCGGCCGCACGTTTCTGCTCTCCAAGACCTTCCTGTCCACGGTGGCAACCGGCGTCACCGTGTCCGCGGCCGGCCTGATCGCATCGTCCCTCACCGGCGGCGCACAGACCGAATCACTCATCCGCCTGGCGGCGTTCAGCCTGCTTGCCGACGGGTTGCTCGGCTACTCCCTGGTCATCCTGGAGGCACACCGGAACTTCGCCGCGATCAGTCTGCTGAACGGGTTCCAGAGCGCGGCTCGCTTCGCATTGGTGCTGGTCTTGTTCGTTGCGTCACAGGTGAACCTCGTCTCGCTGCTGCTCCTGGAGTCGGTGGTGCCCCTGGCCGCCTTCGTCTACAGTCTGCGCATGGTCCCGGCCGGGTACCTGGCACTGCGTCGCCCAGACCCACACCTGCTGGGCCAGTTCTTCCGCTTTAGCAAGTGGATCGCCGTGGCGGCACTCTCCAGTCTGCTCATCGTCAGGCTGGACGTCATCCTGCTGAGCATCTCCCAGCCCCCCGCCGTGGCCGGTGTTTATGCCGCGGCGCTGGCCGTGGTGAACAAGATCGACCTGGTCAAGGTGCCCATCATGACTGCGTCCTTTCCCGACGCCTGCCGGCGCGTGGGGCGCACCGACCTCAAAGCCTACGTGCGGCAGAGCCTGGGACTGACCGTGGCCGTCTCGCTGGCCTGCCTGCCCCTTTTCCTGCTGGGCAACCCCATCATCGGTCTACTCTACGGCCAGGCGTACGTCTCGCCGGTGCCCGCCTTCGGTGTGTTGATCGCCGCCTACCTGATCGGCCTGAACGTGGAGCCTGTCGCCTTTGTGCTATTCCCACTCAACAAGCCAATCTGGGTCGCCGGCAAGGAGTTTATCCCGCTGGTGTTGTTCCTCGCCACAGGCGCGCTCCTCATCCCGAAGTTCGGGCTCATGGGTGCGGCCTGGTGTGTCCTTTTGAGGAGGGTGATCGAGGCTGCACTGACCCTAGTCCTGGTATGGCGCCACGTGTGGCGCGCAGAAACGCGCGCCGCGCGAGACAAAGGAGCGGTGACATGCATTTAGTAATCGTCAGTCCATACCCGCCTGCGATCACCGGCATCGGCCAGTACGGATATCACATCAGCAAGACACTCGCCGACTCGAGGGCTTTTAGCCACATCACCCTACTCACTGGTCAAGCAACGAACGGCGGTGCGTTCGACGCGCCCGCTGGCGTGCGGGTCGAGCGCGTGTGGCGGCCGAACCGTGCCGACGCCGGTGCACGCGTCATCGCACGGTTGCGCCAGCTCCAACCAGAGGTTGTCTGGTTCAACTTGGGCGCCACCGTCTTCGGGCACTCGGCTCCGGCCAACATCTCCGGCCTGCTGGGCCCCGCCGTCACCCGCCGGCTGGACATCCCCAGCGTCCTCACCATGCACGAAATGCCCGAGTTGGCCGACCTGCGCCTGCTACGAGCGCCAGGGGGGCCGTTGCGCTCGCTGGCGGCGCGCTGGGTCACGTGGGCACTCACCCGGGCGGATATCGTCTGTGTGACGCTCAGGCACTACATGGAATGGCTGGTCGCCCATCGGCCGGGCACGCGCGCCATCCACATTCCAATCGGCATGTACGACACGCCGCAGACTCTGGCAGAGCCTGCGACCCCCAGTCTGCTCTTCTTCACCTCCGTGGCGCCGTTCAAAGGATTGGAACTTTTGCTGGAGGCCCATCGCCGTTTGCGTGACCGGATCCCCAACCTGGAACTGACCATCGCCGGCGCCGAGCACCCGCGCTTTCGCGGCTACCTGGCGCACGTCCAGGAGCAACACCGCTGCCTCGCCGGCGTCCGCTGGCTGGGTCACGTGCCGGAGGCGGGCGTGCGCGACATTTTCCGCCGATGCCAGGTGGTCGTCCTGCCCTACACGGCGGCGACCGGCTCGTCGAGTGTGCTGTACCAGGCCTTGATGTGGGGGCGTTCGGTTGTCGCTGCGAGTCTACCCGAGTTGCGCTCCGCGGTCCATGAGGCCGGTCTGCGGGCGGAGTTCTTCTCCAGCGGCAACGTGGCGGACCTCGCCCGCGCCGTCGAGCGGTTACTCCACTCACCCGACCTGCGCGCACAACAGGTGCGGTGGAATTGCCAGGCCATCGGTCGTCTCGGCCTGGATGAGACGTGCCGGGCCTACCTGCGTGCCTTCGACCAGGCGATACAGGTCCACCGTGCCCAGCGACGAATCGGCATCCCACAGGATATCTCAACAGAGTCGATCAGATGATGAACCGGCGACTGTGTATTGCCGTCCTGCTGTCATTCGCCCTGAACGTGCTGCTGGTCGCCGCCACGCGCTACCACGCGAGCTATGACGCCTACACGCACATGTTCTTCGCCGACCACTACCTGCGCCACTGGTCGGCGCTATGGGAGCCGCGCTGGTACGCCGGCTTCAGCGTCGTCTCGTATCCACCGTTGGCACATCAAGTCATGGCGCTGTTCGCACTCGCCCTCGGGGTGGATGCGGCCTTTGGGATCCTGCTGTTGATCGTGCTCGTCGCACTGGTACCGGCAGTGTACGCTTTCGCGCGCGTATTCATCGACCCGGACGCCGCGGGCTACGCCGCGCTGGCGACCGCAGTGCTGCCGTCTCTCTACCTTTCCGCATATACCTTCGGCCAGCTCCCCACGCTCATGGCGGCCCTGTTCGCTCTGCTGGCCTTCGCGGCGCTGGCGCATTTCTTGCGCACGGGCGAACGTCTGAGCGGTGCGCTAACAGTTGCCCTGGTGGCGGCGGTGGCCGCCACCCACCATGCCACGCTGCTGCTCTTGCCGCTCGGTGGCATGGCGATCACCGCGCACCTGCTGATCAACCGCCAGGTCACCGGACGGCACCTGCTCACCCGCCTGACCATGGCGGTCCCGCTCTCTGCGCTCGCCAGCCTGTTCGTGATCTGGCCGTTCTGGTTGTGGGGCACCAGCCAGATCATGCAAACACCCATCGACCACCTCTCCCGTCACAACTTCCTGGCCGACGGGACCGCCTGGCTGATGTTTTTCCTGCCGGTCTATGGGCTGTTCGCGCTGCTCGTTCCCTATGCATTGTGGAATCTGTCCCGGCGCGCCTTGGCAGCGCCGGCGGCCCTGTTCGCTCTCCTGTTCACGCTGGGTCTGGGAGGCACAACCCCACTGCCACGCCTGCTTTTCGGCCCAAGTTGGGCCTGGCTGACCTATGATCGCTTTGCCTTGTGGGCTTCGCTCGTGCTGCTGGTCTTTTTCGGGCAAGCCACCGTGTTGATCCGGCGGCGACTTGCCCAAAGTCTGCCGATCGCCACCTCCCAATTGCTGATGCGCGTGCGGGGCACCCGCCTGTGGGCGCAGAGGTGGGTTAAACGACTGGCCCAGCAGGATCTGCCATGCGATGCGTGGAGGAGCCTGTCCGCAGGCACAGTCGTGGTACTCGGCGGGTGCGCCTGCACGGTCGCCGCATTCCCAATCCTGCACCCTACACAGCCACCAAGTGTGCATATGCGCCCAATCGCAGCGTTCCTGAACGAGGGGGACCGTTCGCAATGGCGATATCTCACCTTCGGCTTCGGCGACCAGTACGCGCTGCTCTCCCTGCTGACCAGTGCAACGACCATCGACGGCAGCTATCACTCCGCGCGCACTCTTCCCGAACTGCGCGCGAGCGGCATCGGCCAGATCGACTCCGCCTTCTGGGCGGATAAGGGCGTGGGCGCCCTGGACCCGATCCTGGCGAAATCCGGCGAACACGGCGTGCGCTGGGGCTTTGTGTATCGCGATGACTACGTGCCCGTACTGCGGCGTCACGGCTGGCAGCGCGTCGGGTGGCTCAGCAATGGCGTGCAAGTCTGGGAGGACCCGCGCGCGATACGCCCGATGTCGCAAGACCCGCCCGCGGATGATCGGCTGCAGGCGGTGTCCTGGAGCATTCTCCCGCTGGCATCACTGGCCCTGGCCGGCATCCTGGCGCTAGGCTATCGCTGGCGGAAAGTGACCGCCCGGTGGCTGCTCGGCCTACATACACTCGCCACCGGGCTGCTTCCGCTCAGCCTCGGGTTCTGGTACTACGACCGGCTGGCGGTGATGAGCTACGGGCGAGTCTACTTCACCTA
>JAMDDR010000504.1 GCA_023488685.1 Chloroflexota bacterium | reverse complement strand
TCGGACAGGTTGGGCCACAGCACATCCGCCAAATCGCAATGAGCGTGTGGCCGGTGTGCCTCAACGACAAGGGAGTCCAGCAAGGCACGTGCCTTGCTGGACTCGAAATGGGTGATGGGTTGGCCATCCATCACGGCCTCAAAGGGCCCAAACATAAGCAGAGACAAATAGCCCATAACATTCACTCTATAGAGCGTAGCCTGATCGAATGGGCCGGCTCACTCGGCTGTGATGGAATCTATACGTCTCGGATCGCGTGGGTGCTCGTTCAACTCATCGCATGGCTTTGGTGGAGCTTGTACGCCGGCCCTTCATCATCCTGGATATGCATGCCGCATGGGGTTGTACAGTCCCCCGGAATCGCGGTGCTTCTCGGCAATGTGTTGAGCATCCACGATTTGCATAGATCGATCATAGAAAGCAATGAGTGCCATTTCAACGACTAAAGCGGGACAAACTGCGTACACGATGAGTCCACGTTCTCCACACGGACGATCGATAGCATGGATCAGGAGCTGCGGCGGAATTAGCCGCGCCAGCATAATGGCTGAACCCACGAAGACTTCTGGTCGCTATCAGGCATACATGCTGCGACTGTGGCAAGTGAACCGGGATGCACCGGTGTGGCATGCATCTCTGGAAGATGCGCACACGGGTCAGCGCTATGGGTTCGGTAACCTGGAGTCACTCTTGTCCTTCATCAGGCAGCGGACGGAGCCGGAACGGAGGATAGCCGACGAGAACAACCCTTTGACAAACAGAGATTCGAATAACACGCGCATGCCAGAGTCACCGCAGGAAACTGATGGCGATCTGCGCACATGAGCACGGCAGCAGCCTGTTGCGGAGTTCGCAGCTCCAGCAGGTCTCGTGTTGGCGCTCGGAGGATTACGATGAGTCTACTAGAAGACCTTGAAAAACGGATAAAAGGATGTGCACGACGATCCCGTCTCAACTATTTCATGGCCTATACATTGCTTGTCATAGGCGTTTTGGGCAGCATATCGGCGACTATTCTTGTAGCACTTGGTATCGGCGCAAAGGAGATAGTGGCCGTGCTTGCAGCGTTGCCTACTATCAGCGTCCTGGTCATGAACACGTTCAGATTTGAAGCCCGCGCCGATTGGTGGGAACAGAAACGGGCCGGCATGGACGCCCTGTGGCGCAGCCTGCAATACGAGAAAAAACCTGAAGACGAAGTGAGCAAAGCCTTGACCGCGTTTCTTGATAGGCATGAAAAAGCGTGGCCAACATTTAGGAAGCTCGAGACGGGTTCAGGCCTGAAGGAGTGAAACAATTCCGGCCGTCGTTTCAGCGACAATGTTTTCTTCCTGGCCGCAATCGTCATCGACGCTGCGATCAAGCCGCCAATCAGGTCGCGATGGCAGCGATCTCCGTTGTTCCATCTCGTACGGCTCCGCACACGCTTTCCCCACGCTGCCCACACGCTGGGCTGCTACTCTTGATATCGCACAGCAGAAGGTCAACCGCAAACATAATTGGTGAGGTTCGAGACACTCATGGGTGTGTTATTCAGCAGATTAACTGAAGTCGGCCTTCGTTGAGAGGAGGTGATTAACCCAGCAACATACAGATAAAAGTTGTTCTTTATATCATATCAAAAGCCAGGTTAAGGACCTGGATCCAAGCGTGCCCCTCTGGATCGCGTTGTCCGCGAAGGCCACGTCCTAATGAGGGGGCTGCAGTTATGGGATGCACATGGGTTTAATACAGTCAGTCATCCCAGATGGAACCTCAATTAACAAGGAGATATTCAAATGGGAACGGCCAAACTAAATATCTGGGTTAGGGACAGAAACTCCCCTTGCAAGCCTGATATGACGTTCATCTGGTCGGTGGATGTCCTTGTTTGCGACGGGGGGCCACTTGAATGGTGTGGCAAAAGGTATTACGGTGCCGATCAGACACACCATGGTCATGCCGAAATTGAAGTTCCTCCTGGCTGCTATATCGTGCGAGCTAGGACTGGAAGCAAGGGCCACCACAATCTCTACACGCATATGACTATGGTGATCGTTAGTTGCGATGAGACCGCATGCGTCAATCTAGTTCCACCGGGGATCCACACATGTGGCGTCCAATTCAACCTGGCTCTAGAGTTCCAGGCAGAGATAGGCAATATCCCAAGAGAACTGGCGCAAAGAGCCATTGAGGCCAACCGCGCTGTACTCGAAGTTCTCCCTAGGGATTTCTTTCCCATCGAACCGGCTCAAGGTTTGAGGGAGATTTTGCCTGGAGCAGGAGCGGAAAAGACAAGCCAATAGTAAAGCATCTACTCCTCAATCAAGCGGCTGCGTGGTTATGGAAGCACACTGCACCTCGTTAGTCGAGTAGCTGTCAAGCAAAACGGCTGCTAACACAAGGTTGCCGACTTTACTATACTGCGTCCAGATCGCTTTCAGTAATCTCGGCAACCCAACCTGTTTTGCGTCATTATGCAGGTGGGCGTCGGCGTCGTGCAAAGCGTGTCCAGGCGGTGCTGCATGAAGACATGCGGAACAAACCTGCTCCATGAAAGCGCAAGACACACGTGTCGTCTGGTTGGCGTTGATCTGGCTGTTCCGACAACCCGAATGGCCGCATACGGCTGGTCTGACACGTCAGACACAACGACATAGCCTGATGACTGGCGCACGAGCTGGTCACTCAGGCTATGTCGTCGCACCCGGCGAAGTGCTGAGTGCTGATCAGATCGTGCCCCCCAACGAATTGTCCGTAACGTTCACTGCCAATACCAAGCAGCACGAGACATCTGGATAGCTACGCGCCACCTCCTGGCGCTCACCCACACAACAGTCACAGTAAGCACAGGGCTCGACTGCTGGCACGCCCTGGCGACTGATGGCATACTATACATACAACCCGTTTGCCTTAAGCATCCCCAGTCCCGGCAAGGCAACGCGGTAAGCGGAGGTTGTGATGAGAGACGATGCTCGCATTGCCTTCCATGGTACGCTGCAACAGCTCGTGGCAAAGGTGGAGCGTGGAGAGATGGTCCCCAAGCTGCAGGCTTCACACGCGCCGCCTTGCAAATTTTGGACGGCGTTCCAGGTGATCAACGGCATACGCCACATGGTGCCGGTGATCCATGGTCCCAAGGGATGTACCTACTCGGTCGCCAGTGCCTACAAGATGCGAGGGTGTGAATATCGCGGCGTCCCGCTGGAGCCCACCACCTGCACCGCGCAAAACGAGACCGACGTCGTGTATGGCGGCGAGGGCAAGTTGTTGGAAGCCGTCAAGGAAGCTGATCAACGATACCGCCCCGACCTGATCGTCATCCTGTCATGCTGTTGCTCCGGCATCACGGGTGATGATGTGGAGACGGTCGCACAGACCGCCGCCAGGGAGGTGAACGCCAGGGTGCTGGCGATCCGCAGCGAGGGGTTTGGCGGCGATTTTCGCAGCGGCTACGAGGACGCCTTCAAAGTCCTCATGGGCTTGATGGAGCCGCGCCGGGAGGTGATGAAAGGGACCATCAATATTATCGGCGCGCGGGAGGGACCTACTTACACCGAATGGGTGCAGGACCTCAATGAGCTGGAGCGCCTGGTCCAGGCCATCGGCGCCAGGGTCAACGGCGTTTTGTGTGGCGGGTGCACGGTGGAGCAGATTCGCAAGGCGCCTTCAGCCGAGATGAATGCCTCCTGGTGCTACGACTGGGGTCAGAAGCTGGGCGACTTGATGGAGCAGCGCTTCGGCCTGCCCTACGCCCGCACAGGCCAGCCCTACGGCCCGGCGGCGACCGAAGAATGGATCATGGGCGTGGCGACGCCCCTGGGCCTGGCGGAACAGGCGCGCGAGGTGATTCGCCATGAACTGGCCGCCGTCAGCGGCGAGTTGGACACGCTGCGGCGCAGTTTCGATGGCCGCACCGCCCTGATCGAGATATCGGAATTCCCCGGCCCCATTCGCGCCCTCTCCCTGGCCAGCATGGCCGAGGAGTTCGGCGCGCACCCGGTGGTGATCAATCTCCATCCTTACACCGTCAGAGAGCGATTGCCCAGCATCAAGTTCCTGCTGGAACGAGGGCAGAATCCCGAAGTCATCCTGACCAGGGGTATCTTCGCGCTGGGGAGCTTCAACGCCTCGGCGAGCACCCAGGAAGATGTGGCTGTGATCGCCGCCGAATATGAGCGCGCCATCTACATCGGCAGCCCGCTCCGGCAGCCGGGCGTGCCCCAGGTGAACATGACCACCATCACGGGCTATCCGCAGTACGGTTACCAGGGGATCAGGAATATGGCCGGGCTCATCGAGTCCAGCATGCAGCACGCCGGCCGCCCCCGTTCCAGGCTGTTCAGAAAGGTGCTGTATGGGGATTGAGCCATGATCAACACGGCGAGTCAGAAGTGCCATGACCCCTACCTGCGCTGTGCGCTCTACGGCGCAGCCCAGACCGCGCTGGGGGTCAACGGCTGCTGCGTGTTATCGCATTCGCCGCAGGGCTGCTTTCAACTGGTCGACGCGGCCTTTGGATGGCAGAACGCGGACTACACCGAGACGCTGACGCTGTGCACCAAATTGTGTGAAGATGAGATTGTCCATGGGGGCGAGGATGTGCTGGCGCGGACGATCCTGGAAGCCCAGGAGTTGCACGCGCCGATCATGTTCGTGATCACGGCGTGCGGCCCCGAGATCGTGGGCGACGACATTGTGGCCGTGTGCGAGGACATGCGCTCCCAGGTGAGCTTTCAGATCGTGCCCATGCTGTGCGCGGGCTTCCGGGGCGATCAGAACCGGGGCATTGACATCGCCCTGGATGCCATGTTGAAGCAACTGGTCGCCAGCGGCGACGGCGGCCGGCGGCCGCCGCGCTCCGTGTGCCTGGTTGCCCCGCATGCCAATGCCAACCCGACCTGGATGGGTGACCTGAACTGGGTCAAGACGGTGTTGGCGCAGATGGGCGCGACGGTGCTGGTCACGCTCACCCACGATACGGCGCTGGCCGATTTTCGCAAGGTGCCGCTGGTGGAGGGCTGCCTGGTGCTCAGCCACGATGCCGGACAGGCGGCTGCGGACGAGCTGGCCGGGTGCTACGGCATCGAGCAGTGGTGCCGGGGGCTGCCCCTTCCGGTCGGGTTTACCAACACGCGTGCCTGGCTCAGCGAACTGGGACAACGGCTGGGGGCTGAGGACGTGGCCCAGGGGATGATTGCCCGGGGCGAAGCGATGGTCGTCGAAACCTGCCGCCGTAAGGGGCTGGAACAGTCGGCCATGCACCGGGCGCCGGCGGCCATTGTGGCCGATGCCACGGTGGGCATCCCGCTGCTCCGGTTCATCGCTGAAGATCTTGAGATGATCCCCGAGTTGGTCTGCCTGCGTTCCGGCCAGGCGCCGGCCAGGGCGATGTTGGAAAGTGAGGTAGCTGATCTGGGGCTTCACCCCAAGGTCGTGTTTGATGCCGATGTCTACCAATCGAAGATGGCGCTGGCAGAGGTGAAGCCGGAGATGGTCCTGGGCAGCAACGTCGAGCGACACGCCGTCGAGGCATTGGGCATCCCATTCGTATTTCAACTGGTGAACCCGATTTCCCGCTGGCGCATGATCGACCGGGAGTACTTCGGTTACCGTGGCATGTTGAACCTGATCGAAGACATCCAGAACGATTGGCTGAACCGTTACCGGTCCAAACATCGCCGCTACAAAGCGAGGTGGTAGATGAGACAGATCGCCATTTACGGGAAGGGCGGGATCGGCAAGAGCACCGTTTCCTCCAACCTTTCGATGGCCTTGCGCGAGCTCGGGCTTGAGGTGATGCAAGTGGGCTGCGACCCCAAGCGAGACTCGACGCGGTCGCTGACGGGTGGGCGGATGATCCCCACCGTCCTGGAGACGCTGCGAAACCATCTGCGGGCCGGGCGTGACCAGGGCAGCATCACGCTGGAGGACATCGTCTTCGTGGGAGATCGAGGCGTGCGCTGTGTGGAGTCGGGCGGACCGGAGCCGGGGATCGGCTGCGCCGGGCGGGGTGTGTTGACGGCGTTGCAGATCCTCAAGGATCTGAAGGCTTTTGACACCTAC
>JAMDDR010000205.1 GCA_023488685.1 Chloroflexota bacterium | reverse complement strand
GTACGGTTGCCAGATCAGGCAGCCCTTGGAAGCCCAGAAGGTTTGCAGTTTCAGGATGATGTCTTGGAAAGTGAGCATACCGATTTCCGATTTTGGATTTCCGATTTTGGATTTGCGATTTTTGGGTTGTGATTTTGGTTTCGATCCAACGTCGCGACGTTAGAACGCTGGAATAGTCCAGATTCAGCGAATCTATTGTACATGGCGCAAGCGTAAATGTTACCCCATTCGACCTCCCCTTGCCAAGGGGAGGAGCCGCGCCGTTCTCCCCTCCATGGTTTGGAGGGGCAGAGGTGGTCAAGCCTGTCCGCGGTTGCACCGAAACCGGCGCTGTGCTAAAACGAATCCTCAGTTGACAAGGAAGATCATGTCTGTAAAGCGATCCGCCCAACCCAACTGGCTTGAGACAGCCCTCATCTACAACCTGTACCCGCAGAGCTTCTACGATTCCAACGGCGATGGCATCGGTGACTTGCCGGGCATCATCGCCAAGCTCGACTATATCCAGTCGCTCGGGTTCAACGTCATCTGGCTCAACCCAATCTACGAGTCGCCGTTCGGCGATGCCGGCTACGATGTATCGGACTATTGCAAGGTTGCGCCACGCTACGGCACCAACGCGGATGCCGAACGGCCGTTCGCAGAGGCACGCAAGCGCGGCATCCGCGTCCTGCTCGATTTCGTCGCCGGGCACACCTCGGTCGAGCACCCCTGGTTCAAGCAGTCGGCCCAACTCGACCGCAATCGCTATAGCAACTGGTACATCTGGAGCGAAAGCACTTTTGGCCCGGCCGGTGACAACTTCGTCGGTGGTTTCTCCGAGCGCGATGGTCGTTACTTGCCCAACTTCTTCTACTTCCAACCCGCACTCAATTATGGCTATGCCAGGGCGGACCAGCCCTGGAAACTGCCTGTGGATCACCCTGATGTGCTGGCTATGCGCGACGAGATGGATAAGGTGATGCGCTACTGGCTGGACATGGGCGCCAGCGGTTTCCGCGTGGACATGGCGTCAAGCTTGATTAAAGAGGACAGCACCGGCAAGTACCTGCGCGCGCACTGGCGACGCATCCGCGAGTGGATGGCGCGTGACTATCCCGAAGCCATCCTGCTTTCTGAGTGGTCCTTCCCCAAGCAAGCCATTCCGGCCGGCTTTCATATCGACTTCATGATCCACTTCGGCACGCCGGCCTATACCAGTCTGTTCCGCGCCGAGCCGGGGCGTGACATCTTTGACCGCCCCGGTAGTAGCTTCTTCGACCGCGCCGGGCGGGGCGACATTCATCGCTTTCTCGACATCTATCTCGACCATTACAGCGTAACCCAGCGCAGCGGGCTTATTTCGCTGCCCAGCGGCAATCACGATATTCCGCGCATCAACGAGTGCCGCGACGTCGACGATCTGAAAGTGATCTACGCCTTCCTGCTGACTATGCCGGGTGTGCCCGCACTGTACTACGGTGACGAAATCGGCATGCGCAACGTGAAGGGACTGCCCAGCAAAGAGGGTGGCTACGTGCGCACTCAGGCGCGCACGCCCATGCAGTGGGATGACTCGTCCAATGCCGGCTTCTCAACTGCACCGGCGACTGCCCTGTATCTGCCCATCGACCCGGACCCACAACGTCCCACCGTGGCTGGCCAGGTCGACGCCCCCGACTCGCTGCTATCGTTCGTACGCGACATGGTCCAGTTGCGCCGGTCATCGCCGGCGTTGACAGCCAACGGCAATTTCAAGCCGTTGTACGCGCCTAAGGCGCGCTACCCGTTCATATACGAGCGTAGCGCCCGGCATGAACGCGGCGGACGCTACGGCCATGGCATCCGTCCTGAGCGCTTCATCATCGCCGTCAACCCGTCGGGCCAACCGGCTGAGGCGCGCTTCGCATTGGAAAGCGATGTGAAATCGGTTGAACTGGTGAAAGGTGATGACGCGCAACTGCAAATCCGGCGCTCGCACGCCCGGATGCACATGCCGCCGGTGAGCTTCAGCATTTATAGGATGTGTTAGGCGAATAGGCAGCGGGTGCCTGGGTGAGGTTCACGCAGATCATCATGGAGTTCTTCAATGGCGCCTGATCGACGTCACATAAGATCTGGTGGCAATCGGTCAAATGTGCGGCGCTCATGCCCTTGCTGTATACTGCCTATATCAATCACAGTCGAATGCATTGACGCTTACATTTTTTGTGCACATCTGACAGCTTCGTGGCTTATCTGTGGCTTATTCGTTGTCATTGGTATACGAGGATCTTCAATGGGAACACAGCTAATGACACTAGTGGCGGATGGCGAATTACATATTCGCCAGTCGTATAGTCAACTGCTGCAGAGTGCCGGCTACCAGGTGATCACCGCGGTTGATGCCGACGACGCTCTGCGACAGCTTGAGACCAACACAGTTCATATCGTGGTCTCGGACCTGCACTTCTGTGACAAGTGTCTCACGGGCCTGGACATTCTGCGCGAGGCCCGGCGACTCCAATCCAATTGTGAAGTGATCTTCGTTACAGCCTCACCCCACCTCGAAACGGCCATCGAAGCCTTGCGTGAAGGTGCCTGCGACTATCTCACCAAGCCGGTGAAAGAGGGCACGTTGCTGGAGAGTATCGGACGGGCGCAGGAGAAGTTGCGCCAACGACTGCAGCGCCACGACGCGCTCATGACCATTGAAAACAGCCTCAGGATGGTGCTGGGCCGTACGGTAATGGACGCGGCGGCGCCTTTGGAGTTCATGACGGCGCCGAGTGAGCAGTACCAGGTTGGTCCTGTCACGCTCGACTTGGGTCGGCATGTGATCGAAGTGGATGGGCGGCAGATCAGCGCCACCCCTTCGGAAATCCAGATCCTGGCCTATCTGTGCCGCAATCCCCAGCGGGTCATTTCACCCCAGGAGATCATCCGATCCATTAGAGGTTATGCCGTTGGCCGGCGCGATGCACAAGAGATGGTTCGCTCTCACATCAGCAATCTGCGACGAAAGTTGGTGGCGGCCTCACTGCAGGCCGATGTCATCGCCACCGTCAGATCCGCTGGCTACACACTCAAGACGTCGCCGCGGCGCGCGCCGTGATGCAGGCCTTCTGAAATCCGGCCTCCATCTTAAGTGTGATGTTGGTGGCAACTGTTGTCAGCAGCATGTTGCGCAATCACAAGTTCAACCGACGCGAGGTCCAACGTGGCGCCCAGGCGAGCGAATAGATCGCGGGCAGCTTGCAACTCCTTGCGGGCTTCGGCATAGCGGCTCTCGTGCAGCAACACGTGGCCATTTTGTGCCATGACGCGCCCTTTCTCCAATTCATCGGTCACTTCGGCCATGACGAGACGGGCATTGGCTATGGCTTGCTCTGCCGTGGCGGTGTTGCCTGCATTCAACTCGATTTGTGACACCAGGCGCCAGCCGGCAGCCTCTGCCCGGCGGTTGCCGTTCCCATTTGCCAGCGTGATGGCCAACTGCGCTTCTGTGCGCGCCTCGCTCGCCCTGGATTGCGCGAGCAGAATTTCGCTGCGCACCAGTCGAACCTCGCCCAGGAGGTCCGCCGCGCCAATGGTATTTGCCTCGGTCACACATGTGTCGATGAGAGCCAGCGCGGCATCTGCGTTGCCCCTGAGCAGTTGCACCTGGCCCAGGCCAAGCTTCGACGTGGTGACGTGAAAGGCCATATTCAACGGCTCGGCAACGACGAGGCTGTTGCGGAAGTGCTCCTCGGCTGTGTCGAGGTTTCCCTGTTCGCGCAACAGCAACGCCAGATTGTTGTGAACGATGGCCACGCCTTCCACGTCGCCAAGCTCCTGCCGCAATTTGAGGCTTTGCGTGAAGAAGGACTCAGCCTGCTTCCACTCGCCGGCAGAGGCAGCCAGAATGCCCAGGTTGCTCTTATTGGAGGCGACCCCCCACATGTAACCCATTTGCTCGCGCAAAGCCATAGCCTGGGTGGTGTGGTGGAAAGCCTCCTTCCACTTGCCCTGGCGGTAGCACACCCCGCCCAGAACGCTCTCGGCTGTGGCCAGTTCACCCAGGTTGCCACATTTCTGGGCGTAAGCCAGGCTGGCCTTGCAGGTCTCCTCCGCGCGGTCAAATCGACCCTGCAGGAGGTAAGTAAACGCAAGGCTGCCTGTGACGCGCGCCGCCTCCGCAAGTGCGTCGTGGGTGGCTGGCTCGCCCAACGTATCCAGCGCGGCAGTGAAATACTCAACCGCCTGCTCAAGCAGCCCCTGCTTTTGTGATGTCTCGCCGAGTCTGCGATATAGACCCGCACGCCGATCATCGCTGACGGCAATGTGCTTCATCAGCGCCAGGCCCTTTCCCAGGGTCGTGGTAGACGCCGTATATTCCCCGACGAAGCGGTAGGCGTCGCCCAGACCGTTGATGACACGCCAGCGCAGATCGTCGGTGACACCGGCCTCACCGGCATGGGATTGCCCTCCCATGAGTTGAGCCGCTTCGGTGAAGTAGGTCAATGCCTCTTCGTTTGCGTTGCGGGCGAAGGCGTGTTCGCCGGCGAGCACAAGATACTTCAATGCGCTGGCAGGCTGGTTGGCCTGGGAGAAGTGGTAGGCAAGTTCGTTGGCGTGCGATTCCTCATTGCCGGACCAATGGCTTTCGAGCGCGTGGGCGACCTTCTGGTGTAATTCCTGACGCCGCGCCCGCAGCATACCGTCATATACGGCTGTTTCCATCAAGGTGTGGCTGAAGTGCCATTGACTGCCGTCGCCAGCGCGCCGCAACATGCCACGCGCCTCCAGGCGGAGCAGCATATCCTCGACTCGTGGCACCGCTGCGACAGTTCCGGCCAGGCTCATCTCCACCGGGCTGCCGATCACTGCTGCACATTGCAACACGTGTTTGAGTTCGCCCGGCAGCGCATCGATGCGCGACCGGATGAGCGCGCCCAGTGATGGCGGCAGTGGCAGGTCCCCCACGGCGACCTTCTCGTCGTAGACCCACGCTTCATCTTCCAGGCGCAGATAGCCCAGTTCGATCAGCATTCTGATGATTTCTTCGATGTAGAACGGGTTGCCCTCGCTGCGCTCCAAAATCAACGCCTGCAACCCGGACGTCAAACTGGCCTCGGGCAGCAGGTCACTCAGGAGAGCCTGGCTTTCGGCCAGTGACAGTCGATCGAGGAAGATGCGACGGGTGTGGTCTGGATGCAATTGCTGTGTCTTCACCAGGCGCTCGACCGGCTTCTCGTTCTCCTCCCAACGTTGTGCACACACGAAGAGGATCGGAATGGTGGGCACCATGTTTGAGAGGAAGAACAACAGATCGGCCGAGATCGGGTCGATCCAGTGCAAATCATCCAGCAACAACACGGCGGGCTGGATGGCTGCCAGATTTTTAAACAGGTTGCGCAACGCGACAAACATCTGTTGGCGCAACTGATCGGGTCCCAGATTGGCTAACTTTTCATCGTCAAGCAATTTGGAACTTGCGCCTACCAGCAGTTCGATGTAAGGGCGGCTGGTCTGCGCGCCCACCGGCCAGGTGGTTGTGACCGCGTCGATGCGCTTCATCATCTGTTCGACCGTTTCAGTGGGGCGCAGGTCCAACATGCGCACAAGGACATTTGCGACCAGTGAAAAAGCCTGGCCCGATCGCTGTGGCGAACATTGCCCAAACCACACTTGTGCCTGCGACTCGATCGCCGCAGCAAATTCCTGCATCAGCCGGCTTTTGCCAATGCCTGCCTCGCCCTCGATCCAGATCAGTCCGCCGATGCCCCGCTGCAAACTTTGCGCCGTGTCGAGCATGGCCGCGAGGGCGTCCTCCCGGCCCACCAGCCGTGCCCTGCGGGACGGCAACCCGCGTGCGGGACGCGGCCGATCTTTCACCCCGGCCAACTCTGCAACGCCCATGGAAGTCATGGGTTCTGCGTCCGACGGCGTGTGATAAAGGAACACGCGTTCCGTGCTGGCGCGCACGGGCTGTGTCACCCACACCTTCCCCGCGTCCGCGGCTCCCGCCACATATGCTGCCATCTGTACGGGGGGACCGGTGACGACCAGTTCGCGCGCATCGGCACTCTGTACGGGTCCCGCATCCATC
>JAMDDR010000520.1 GCA_023488685.1 Chloroflexota bacterium | reverse complement strand
GGTTTGAAACATAATCAAATAGATCCCTACCAATGCGCAACCTTTACCTGTTGAAGGGGAGCTAATTCGCGAAAGCGGTTTGAAACGTTGAAGCAGATGTGGATCCCCGAGACAACCTCGCCCTGTTGAAGGGGAGCTAATTCGCGAAAGCGAGGGTAGGACGCGCCAAGACGGGTTCCGCCCAGGTTCCGCTGAGGTGCCGGTGAAAGCGGAGCCCGCAGGAAGCGCATCAAGCTATCAACGGAACCTCGCCGGCACCTGGGTGGCGCTGGCGCGTTGAGCAACGGAACCCGGACGCAGGCTGCCAAAAGCTCCCAAACCCCTGGCCAGACGATCAAACGAAGGGCTCAGTGAGGTCAGTTAGACCCGATAATGACAGGCTGTGCCGCGAGGATGCGGCCAAGCTGACCTTCGCCCACCTCCAACAGCGCGAGGGACGATGGGCCATCGTGGACGTGGTGGGCAAGCGCAACAAGGTCCGCACGATCCCGATGCCGGCGTGGGCCAAGGCTGATCGGCATGTGGGCTCATGCCGCGGGCCTACTCGACGGATACGTGTTCGTCGAAGCCATGGAGAAAAACCGATCTGAGCCCGCTATATCCCCCAACTGAGGGACAGGCAAATTCCCCAGTAGACGGATGGCACTTGAGAAAGTTGTTTGTAGGATGGGAGGTGCAGAGAGATCAGTGCATTTAGGTATGAAGCCATCCGACTTCTGCGCTGTTCCCCGTTGGTCTACCATACACGTAGCCCACTCGACCAATAAAAACAACGGAAAGGAGGCGGTAAGGCCATGACGCAGGTCCAATTGTCGCTGCGAACAACGTTACGGCTCGTGGTGCTGCAGATGCAAAGGGGCAAGAGCCGGGACGAGGTTGTACAGGTGCTGGTGGCGCGCGGATGGCCGGAGGTGTCGGCGGTGCGTTTTGTGGACATGACCCTGTTCGAGCAGGGGGGACGCTCGGCGCGTGCCTGGGCGTCGGAGGAGGAGCAGCGGCCCACCCGCCGAGCCTTTTCTGCCGGCCCGGGATCATGGAAGGCGTTATTCGTGGTGGCGTTTATTATGGCAGTCTTGATGGCTCTCTTGATTGCTGGTGTGTTGTCTGTATTGGCGCGTTGAGGGATGAGAACAGCCGTGATGGTATGTACCCCGGTTGGTAGACACCCAAATAAGGGGTCATCCTTGAACAAACCGACTGCCGTGCCCTCGCGCTCTTCGGCCAGGACAGCTGGGGTCTCCGTGACGCGCCGGCCGTACCAGTTCGAGAAAGGGGTAGCCGTCACCCCATGCAGCACCACGGAGACCAGCACGACGGTGCCGGCGATCGTGAACAGCATCTCTGCGCCTGGTGCGTTGGCCTGCACCACCAGGAGCGCGAGCAACAGCGAGTTCAGCCCGCGCGGGCCGAACCAGCCGATGAAGGCCCGTGCGATGTTGCTCATGCGCGCCCGCTGCAGCACCAGCCACACCGCGGCAGGCCGCACGACACAGATGGCGATGAATGCGAGCACCAGCACCGGCGCCATGGCGATGCTGCCAACCAGGGTGGAGAGCACGGCGCCGAACAACATGAACGCGAACAGCATGGCCATCTCCGAGGTGACTTCGCCGTACTCGAGGAAGCACTCGCAGATCGAAACATTGAACAACGTTACGGCCAGCCCTGCGAAGAATGCCGCCAGGAAACCGTCGCCATGGACGAGTTGGCCGGCCGCGTAAGCGGCGAGCACGAGGCCGATGCCGTATAGCGCCTGGTACACCTCACGAATGCCGAAGCGTTTGTCTGCCTTGCCCATCAGCCACGCGCCGATGCCGCCGACGGCCAGTCCGACGACCGGGCTGAGGAGCAGCAGCCTGGCCAGAAAGGCGGCCCATTCGAGCGCCCCGCCCACGCGCGCGGTCAGCACGGCGATGAGGATGAGCACGATGGGCAGCACCACGATATCGTTCATGCCGGCCTCGACGCCCAGTGCCTGGCGCACCGAGCGCGGGATGCGTGGGTCGCGCAGGACGTCGCGCAGCACGACCGGGTCGGTGGATGCCAGGATGGCGCCGAGCAACAGTGAATGCACGGGTGTGGTGCCGGCGATGAAGTAGGCAGTCACGGCCACACCGGCGATCGTGAGCAGCGTGCCGGGGCCGAGCGAAAGGAAAGGGATCAGCCAGTTTTGGCGGATCTCGTCGAGCTGCATCTTGACGGCATCCAGGAAAAGCACCAGGGCCAGGCTGACGATGGCGATGACTTCGAGCAGCGGGCTGTGTAGGCCGAGTGTGATGAGGCCCAGCCCGGACGGGCCGAGCAGGAAGCCAAGCCCGAGGAAGATGATGGGAAAGGACAACGGCGCACGCTCCACCACGCCCGATGCCAGCGCTGCCAGCGTGAGAACCGTCGCAATCAAAGCCAGCCCCAGAACTAATTCAGACATCCACAACCCTCCAACGCGCCTGTATAAGCAGTATCTGCGAGCTGCCTCAGGCAATCGTGCTGGAAGGGTGGAGATGCCAGAGTGCACTCGCCGTCCTCCCTTCAATACCGGGCTGCGCCGGCAGAAACCGGGTGGGACGATACGCGAGTGTACCATCTGCGTGTCATCTTTTAAGGTTTCGTGCGACCCCGTCCCAATACGTAGCGCGGACCGATGTGTCCGCCCACTGTGCCCGGCACATCCCACCGGTGAACATCTCGCGTCATGCATAGACGTAGCGGCCGCAGAGCCGCCGGCGTGTCCGGCACGACGCACCGGCAACGGCAAGGGTTGGGACTACGTCACATCCATACCCGCGAGATTGCACGGGCGTGATCGGGACGGCATGCTGCGCGAGCCGGCCGCTACGTCATAGGCGTACATCAAGACGCGTCCCTGTGGCCGGGCAAGCCACCCCAATACGTAGCGGCCGGCGTGTTGAAACGCCAATGCTGTTGCGGCGGCAACGGTAGTTGCCGGGTCCTCGTCAGAGGGCCGGCCCGGTACGATCCGCGGCGGGTGCGCCGGCACCGGAGAGAGGTGCGGCGATGCCATGAGGCAGGGGAATGTGGGCCCGCTACTCGTCCGGTGAGTGGGCGTTATACAGGCGATGCCTGCGGCTCCGCTGCAATGGCAAAGCGGGTGATCTTTGGCTGCACGAGACGCAGGTAATCGCTCATCGCAATTCTGATCGTGTCGCGGTGCGAGCCGGCCTGGAAGACGATGTAGGGCATATCGGCCAGCGCGCGATCGATATACACGGGGATTTTGTACAGGCCGCCAAACGGCGGCATGGCCCCAGTGTCGCAGTCCGGGAACATCTGCTTGAACTGATCCTCGTGGGTACGTTCGACGTGCTCGGCACCCAGATACTCCTTCACCCGCCTGTAATCCACGTGATCCGGCGCGGCAAGTACCAGCATGATCGGCTTGCCGTCGGCGTGTGCGATGAACACCTTGGCCACGTAACGCCCCTTCTCACCAATTTCCGCTGCAACCTCCTGGATGGTGTACACCTCACGGTGATGCCGCGCCTCGTATTGGACGCCATAATCACTCAGATACTGCTTGAGCCTTTCCAGACAACTTTCCATCGTGTCCTCCTTCCCGGCCTGGCCAGGCCGTAGAAAAACACAAAGCCGACCGAACCCGGCGCATACCGGCAAGTTTCGGTCGGCTATTCATCCCTCCAAGGTTACCTCCTGCCTGCTAATTGACGTCAGGGTCAGATGAGCGACAGTGAGAGACATCTTTAGTTATAACACAGATAATCAGGTGTGGAGCAACTCGTAGAAGCGGCGCGCGTTATGCTCGATATCGATGCCGTAGACAGCCTTGTTGGCATCCAGCGTGTCACGCACCCAATCCTCCGGGAAGGCTTCGATCCCGTGTAACACGCCTACCAGCGCCCCGGCTACCCCAGCGGTGCAATCGATATCGCGTAAGCGCACCAGGTTTCCCTGCGCGTCAAACTCACGGTCGTTGGCGGAAATGGCAATACTGCGGATGGGGTCGCCCTGAGTGTAATAGACCGCCGCGACGGGAAAGCCAAGGATCTCGACTGGGTCAAAGACGTGCCGGGCGTTCAGCTCACGCGACAAGGCGTTTGCCAGGCCCTCGTCGCCAGTCGATCGGTCTGCGATCGGCAACAGGCGCCTGATCCACTGTGACATGATCCGGTTCTCGCCATAGTGAAACGGGTCGGTATCCAGTCCCACCTGGATCATCTCTCGCGCGCCGGCGCCGCCCAGGGCTGCGCTGACCATGGCAGCCAGCATCGCCGTCGCATCCTTGGCATAACCGATGTCGTTGTACGCCAGTTCCATCGTCTTGAGATACGCCCGTTCCGGCTCGCCGCGATAGAGCAGTCCCGCGAAGGCCAATGAGATCAGCCCGACCAGCATCGGGAAGGTGTTGCCGGCTTGCAGGATCGCCAGCGTCGGCTCACCGGGCGGCATTTCCTTCATCCCCAGGTAAGCGCACGACCAGTCATAGGCCCAGCGATAGTGCCGCTCGGCCAGCGCATGGTACTGCGGCGGCAGCTCCAGGTGGTCACGATAGCGCTCAATGTACTCGATGGCCAGCAGTTGCGAGTTTACGAAGCCGCGGTTGCGGATGACGCACTCGACGAAGATCTGGTTGTTCCGTGTGTCGTCGGTGCCGGTGCCGCGCGGCGGCCCCACCTGCCACACCCCATACGGGTCAGTCGGGAAGTCGGGTGCATACGGCAAAAAGTCGCCCAGCCACTCCTTGCCGATGGTTCGCCGCAGACGCTCGGCGGAGAAGAACTCCACCACGGCGCCGAACGCATCGCCGATCGCGCTGCCCACCATGCAGCCGAGAATACGTGAATAGAGATCAGATTGTGCCATGGCACAACCATATCACCGGTCAGGCCCTAGAACAGTCGTCTGAGGGTGGGAGTGAGCTTGATGTTATCGGCGAGTCATCGGCAGATACACACCGCGCGCACCCACCGCGCTGTCGCCGATGCTCATTTCATCGACATACACTTGCTTCGCGCCAGCCGCTCCCTCGACGACAAAGCACAACTGGACATTCTGCCCTTTGAGAATACCCAGGTCAAGCCAGGTATGATTCCACCCATCAGGCATAAGGGTAATGCTGTGATTGATTGTGGCCGTCACGCCAGTAACGCTTACCATGGAGATATCTCCGGGATCAGCTTGCACGGTGCGGTACACCCACGAGAGTGTCGGGCGTGTGAGGCTGGATGAAATCCAAAACGTCTGAGATACACAGGCGTACGTCTGCAAGGGCGCCCTCAGCAACGTGGTCATAGGAATAGTGGCATCGAGCTGCAAGCCATAGTGTCCACTGTGAGCGGCGCGAGCGTCCACAGTAGCGGTAATGCCCGACGCTTGGGACCAATCAAGTATGCCACCCATCTCGAAGCCGCCATCTACTATGGCATCTTCTGCCGGCGGTAGCACAACATCCAGTCCTGTCAATAAGCCTGTAACGGTCACGTTCAGCAGCGGAGGTAACACGCCGTAGCCGTAACGACTAGCAGTCAGCGTGTATACACCCGAATCGGTTACGTCCAGTGCGTAGTTACCTTGTCCGTCCGTCTTCACCGGGCTTGCCCCGCCTGGCTGTGCGCTTACCGAGGTGTTGAAGACTGGCTCGCCACGGTTGTTCGTCACCCTGCCGCTAATCTGGTACAAAGAGGCGCTCGAACCAGCGTCGCTGCCGGCCTGGGACACGCCAGACGGGCCGGTCACGGTTGGCGGCGTAGCACTCATAGCGGATTGCGTGAGTGCCAGACTCAAAGCTGCTGTGATGATGCTCTCGACCAATCGCTTAACCTTCATTGATACTTCCTCCTAGGCGATGATGCGCCAATGTTCCGCTTAAGCTCGGCGTGGATAATATCCACAGGGAAGTGTACATGCAGTGGAATCCAATCGCCAGGTTGCTGATTATAAGTGGTATTGCCCTGATCGTATTAGGGTTGCTCTGGCAGTTCGGTGCGCGTTTTCTGCCGTTCCTGGGCAGGCTGCCCGGTGACATCGTGATCGAGCGCGGGAACGTTCGCTTCTACTTGCCCATCACAACCATGATTCTTGCCAGCATCGTGCTATCCCTGTTGTTTACGCTGGTTGCGCGCTTTCTCAACT
>JAMDDR010000179.1:1543-6145 GCA_023488685.1 Chloroflexota bacterium | reverse complement strand
GCTGGCCCGCCATCGTCACCAACACCACACCGATCAACACACCGGTGACAATCAGCATCTTCTTATAGGGCAGACGGGCTTGCAACGTAAACGTCACCCAACCCAGCAACAGGGTGAACGCCAATCCCGCCAGCGTGCCCAGCAATACCACGTTCACCCCCGACTCCAGCACCAGCGCCTGCAGAAACAGCACGGTCTCGAACCCTTCCCGGTACACACTGGTAAAACCAAGCACGACCAATCCCAGCATTTGCCCGGCTTCACCGGTGAGAATACGGCGTTTCTGGGCGTGGAAGTTGGCCATCCAACCCGTCCAATACACATCGTGGAAGAACCAGTTCATCACCAGGAGCAACACCGCCACGGCGATGATGGAGACGATTGCCTCCAGCATCTCGCCATAACGGGCCAGGAGGGTGAGTGCGCCCTGCGCAGCCAACCACGTCACAACGGTTGCCACAGCCGCCGCCCCCGTTCCGATCCACATGGGCCGGCGGAATTTGCGTTGTGAAGCCGCCTTCATACTGCCCATCAGCGAGGCGAGGATCAGCACCGCCTCCATGCCTTCGCGCAGCACGATGATGCCGGCGTTGGCGGCAGCCGCTTCGGGCGTGCTGGTATTGGCAAGTGCGGACTGTGCTTCCTTCAGCAACGCATCCAGTTCTGTCCGCGTCGCTTTGACCTCGCCGGCCGCGGCACGCTCCTGGAGCAGTAACGCCAGACCCTTGCGGTCATCCTGGCCCTGCCAGAACAGATTCTCAATGGGCAGCACGTACTGCGGTGCAAAGGCGGACAAGCGGGCTTCCGGCCCGCTTTCCAGCAGCGCATAGGCGTCGACGCGTGCCGACTCCGCCAGATCATATTGCCCCGCGCGCACCGCGTTCTCCAGCGCATCCAGCGTACTGTAGATCACGTCAAAGTCGGCGGCTGAATTGCGTCTTAGCCATTCGGCCGGCGCACTTGCGGTCAGCCGTTGGGACAACTGGTCCACCAGGCGTTGGATCTCGGCCGGGTCGGCCACGTGCCGCCGTTCGCTGGCGTCAGCCAACATGCGATCAAGTTGGCTGAACTGCTCGGACGCCAGGCTGGCACCGGCCTTGTCGCGCGCATCGAGGATGGACTGCAGATCGGCAAACGCAGCGGACGCAGCGTTACGGAACGTAATGGCTTCGACGATTTCGATGTCCTTCACCACCTCGCCATTCCGCACACCACGCTCGTATTCGACCGGCACCAGCGCCAGGAAGCGAAACATCTGCCCGGCGCGGCGGGTCTGTTCATTGGGGCTTAAGGGCGCCGCGCGAAAGCCGGTTAGCAGCGCCTGGATCTCGCCGATGGTTCCATCGAGCGAACTGCCCGCCCGCGCGTCCTGGCGCAGGCCGGCGAAGAGCTGTCGAGCCGCACGGGCAGCAACATCACCGCGCTGTTCCCGGAAGGAAGGCAGCAGGATTTCAAAGTAACCCTGGGCCAGGGTGGCCGTTTCCACGCGACGGGCGGGGAACAGCTTGCTCTCGGCGACGGTGATGTCACGCAGCACTTCGCCCAGGCGAGCCTGGTAAGTGTCGAGCAAGTCAGCTCGCACGGCCTGGACCGTATCGGCGGCGCTGCGTGCGCCGGTGCCCAGGGCGGCCACGGCCAGCGTGGCATCCGCGCCCGGCCGCGAGAAGCGCGTGGCGGTGCGGAATTCACGCAGCGTCAACCAGCGCTGGGCATCCGCCACATCGGTGACGTGGATGCTTGCCTCCAGCATCACATAGCCGGCGCCCATCAATGCCGTCCACGCTTCTGCGCGCGCCTCGGCGATCCCCACGGGATCATCGGCCACGACAGCCGCCCTGGCTTGTCGTAGACCCTCTTTCATCCGCGCCAGGTAAGGGTGGGTCAGCTCAGTATCCGGCAAAGCGAGCAAATCGGCGTTGTGCTGGGCTGCCTGGACATTCTGCACGGCTGCGCTGGGGTCACGGGCGACGGCGATCTGCGCCTGCACCAGTTCAGCACGCATCTGTTCTGCGAAACGCGACAGTGGTGGCGCAGACCCACTTGCCTGTGCCTGCACCATGCGCAGGGCCGGAGCAGCTAACGCAATGACAGCCACAGTAAGCAAGCGCGCGCACCTAAGGACGTTGACGGCAACCAGATGTCGCATGTGAATCTTTTACTGCTCGATCGTAATGCTGAGCCTGGCTGCCAGTTGTGAAACCTGGCCGGTGATGGCCGTGGCGCGGCTCTGCGCTTCGGCGCCCAACGTATCGGCCTCTTCGGGGGTGAAACGCTTGCCGCCCTTCTCTTCACCCTGCACTTTGGCAACAAACGCTTTCAAGTCCGCAAGCCCGCCGGCAATGGCCTCATCCTGTGATTTATCCACCGATTGGATCAAGGGGCTGACGCCCTGGTGCACCACCTGCAAGCTGCCGAGGATGTCCTGGATATCGGCCAGGCGCGAAATGGCGACGAAATCGCGTTGAGTGCTTGCATCACCGGCGATGAAGCGCGACCCTTTCCACGCCTCGAAATATTCGCTCATCGTCGGCACCATCACGACCAGCGCGGTAAAGGCATCGGCTTCGGTGGGGGACCACTGTCCCGAGGCGTCAAGCAGTTGGGCAGAATAGGACATGCGCCGCCACTACCTGGCCGAGCGCCTCCGTCCCGGATTTCAATACGTTTGCATCGGGCAGGCGTTCGGCGAAATCGAGCTTGCCATTGCCGTCAAAATCGGGCTCCACGCCCTTGGCAATGAACTCGTCAAAAGTTCCCCACAGCGTGCTTTCGGTGACGCCGAACAGGTTGCCTGGCTTGGGCAGTGTGCGGCCATCCGGCAACGTCAGATCAAACGAAACGACATTTTCACCGCCCTCCGCTGCAGATGCACCCGAATCCAGGATCACGTCGAAGTTGGCAAGCGACGGCACACCCGCCACAATCCCTTCGATTTGCTCATACAGCGGGCTGGCCACCATCCACTCGGCACGCGCGTCCTGAATCACCTTCGTTACCGCGTCAGCCTGTTGAGACCACAACGCCGGGTAGTCGAAGCCGGCTGCTTTTGCCAGGTCGTAATACTGGTTACTGATCCCGGCCAGCTTCGCGGTGCTCGCTTTGAGCTGGCCGCCCTTATCGAGGAGATATGACTTGATGGCGCTAAGATCCGCGGCGGACGTCTTAGCCGGTTCAGACGTTTGAGTTGGTTCCGCCGAAGGGGACGGCGCCGGTTGTGGCGCTGCGGAACCGCCACACCCCACCAGCAATACAGCCACACACGCAACAACAACACCTTTCTGAAAACTCAATGGTGAGCTACCCATACAACAACCTCCAAAATGACATTACAAACACAACAAACACACGCAGGGCCTTCGAAAACATTACAAATCAAGCGCGCAAGGCGCGCAACATACCACCTCCTGCGACAGACGATCAAGACACCTCACAACACATCCGGGCTTAATAGATTATGTGGATTTACCCAAAGTGAGGGGATACGTCTTGCACAACTTAGTATGTACTTATCAACGTGAGAATGCTATACTTTATAATTGATCTTGTCAAGACAGAAACGTCACAGCGTGCTTTCCGCTCTCACTTATGGGTGATCACCAATTCCAATGAACGCAAAGCGGACTGGGTCGTTTTCCAGTGGCATGCTCACGATAGCATGCCGTTTATGCGGCAGCCGGAGCGAAGGCGCGTGCTGTCGAGAAGAAAGAGTTAGTAGATAGTTGAAGGAGCGTATGATGCATACCTCGGCACCAATTAGTACGTCGCCAACTGCAACGGTTGAGGACTACCTGGCACTATTGTACGTATTTGAGCGTGATGGACAACCTGCAATCGCGACGCGGCTGGCGGAACAGGTGGGCGTTTCTCTGCCAACTGCGACGGCGACCGTCAAGCGTATGGTGCGCGATGGATGGGTAAGCCTGGATGAGAAGAAGGGTATCCATCTCACTCCGGACGGCGACCAAATTGCGCGCTCGGTCATGCGCCGCCACTACCTGGTTGAGTCGTTGCTGCGGCATGTCCTGGGGGTGCCATGGTCGCGCATTCACGAGGAAGCGCATGCCATCGAGCACACTATCACCGATGACACCCTTGAGCGCATGCAAGGCAAGTTGAAAAACCCTCTCACGTGCCCGCATGGCAATCCGCTCCCCGGCGAGGAACAGATGGTTGCCCACTGGGTAAAACTGATCGAGATGAAGGCTGGCGAGAGTGGAACGCTGAGACGCATTCACGAGATCGCCGAGAACAACCATGATCTGATGGCATTTCTTGAGACGAACGGGTTGATGCCAGGCGCCAAGATCACGGTGCGCGAGGTGATGCCGTTCAACCAGACCTTGACCCTTGAAGTCAGCGGCTCGCCAGTCGTGCTGGGTGCAGCAACGGCAGAATGGCTGTACGTGGATCAGAATCACCGCAGCGAGTCGAAACACTAGAACCCACGGGCGCAGACGGGCTCAGACGGGCTCAGACTCCCGGAGTCTCGGAGACTCCGGGAGTCTGAGCCCGGGAGTCTGATTCCGTTACAGACTTGCTGCGCGCGACTTCACGATCGGCACCGCCCGTGCCATGAACTGCTCCAGGGGCATCGCCTTCAGT
>JAMDDR010000179.1:0-1533 GCA_023488685.1 Chloroflexota bacterium | reverse complement strand
GTGATGCCGTTCAACCAGACCTTGACCCTTGAAGTCAGCGGCTCGCCAGTCGTGCTGGGTGCAGCAACGGCAGAATGGCTGTACGTGGATCAGAATCACCGCAGCGAGTCGAAACACTAGAACCCATGGGCGCAGACGGGATCAGACTCCGGGAGTCTGATCCCGTGAGTCTGATTCCGTTACAGGCTTGCTGCGCGCGACTTCACGATCGGCACCGCCCGTGCCATGAACTGCTCCAGGGGCATCGCCTTCAGATCCTCGCCCGTGCGCAACCGCACCGCCACCGCGCCGGCGTCACGCTCTTTGTCACCAACCACCAGCATGTACGGCACCTTCTGTCCTTGCGCCTTGCGAATCTTGTTCTGCATGCGCTCCGTGCTGTCGTCCACCTCCGCCCGCATGCCCTCGTCCCCCAGCCGGCTAGCAACCTGCCGGGCGTATTCGACGTGCCGATCCGCGATCGGGATGACCATCACCTGCAGCGGCGACAACCACACCGGGAACGCGCCGGCATAGTGCTCGATCAGGAAACCGATCATGCGCTCGTGCGTGCTGAGCGGCGCGCGGTGGATGCACAGCGGCGTCTCCTCCTTGCCTTCGCGGTTCACGAACGTCAGGTTGAAGCGACCCGGCTGCGCAAAGTCCACCTGGTTCGTGGCCAGCGTGAACTCGCGCCCGATGGCGCTCCAGATCTGCACGTCAATCTTCGGCCCGTAGAAGGCGGCCTCGTCGGCTTGCTCAACGTAAGGGACGTTGTTCTTGCGCATGGCTGCGCGCACCATCTCCTCCGTCTTTTCCCACAGCGGCTCGTTGTCGACGTACTTCTTTCCGAGACCCTGCTTGCTGTGCGTGCTCAGCTGCATCACGTACCTGTCGATGCCGAATAGCTCGAAGTACATCAGGTACAACGCGATGACGCCCATGAACTCCTGCTCGAACTGCTCCTCGGCGCAGTAGATGTGCGCATCGTTCATTTGCATCGAACGCACGCGCATGAGGCCGAACAATTCACCGCTTTTCTCGTAGCGGTAGCAGGTGCCGTACTCGGCCAATCGCAACGGCAGGTCGCGGTACGAACGCGGTTTGCTGCCAAAGATCTTGTGATGCATCGGGCAGTTCATCGGCTTGACGTAGTACTTGACGCCGTCATCCAGCTCCATCGGCGGATACATGCTCTCGGCGTAGTACGGCAGATGCCCGCTGCGCAGGAACAGATCTTCCTTGGTCAGGTGCGGCGTGCGCACGCGCGTGTAGCCGGCCTTCGCCTCCGATTCCTTCGCCAGCCGTTCCAGTTCCTCGATCAAGACAGCGCCGTTGGGCAGCCACAGCGGCAGGCCCGGACCGACTTCATCGTCAAAGACGAAGATATCCAGTTCCTTGCCCAGCTTGCGGTGGTCGCGCTTCTTGGCCTCCTCAACCAGGCGCAGATAGTCGTCCAACTCCTGCCTGGTCTTGAACGCCACCCCGTAGATGCGCTGCAACATCGCCTTGTGCTCGTCTCCACGCCAGTACGCCCCCGACGTGCTCGTCAGC
>JAMDDR010000377.1:23252-26923 GCA_023488685.1 Chloroflexota bacterium | reverse complement strand
AATGAACTTGTCAATGCCGGAGACGACGTTGTACCCTTCCTTGAAGGGGCCGCCGCCTGTGGCGCACGCGCCCATCGAGATGACGTAGCGCGGTTGTGGCATCTGGTTGAACAGCCGCACGATCTGCGGCACCATCTTTTTGGTCACGGTGCCGGAGACGATCATCAAGTCCGCCTGGCGCGGGCTTGGGCGCATCAGCTCCCAGCCGAAGCGCGCCATGTCGAAGCGCGCAGCGGCTGTGCAGATCATCTCAATCGCGCAACATGCCAGGCCGAAGAGCATCGGCCACATGCTGCGCTTGCGTCCCCAGTTATAAATCTTATCCAGCGTGGTGATGAAAACGTTATTATTCAACTCTGCCGGGACTCGTGGGTCATTCTTGATTTCGTCCGGCACACTCGACACAGTTTCAGCCATAGTACACCTCTCCCATAACAGTCACCATGCGTCATATATATGGTAGGCGAATATAATTCAACCTTATTCAACCTAGCTCAACCCATTCGGCCTGGATCTGTTCGAGCCACTCGGCGCGCACTACCTGGGGATCGTCAACAAACCCCTCCAGTCTGATGACCCACTCGTGCAGGATGTGGTGATCGATTGCAGTTGGGTCGGTGTCTGGGTGTGCCGCCTTCAGCACCAGGGCGATGGGGTATGCATCATCCCAGTAAAGCGGGTCGTACGCCGAGCTCGTGTTCGCAGAACCAGCCATACCGCAGGGCGATTATACATCGCTCATTAGTTGATAATGATACATTTCACAAATGAAGTTTGGCTGAGAAATAAAAAGATCTCCGTTTGACAAATTACAACGAGGATTTAGAATTAAGCATATGCAAGCAACCAGACAGCGCATCTTGGAGCTATTGCGAGATGCACGCGTATTGACAGTCGAAGAGTTAGCCGAAAAGTTGGAGTTGACGCCGGTCACCGTGCGACACCACCTGGACATCCTGAAGACGGAAGGGTTGGTGGAGGTGCCAGAGGTGCGCCGCCGCGATGCGCCTGGCCGGCCGCAGTACACCTTTCAGTTAACCTCCGCTGCGCTTGCATTCTTTCCCAAGAATTATCAATCGTTCACGAATCTTATGCTGAATGAGATTAGTGAGAGCGTGCCTCCGGATCAAATGGAGCGCATCCTGGGGGGGGTGGCAGAGCGCATGGCTGCCGAAGCATCCATCCCTGGGCCCGAAGCCTCCGTGGAGGATCGGTTGCAGGCGGCAGTGAACTATCTGAACTCGCGCGGCTACGTGGCCGAGTGGCAGCACGAACATGATGGCTCATACGTACTGCGTACGCACAACTGCCCATACCACGAGGTCAGCCGTGCACATGGCGAACTGTGTTCGCTGGACCTGCACCTGGTATCGCAGTTGCTGGGCGCGCACCCTGACCGGCACGAGCGCTTGAGCGACGGCGGAACGTGCTGCGCCTATGTCATCCGGGTAGACACCCCAGCCCTTACGCCTGCGGAACGGATACCTGCTCCCCAATAATCGGAAATCCAAAATCGCAAATCCAAAATCGGACCGGTGTTGACAGGGCAGGCGATTTCCATACAATCATTGCGGCATGTTTTTGATGACGCCCATCATGTTTTCTTTTCTCCAAGGGGAAAGGACAGTTTGAGGAGTTTGTAAAAAATGACGACAACAGCAGTAGATCAGATCGAGATGACTGCGGAGGAAACTGGCACGATTACCCTGACGCCAACGGCTCAGACCAAGTTGCAGCAGCTTCTGCAAGAGCGCAACATCCCGCAATATGGGCTGCGTGTGTTTGTAGCAGGTGGCGGTTGCTCTGGCATGCAGTATGGCATGGCATTTGAGGCGCAGGCACGTGATTTTGACACCGTCATCGATCAGGGTGGCGTGCGGCTGTTCGTCGACCCCACCAGTATGATGTATATGGCGGGTGCATCGATCGATTTCGTGGACAGCTTGATGGGTGGCGGCTTCAAGATCGAGAACCCCAACGCCGTGTCGACCTGCGGTTGTGGTCATTCCTTCCGCACCAAAGGGTCGGGCAGCACTGACGAAGAGGAAAGCGCCGGCTGCGGCTCGGGCTGCTCTCACTAAGTCGTTTGTGAGACCTCGCCGGTCCTAAAGAGCGGTGAGGTCTCTTTTAACCCGGTCACGCACGACCGTTCACCTTACCCGGCGCCGCCCCAGCTCGCCATCCACACCCGCTGAGAGAGCCCCGCACCGTATGCCAATCGCCAACCAGCAGTGGCGTAGCAGGGTGACCAGCTTGGTAGAATGACCCATCAATAGATTGATACTGTCGCCGTCGCTGTCGCCACGCAAAATTCCGCAGAATGATGTAGACATGACGCAGACATTCACAGGAGTTGGTTAAGGCATGATGAAGTTTTTCGCGCCCAAGCAATCAAAATCCACACGGCTGTGGCTGGACCTGGGTGACTTGGGTGATCTGGTCAATCCCGCCGGTCCGCACGAGCAGTGGCAGGACCACGGATTGGGCCTGTTGCGCACGATCCTGCACCAAAACGGTGTGATGACCGATATGTTCTCCACGCGCCAATGCACGTCGTGGGATGAGGTGCGCCGCAAGCTGCAGGGCTACGACATGTTGATCATGAACGTGCGCAGTTACACGTTCCCGGTCGCTTACCGCTCTGCCCAGCTTTTCAAGCAGGTGAATCCGCACGGCATCATCATCGCCGGCGGCATGCACGCCACTGTGGCGTTGGACGAGATGCTGGCTGTCGAGGAGTTTGATCACATCTGCCAGGGACCGGGCGAAAATACCATCGTCGATCTGGTCGAAGACCCGCGCTCGTTCCCGCGCGTGGTTCTGGGGGTAGGCGCAAAGTCGATGGATGAGTGGCCGATGATCGATCGCACGCTGTGGCCGAAGCCCGCCAGTTGGAAACTACGCCGCAAATTCAACTGGCCGCTGGAGCCGGAGTGCGGCTGGGGCCCACCCGCCGTTGCAACCATGCTGACGAGCCGGGTGTGCCCGTGGCAGTGCGTGTTCTGCAACGAGAGTTCCTACATTCCCAATATGGGACGCCGCTCGGTGGATAGCGTCATCGACGAGCTGAATTTCCTGGACGAGAAGTATGGGCCGGTCGGGTCGGTCGTCATCCACGACTCGATGTTCTTCCAGAATCCCAGTTGGTTGAAAGAGTGGATCGAGAAGTACCCGCGCAAGGCGCGCAAGGTGTGGCCGTATTGGGCCGCCGCTCGCGCGGATACCGTGCGGCAGTGGCCGGACCTGTTCGAAGCGATCGTCCGCGAGACCAATTGGACCACCGTGTCCATCGGGTTCGAGTCGGGCAGCGACCGCGTGTTGCGGCTGCTGAATAAGGAGTGCACCGAAGAGGACAACTACTTCGCCATCGACCTGCTCAATAAGATTGGGGATGACATGGAGCAGCAGGGCAAGCCGGCGCCGGTGTTCTGGTCCAACATCATGTTGGCCATCCCCGGCGAAACGCACGACGACGCTTTCAAGACCATGCGCATGTTGAAGTACATGCGCCGCGTGATGCCGTCCATCTCGTTCTATGCCCCTTACCCTGGCTCGGCGCTGGGCAACCAGTTGATCGCCGAAGGCAAGAGCCGGATGACCAAGGAGAACTATCACCGTTTCCCGGACGACGAGAAGGTGAGAGGCATCGACTACGCGTTCTACCGCGAACT
>JAMDDR010000377.1:22113-23242 GCA_023488685.1 Chloroflexota bacterium | reverse complement strand
CGCACTGGCAAAAGCCTGACGATATGAGTAGTTTCAGTAACCCGCACTACATGTACCTGTTCGCGCTGAAGAACGGCAAGCGCAAGCTGGCCTACGGCCAATCGCCTGAGAACGCCCTGGAGATCTTGAGTTATCGCCTGACCAAAGAGGAGATGGACGAAATCATCAAGGATGATTACGTCAAGATCAACCAGCGCAAGCTGCAGGAGTACGTTCATGAGTTAGGATAAGGCTATATGCCTACCATTCTCATCGACGGCTATAAGTTTCGCTTCTACTCATCAGACTTATTTGAGCCGCCACACGTTCACGTCCTGCGTGAAGAGAATGAGGCAAAAATCTGGCTTCAGCCTGTCATGCTACAACACAATCATGGGTACAATCATGCTGAGTTAAATCGTATCTTGAGGCTGACGCGTCAGAATCAAGAGCATCTGATGGAGGCTTGGAATGCTTACTTCAACAGAGAGAGTCATGAATGAGGTGAGCGCAGTGAGCGTGCGCTTTTACGGCGATACGCTATCCGTCTCCCTCAGCGACGACCGCCAGATCAGCATCCCGTTAGATAAAGTCGAATGGCTACATTGGTTGTTAAAGGCAACACCAGAACAGCGAGATAAATGGCACATCGAGCCAGGCGGTTATGCGGTCTATTGGGATCAACTCGATGATGGTGTAGAGGTCCGTCACCTGCTCAGTATGGAGCACCTGGCCTGACTTATTCATGCTGTGCGCAGCGAGTTTGACACGCTCGATGCGACCGCGCAGGCGGAACTGGTCCGGCGCGGCGACGTCCGGCCCATCGAGCTGGTCGATGCTGCCATCGCGCGCATCGAACGGCTTAACCCTCACCTGAACGCCGTCATCACGCCGCTGTTCGAGCAGGCGCGCGTACAAGCGCTGTCCCCCAGTTTGCCCGGCGGCCCGTTCCGCGGCGTGCCGTTTCTGCTCAAAGACTTCCTGTGTCACACCGCCGGTGACCCCTATTACGAGGGCATGCAGTTCCTCGAGAACCTGGGCTGGCGGGAGCAGGCTGACACTTACCTGGCCGCAAAATTCCGCGCCGCCGGTTTCATCATCCTGGGCAAGACCAGCGCTTTTACGGCGATACGCTATCCGTCTCCCTCAG
>JAMDDR010000377.1:0-22035 GCA_023488685.1 Chloroflexota bacterium | reverse complement strand
GCGGCAGCAACAGCCGCCGGGATGGTGGCCGCTGCGCATGCCAATGATGGTTACGGGTCCATCCGTATCCCAGCCAGTGCATGTGGCTTGGTCGGCCTGAAACCCTCACGCGGGCGCACTTCTGTTGGTCCCAACCGTGCCCCTGGGTTGCTCGGCAACGTGGTCGAACACGTGCTCACGCGCTCGGTGCGCGACACGGCCGCCATCCTGGATGCCGTGGCCGGACCCATGCCGGGCGACCTGTTCGTCGCCCCGCCGCCCGCGCGGCCGTATCACGACGAGGTCGGTGCCGATCCGGGTCACCTGCGGGTTGGGCTGCAACTGCAAGACCCAAACCTGCCGTCACCCACCGCGCCGGAATGCCTGGCCGCGGTGCGCGCGACCGGCCGGCTGCTGGAATCGCTCGGCCATGCCGTGGAAGAGTCGTTTCCGTCGGCCTTGAGCGGCCCGACCGGGTTGGGTGGCCCGCTTGGCGTGATCGGGGCCAGCGCCGTCGCCGCCAGGCTGGATGCGTGGAGCGAGCGCACCGGCCGGCCTATCGGCCCGGACGACGTCGAACCGGCCACCTGGGCCAGGGCGGAGGAGGGGCGCCGTTATACGGCGGCACAGGTACACTGGGCGGTGCAGCGGCTGATGGCCGGCGTCATGCGCTGCCAGGAGTGGTGGGCGGAAGGGTTTGACCTGTTGGTGACACCCACGATGAAGCAACTACCGCCGAAGATTGGCGCCGAGGTGGATCTGCGGGCAGTCTTCGGCCTGTTCACCATGCCATGGAGTGTCACGGGGCAACCGGCCATATCACTGCCGCTGTACTGGAGCGAGGACGGGTTGCCGGTCGGCGTGCAACTCGTCGCCGCCTACGGGCGCGAAGACGTGCTCATCCGCGTGGCGGCCCAGCTCGAACAGGCGCAGCCATGGGCGTCGCGTTGGCCTGCTTTGGAGCGGCCACACGTCTCACTATAATTGGCCGGCCTGTTGAAGCAAAAGCGCCCAAAGTGCGCCTGCGGGGCACGTGTGTCAATGAGGGGGCATGACTTTGGCATATCAGCGAGCGTCTGAACCGGCGCCGGCCATGGCGCCACCGGCGACTGGACCAACACCCACAGCAACGAGATCGCGCCGCGCGCCACACGCTGCCCTTGTTGGCGATGCTCAGCCCCTACCTGCTGGGGACGCTTGCACTCGTTGCGCTGCCTGCATTCCTGTCTTTCGGGCTTGCTTTCACCCTGTACGATGGGCTCGCGGCGCCGGTCTGGCGGGGGTTGCAGAATTTCAGCGAAGTGTTCGCCGACCCGTTGTTCGGGACGGCCGTGCGCAACTCACTCACCTTCATCCTGCTGGCAGTGCCACTGCGCCTGCTGGGCGCGCTCGCCCTGGCGTTGCTGCTGCGCCAGCGCCACCGGGGGACGGGGCTGTATCGCGCTGCCGTCTATCTGCCGACGGTCATCCCCGATGTGGCCTACGCGCTGGCGTGGTTGTGGATCTTTAACCCCATTTACGGGCCGCTCAACCTGTTGCTCGGCGCCGTGGGTTTGCCGGCGCCGGCGTGGCTGGCCCAATCGAACACGGCCTTGCCAGCCATCGTGATCATGTCGGCGTTTCAGATTGGCGAAGGGTTTGTGGTGCTGTTGGCCGGATTGCAGGATATCCCGCAGGACTATCACCAATCTGCGGCTTTGGACGGTGCGAGCCGCTGGCAGTGCTTTCGCTTCATCACGCTGCCATTGCTGGCCCCCTGGCTGCTGTTGCTCACGCTGCGCGACATCATCCTCAGTGCGCAGAGCACGTTCACGCCGGCCTACCTGATGACCGGCGGCGGCCCCTATTACGCCACGCTGGTCGTGCCATTATTGGTGTACGAGGAAGCCTTCGACCGCTTTCGTTTTGGCCAGGGCGCCGTGCTGATGTTGCTCCTGTTTGTGTGCGTGGGGCTGCTCCTGTTGCTGGTGTATCTCACCGTGCGGCGCTGGGGGTACGGCGATGACCGCTAAATGGCCGGCGGGCCGGCGCCGCCTGTTCGGCGCGCTCGTTCATCATGTCGTGCGGGTGGCCGTGGCGGCGGTATTTGTCGTGCCGTTGTTGTGGGTGCTGGCCGCATCACTGCGTGTGCCCGGACTGGCGCCGCCGCGCGCCATCGAGTGGATGCCCAACCCGGCTACCGGGTCCAACTATGCGCGCATCTTTGTCCTCGTCCCGATGGGGACATTCATGCTCAACTCGTTGATCGTCGTGGGGCTGGCGATCCCGCTCACCATCGTCACGGCTTCGTGGGCGGGGTTCGCCGTGTCGCAACTGCCGCGGCGTTTGCGCCGGCGCCTGGTCATATCGGCAGTGCTGCTGTTGATGGTGCCCAGCACGGCGCTGTGGCTGACCCGCTTCCTGCTGGTCAGACAACTCATGTTGATCGATACGCTCTGGGCGCTGATCTTGCCAGCGCTGATGGGTTCCAGCCCGTTCTTCGTGCTGTTGTTTTACTGGACCTTTCAGCGCATCCCGGAAGAGTTGTTTGAATCCGCCCGGCTCGACGGTGCGGGGGCGCTGGCGCTGTGGCGCCGTCTCGCTATGCCGCTGGCGCTGCCCACCATTGCGGCGGTAAGCGTGCTCACGTTTTCGCTCTACTGGAATGACTTCATCAATCCGCTGCTGTACCTCAAATCCGAAAGCCACTATACGCTCCCGGTGGGTTTGCAGATGTTGCAGCAAATGGATAAGACCAACTGGCCGTTGCTGATGGCGGCAGCGGTGGTGATGGCTGCCCCAGTGGTGCTGCTGTTTCTGTCCGTTCAGCGCCTGTTCTGGCCGGAAGGCCGTCTGGCGGGCTTTCCTGTGCGATAAGTGGGTGTGTGGTTACACACCTGTGCATTCGCCAGCACGTGCCGAGGTGGTGTGCTCGATACCCGTCGTACGTCATAGTCGATCATCGGAGGAGAATAAATGTTGCGCAAAGTCATTTCAACTTTAAGCGTCGTGAATGTCATGAGTGTCGTAGGTGTGTTGGGTCTGATGCTGGCGGGTTGTGCGCAGGCGCCAGGCGTCACGCCGCCGTCTGATAGTTCGGTCCCCGCGGAAGTCACGGCACCCGCTGTACTCGACGTGACGCACACAGCAGAGGACGAAGCAACCGCCGAGCCGCCCGGCGGGCCGATTTCGTTCATGATTTTTGGCGACCCGGCTGAGAAAGCGGCCTACGAGGAACTGGTGCAGGCGTTCGAACAACGTTTCCCCCAGGTCGATGTGAATCTCATCCACATCCCCAGCCAGAGTGATTACCGTAAGCGCATGGTGGCTGATTTCGCGGCCGGGACGCCGGCGGACGTGCTGCTGATCAACTACCGGCGCTATGCCCCGTTTGCAGCCAAAGGCGCGTTGCAGCCGTTGGGGCCGTACCTGGCCAAGAGCAAGCTCATCAAACGCAGTGACTTTTATCCCAAGGCGCTGCGACCGTTTTACTGGCAGAACACCCTGATGTGCATCCCACAGAACCTGTCGAGCCTGGTGGTGTATTACAACAAGACCCTGTTCGACCAGGCCGGGCTGGCATACCCCACAGCGGACTGGAACTGGGACGATTTTTTGCGCGCTGCCAAGGCACTCACTCAAGATCTGGATGGCGATGGCATGATCGATCAGTATGGCCTGGGCACCGAGGCTTCGATCTTCCGTGCGGCGCCGTTCATCTGGCAGAACGGCGGCGACCTGGTGGACAACCCCAATGCGCCAACCAGGCTGGCGCTGGACACGCTGGCGGCGAAGGACGCGCTGCAGTGGTTCGTCGATCTACAGGTCAAGCACCACGTCGTGCCGGATCGCGTGCAGGAGCAGGCGGAGGAGAGTGAGAGTCGCTTTCTGAATGGGCGCATGGGCATGTTCCTGGACAGCCGGCGCGGCGCGCCCACGTATCGCGAGGCAGCCAGGTTTGACTGGGATGTGGCGCCCTTGCCTGCAGGTGCGCGCCGTGCGGGGATTCTGCATGCCGATGGCTACTGCATGCCCGCTGACAGCAATAACAAGGCCGGGGCCTGGGCGTTCATCGAGTTTGCCAACTCGCCCAAGGGGCAGACGCTGGTAGCCAAATCAGGGCGCACCGTGCCCTCTCTGAAGTCGGTGGCTCAGTCGCCCGCATTTCTCGACCCCAACACCAAACCGGCCAGCAGCCAGGTCTTCCTCGACGTGATTCACTATATCCGCTCCGTGCCCGTGATCAGCACGTGGCCGGACATTGAGGATCTGACCGGGAAGGAGATCGAGCGGGCGTTTTATGGCGAGGTGACGGTTGACCAAGCCATCGACGCTGCGCGCGCCGCGACGGCGGAGTACTTCCGCGGCTACGCAGGTGCAGGGGGAGGTGGGGAGGAGGACGAATGAGGCATGTTTGATGCGATGGTCAAGTCTGTTGCGGCGGACTCATCTGGCGAAATGATTCCTCTGCCAGTCTGATGGCGATCATTCGAGCCAGGGACTCGTCCTGTCGTTGCAGCCGCGCAGCATCTCTGCGCTGCAACCACGCCTCTATTTTCGTCGTGAGTGGCTTCCAGAGGTTATCGGCTAGATGAGACACGCAGCGCTCTATGCTGTGAGCCAGCGGTTGAATCGACATCAGGATGGTCAGGCTCGCAAGGCTGATAGATGCTAACAAAATTGTTGTAGCGATCAACGTCTGATTATCCATAAGCGGTTTCCCCCAAGAACTGATTGGATAACACGGTTACCTTTCAAATTATACAATATTTTCTGGCGTGAATTGTTGCGGAAGCCCGTGGTTCGTAGCAATATAGTAGTGGCCACGTTGCCGCGGCGTAGCCTGCGCGCTGGTCCGGGGGCGCTGCCGTTTACACAGTGCTGGAGCGTGATAGGGTGTGCTGCAACAAGTGAATTGCGATGTAATTGCGCAACAGTATGACGTGCCAGCGAGCGGGGTTTGCGCGCCATAAGCTTACAAAGGGGCAACTGAATGCGAGAGGTGTTTGCATGACGACGTTTGTGCTTGTGCACGGGGCCTGGTTGGGCGGCTGGGCTTGGAAGTCCGTCGCACCGCGATTGCGTGAAGCCAGTCACGCGGTGTTTACCCCTACGCTCACTGGTTTGGGCGAAAGGGTTCATCTTGCCAACCCTGAGGTGGGGCTCGACACCCATATTCAGGATGTTGTGAACATCTTGGAGTACGAGGATCTGCGCCAGGTAGTGCTGGTGGGGCACAGCTACGGCGGCATCGTGATCACCGGTGTAGCGGATCGCGCCGCCGAGCGGATTGCCCAGCTCATCTACCTGGACGCCTTCGTCCCGGGGGACGGCCAATCCTTGTACGATCTAGTGCCGGAGGGAGGAAGGCGTCACAACCGGGAGTTGGCCCAGGGCGACGGCTGGCGCATTCCGCTGGAGCTGCAATGGCGAACCGGTCCCGAAGAGCAGTTGCGCTGGATGAACCCGCGCTGGACAGATCACCCGTTGAAGTGTTTTGAACAACCCGTTCGTCTCACTAAGCCTGCCGGGGCCGGTCTTTCGCGCACCTATATCCGCTGCACCGAGAATGTCGCGACCGGGCAACTCTTCGCCCGTTTTGCCAGCGATCCTACCTGGAGGGTGCGAGAACTCGCGACCACGCATACTGCCATGGTGACCGCACCACAGGCGTTGGCCGAACTGCTGCTGGAACTTGTGTGAATTTGCCGCTATGCTACTGAGCGGTAACGCTGGCGGTTATACTTGCACAACGCGAGTGTCGTTGATTGGAGAGGATGAAAGGCATGCTATCTGAAAACGAGCGCTGGCGGTCATTCTTCAACTCGCCGTGGTTCATTGTCATCGGCGTTGTCACCATCGTTATCTTTCTCGGCGTCGTTGTCCTCGCGGTGCGTGTGTTCAGCCGGGCGCCGGCGCAGGTCCCACGCGCCACGAATACAATCATTGCCCTTGCCGTGGAGGCAACGGCGACGCCAGCGAATGAGACGCCTGCGGCGCTGGCGGTCTTCACGGAAACCCCGCAAGCCAGTCCTACTTTTCAGCCAACACCCACGTCGTCGCCAAACCCAACGCCTACCCCAACACCCACACAGACACCTCTGCCAACGGCGACACCAACGCCCACTCCCACACCTACGCCAACCCCGGTGCCGCTGCCGGTGTGGCGCAACATCGGTGAGCTGGGCATCGTCGAGTACGTCCTCTCGACCGATGCGGAGGCCAAGGTCGAACGTGAAGGCTTGCTGCGAATCTTTGGCACCGACCGGGTGATCCTCACCGCGGTCGGTCGCGTCAAGGTCGGGCTTGACCTCACCCGCCCAGGCAACATCGGCATCGATCGCAGCGGCACGGCCATCACGTTGACGTTGCCGGCGGTATCGGTGCTGAGCGTCGAGATGCTGCCCGATCAGTCGCGTATCCGCACTGCAGAACGCAGTTGGATCTACTCTGAGTACGAAGGCCTGGAACTGGAAGCCATGGCGCGCGCGCGGCAGCAACTGGCCGGCATGGTGGCCGATAACGAGAGCATGATGAGCCTGGCAGAGGAGCTGACCCGGTTGCGCCTGATCGAGTATTTGCGCGGCCTGGGATTCACCGATATCAAAATCGTGTTCCGCCCGGATTGACGCCTGGCGGCGCGAGCAAACATCTGCCATCCTGTCATTCCTGGAGGACTATGACGGCTGAAAGCCGCGTGCGGCTTGTCTCCATTTCCCTGCTCATCGCGTTCGCGTTGGCTGCCGGTCGCGCCCACGCGCGGGGACAGCCAGATGAGCACACGGTCTTTCTGCCGGTCGTGATGGCGCAGCCTCCGTCGCCGCTGGACGTGATTCATTCCGGCGAGGGGACCTACTACACGGAGGCGAATGGGGATGGAAATTGTATGTTCGGCCCTTCGCCGGAAGATCTGATGGTCGCCGCGATGAACCACACCGACTACGCCGATGCCGCGCTGTGTGGCGCTTACATCGAGGTCAGTGGTCCCAGTGGGAAAGTGACCGTGCGCGTGGTCGATCGCTGCCCGGAGTGCCCACAGGGGGATGTGGATCTCAGCCCTCAGGCGTTCTCGCAGATTGCCGCGCTCATTCTGGGGCGCGTGCCCATCACCTGGCGGCTGTTAAGCCCCGATATCAGCGGGCCGATCCGCTACCAATTCAAGGATGGCAGCAACCCCTGGTGGACAGCGGTACAGATTCGTAACCATCGTCATCCCGTTGCCAGGGTCGAATACCTTGACAGCGCGGGACAATTCGTCGAAGCGCCGCGGCAACCCTATAACTACTTCGTGGCCGAACACGGCATGGGGCCTGGGCCGTACAGCTTCCGGGTGACCGACATCTTCGGGCATGTGCTGACCGACCATGACATTCCGTTGGCGGTTGGCGCCGAGGTCACGGGGAGCGGCCAGTTCCCCAAGGAGCCGTGAGGCCTTTATACATGCTGGAAGCGCGTGGGATCGGCCACCGATTGGCTACTCCTCACGGGTGTGCTGTCCAGCGTGCCAACAAGTCCACGGCGGCAGACTTGCCAGCCGCGCGTGCCAGGCTCAGCGCGGCCTCCCCTGGGTGATCCTGCAACGTGACGGAGGCGCCGTGCTCCAATAGCACGGCGAGCACGCGGGTATGGCCGGCGGCGGCCGCGTAGTGCAAGGCAGACTTCCCCTGCGGGTCGACGGCATCGATAGACGCGCCATATTCGAGCAGCAATGCCACCTTTTCGGGCGATTCCCTTTTATCACCACGTGTCATGTAGAGCAGCGGCGTAAATCCGTTCTTCCCCGGCTGTGTTGGCGAGGCGCCCTGGCTCAGCAGATAACGCATGATGTGCAGATCGGACACGGCGACGAAGATACCGCTATCTACAGCGTGCACCTGGGCCCCATGCGCCACCAACAGCTTCACCAGGTCCATGCGCGCAGCCCGCGCCGCGAGGTGAAGCAACAGGGCGCTGTATGGAGCGACGCGGGCGCCACGCCGCAGCAGGAACTCGGTCAGCGCCCCATGCCCGCCGGCCACGCCAAACGCCAGCAACGGAATGTAATAGATCGGGTCATACGGATCTTCTGCATCAAGCAGGGCGGGGTCGGTGTCCAACTCGCGGGCGACTTGCGATTGGTTCCCCAAAAAGGCGGCCCGAAAAATATCCTGCTGCGCGCCTTTTGCGTGCAGGTAAGCCGCGATGTCTGCGCGTTTATAGTAGACGGCCGCGCAATATGGGGTGACCTGGACATGGGTCTCGCTGTTGTAACAGCCGGTTGCGTCCACCTCGGCGCCGCGCTCCACGAGCCATTGCACGGCCTCCATTCTGCCGTTGCGTGTCGCCTCCCACAGGAGTGTGCGGTTGTGACTCCCGCGTTTGTTGAGGAATTCGGGATGGGCCTCTAACAATTGGCGCAACGCGCCCACATCGCCCCGGCTGGCAATGTCCCGGTACTTCGCCGCCAACTGTTGCTTCCAATGACCAGGGGCGACATTCAAGGGTCGCTCCCACCTTTGCGGTACTGGGGCAGGTAAATCGTTCTGTAAGCCCATGGTTTAGCGCCTCCTATTGTCACGGGTCCATGAATGGTAGCACAAGTGTTCTGGGCTATACCGCAGCAACGCCAGTGAGGTGGTTCTGAACGTCCGCCAGTTTGGGGTGGCCGGCGATGGTGAGAGGGACGATACGGCGGCGACACAACGCGCCATCGACGCCGTCGCGCCGATGGGAGGTCAAGTGTATTTCCCGGCGGGGATCTATGCCTGTTCGACCGTCCGCCTGAAACCGCTGGTGACCATGACCGGCTGCGCCACCTGGACGTACTGGTATTACAAAGGTCCTGTGATCAAGTTGATTGACGACAAGGCGCCGTGTCTGCTCGACGCCACGGGCGCTGCCGGTGTCGTGATCGACGGATTGGCACTGGATGGGCTGGGTGCGGGTGGCAAGCAACTTGGTGCGGGCATCCACGGCGTGATGGTGCGCAACGATCCCTTCCCGAAGTTCGACGAGAACGGCGCGTTTGACGATGCCATCCGCATCGACCGCTCGTTGGTGCGCAACTTCAGCGGCGACGGCGTGCACCTGGACGGCATCTGCGTGTTCACGGTGCGGCATTCCATGATTGCCAATAACCTGGAGAACGGCATCTACGTGCACGGCTATGATGGCTACGTGCTGGATTGCTAGCTCACCGCGAACCGCAAGGCCGGTTATGGCGCCTACAAGCTGAACGCGTCGGTGACGATGACGGCCAACCGCATCGAGTGGAACCAGGGAGGTGGCATCATCATCCACGGCGGGAACTCATGCAATATCACGGGCAACTTCTTCGATCGTTCGGGCGGGCCGGGGATATGGTTGCGCTCGCGCGAAGGTGCCGATGGTGTCGAGCCGTGCAACCGCATCACGATGACCGGCAACCTGATCCGCCGTAGCGGCGCGCATTGGGCCACCCTGGGCGAGCGCGCGAACAGCGAGTGCGCCGACGGCGAATGCACCAACAGCCAGGTATGCTTTGAGGGTTGCCGCGGGATTGTCTTCACGGGCAACACGATGAGCACCGGTCGTGACGACTTCGAGCAGGGGGAGTTGACGCCGGCCTACGGTGTGGTATACGGCGACCTGCGCAACTGCATCATCAAAGACAATGTGATGCACGAGGGCGTTGTGAAACAACTCATGCTCAACCGGGGCGGTAACGATGAGGACGCCCTGATCGTCAAAGATAATCTTGGGAGCGTCGTGGCGTAGGACTGTGTAGGACACATGCTGTTAGACCCGCAATTCATCCAGTCTCACTGGCCGCTGAGCCACGTCACCCAGGGGGATGTGGCTCAGACCTATCCGACGCGGCAGGTCGTGCGCGTGCGCGCCGATGAGGGCGACTTCGTCGCGAAGGTGGATGCCGACCCTCCTGCTGAAGCGTCAGCGCGGCGGATGTTGTACGTCTACGATTTCCTGGCCGGTCGTGGTTTCCCCCATATCCCGGCGCTGCTGCACACGCGTGACGGCGCGCCATTGGTGTACAGCGCCGATCAGAGTGTCTGCCTGATGGAGTACATCCCGCATGGCTTGCCCGGATTCACGGAGGCGCCTGACCGGCAGGCGCAGGCGTGGCAGGCGCTGGGGCAAGCGGCCGCGGCGCTCAATGCCATCACCGGCTATCCCTATGCACACCCCATCACCGTGAGCGGGGCGATTGCGGAATTGACGGCATGGGTGGAAGGGCGTCCGTTCGAGCTGCGCTTCCTGGCGCTGGTGTCCCGCCTTGGCGCGCTGGAGCACAGCCAGCCAATTGGTCTGATCCACGCCGAGATCAATACTGCCAACGCACGACGGCGCGACGATGGCACAGTGGTTCTCCTGGACTGGGATGAGGCTGGCAATGGCCCGGCTATGCTGGAGGCCGGGTATCCGCTCATCACGGTATTCCTGTCCGAACAGGATTTGATGTTTCAACATAGACAGGCGGCCGCTTTCTACCGGGGTTACACGGGTGGAGCTGGTTTGAGTAGAGGGGCCAGGGAGCTTCTCTTCACTGCCGCCCTGCTGCACGCGTTGCGTTACATGCGTTTCGCCAACGTTGAGCGGCGTTGGGAGCGCATCTGCCATGCAGTCGAACATGAAGCGATGCTGCTCGACGTGTTGCCCTAAGCCGCAGCTCCGCCTGAAAACGCAGCGTCCAACATGGAGCCGGTGGTGCGTCAAGGGACTATTCAGCAAAGACGGTCTGATGGCGCCGGCCGCGCGAGGATAATAAGGCGCGTTGTGAGAAATGTGAGGTAGAGGGATTCTGGGGTGTGGGATGTGGGTCTCAGTCGATATCTCACCAGGTTGGGGAGAAATAAATGGCGAAGGTCGATGATGTGAAGCGCAAGAGCGCCGGCGCGGTGGATGCAGAGAATGGCAGGGTGAGGCACCAGCAGCAACACGGCGCCGTGCCGGTCAGCAACGCCGTGGCGCTGCTGGCCCTGGCCGCGTTGGGTGTGGTGTACGGAGACATCGGTACCTCACCGCTGTACGCGCTACGCGAGTGCTTCCACGGCCTGCACGCGATTGCGCCGACGCCGGATAACGTCCTCGGCGTGCTGTCGCTCATCTTCTGGTCGCTGATCGTCGTCGTCACCGTCAAGTACCTGGTCTTCGTGTTGCGCGCCGATAATCGCGGCGAAGGCGGCATCCTCGCGCTCACGTCGTTGGCGGCGCCTGTGCAACAAGTGGTCATCACCAAAGGTCGCTGGATCGTCGTCCTGGGGCTGTTTGGCGCGGCGCTGTTGTATGGCGATGGCATCATTACGCCGGCGATTTCGGTGCTCAGCGCTGTCGAGGGGCTGAAGATCGCTACGCCGCTGTTCGACCCATACGTCATTCCCATGACGGTCGTCATCCTGATCGCGCTGTTCCTGATCCAGAGCCGCGGCACGGGCGACATCGGGCGCCTGTTCGGGCCGGTGATGCTGGTGTGGTTTGTGACGCTGGCGCTGCTGGGGCTGTCGCACCTGGTGCAGTACCCGGCGGTGCTCGCAGCCATCAACCCGCTGCGCGCCGTGACGTTCTTCCAGGCCAACGGCTGGGCCGGCTTTCTGATCCTCGGCACCGTGTTCCTGGTCGTCACCGGCGGCGAGGCGCTGTATGCCGACATGGGGCACTTTGGCCGGCGCCCCATTCGCCTGGCATGGTTCACGGTCGTGTTGCCCGCGCTGCTGCTGAATTACTTCGGGCAGGGCGCGCTGATCATCCTCGACCCGGGGGCGGTGGAGAATCCGTTTTACCTGCTGGCGCCTGACTGGGCGCTCTACCCGCTGGTCGTGCTGGCGACGTGCGCGACGGTGATCGCCTCACAGACGCTCATCTCTGGCGCCTTCTCGATCACCATGCAGGCGATCCAATTCGGCGTACTGCCACGCCTGCGCATCTTCCACACCTCGCACACGCAGTACGGGCAGATCTACATTCCGGCAGTGAACTGGGCGCTGATGCTGGCGTGTATCGCGGTGGTGTTGGGGTTTCAATCCTCCACCCACCTGGCTGCGGCCTATGGTGTCGCCGTGACCTCGACGATGGCCATCACCACGATCATCTTCTATGTGGTTGCGCGCGAGCGCTGGCACTGGAGCGCCTTGCAAGCGGGACTTCTGTCAGGGTTCTTCCTGGTGGTCGATCTGGCGTTCCTGGGCGCGAACCTGCTCAAAATCCCGCAGGGTGGCTGGTTCCCCCTGGTCGTGGCGGGTGCGATCATGATCGTGATGGTCACCTGGAAGGATGGGCGCCGCCTGGTGTGGGAGCGCCTGTATGACCGCGAGATGTCGATCAACACATTGCTGGCCAGGCTGAAGAAAAACCCACCCGAACGCGTGCCGGGCACGGCGATCTATCTGAGCAGCAACCCGGTCGGCGCCCCATCGGCATTGCTGTCGAACATCAACCACTATCATGCCCTGCACGAAAAGATCATCCTGGTGACGGTGAACACCGAAGAGGTGTCGCAGATCCCTGAGAATGAGCGTGTCAAGCTGGAGGATCTGGGGCAGGGCTTCCAGCGCATGACGATCACCTATGGTTTCATGGACGACCGCAACATTCCGGAGGTGATCAAGAAAGTGCGCCTTCCGAACTATAAGATCGACCCGCAGCAGGTGACCTATTTCGTCAATCGGACGCGGGTCGTTCCCTCGGAACTGCCGGGCATGGCCCTCTGGCGTGAGAAGTTCTTCGCCGTGCTGACGCACAACGCGGCGACGGTGGCGGACTTCTTCTGTCTGCCGCCGGCGCAGGTGGTTGAGATCGGCACGCAGGTGGAAGTGTGAAGTGACGACTCACCCCGAGATCGTGATTGCCACCATCACCTGGGCGCGCAACGCCCGGGAGGGTGACGCATTGCTCAAAGCGCTGGAATGCCTGGCGAATCACGCCTATCCAATCGTCGTCGCCGACGGTGGTTCGGAGGGGCACTTCCTGGATGCCTTGCAGCAACTGCCCAACGTGGTCGTCCATCCGTATGCGCCATGCGGTAGCTCACGTCTGATGAGCCAGGTCAAATGTGCATTGGCCGGGGCTGGCGCGCTCCATCCGCGCCTGATCCTTTACACGGAGCCGGACAAACAGTGGTTTTTCGAGCACCGGCTGGCGACCTTTATCACCCAGGCGGCTCACCGCATGCCGTTGGGTGCCGGCGTGGCCGCGCGGGACGAAGCAAGTTTTCAGACTTACCCGGCGTTTCAACGCTATACGGAAGCGGTCACCAACCGGTTGTGCGCGGAGTATCTGGGGCAGGAAGGGGATTATCTTTACGGGCCGCTCCTCATCAACCCCGTGTTGTTGCCGCATGTCGAGAAGCTATTCGACGACCTGGGTTGGGGCTGGCGACTGTTTGCGATGGTGATTGCCCAACGACTCGGCCTGCCGGTGACGCGTGTCACGATGGATCTGCCGTGCCCGCTGGAACAGCGTGATGAGGATGATCGCCGGGCACGTCTACATCGGACGGAGCAGTTGTCCCACAATGCCAGGGGGCTCGTCGCCGGTTGCCGCTGTTCGCCATAAACTTATCGGTCAGCGGATTCCAAGTGGTGCGAATGGCAATACCTGGGACAATACAGGGCGAGCCGCACACTTCTTGAAAAGCTGGAGGACGACGATGACGACGATCACGGGAATTCGACGTCTGGACGAAACCACCCTTCGTAAGGGCGGGTCGGGCGATAACTGGCACATGAGCTGGGCCAACGACGATCACCAATATGTCGCCCTATGCGACGGCAACGGATGGCCTGACGTGCCGGGCTACACGGGGCAAAGCTATAACGCGCGCATGTACGCACTCAACGGCACACCACCCCAAATCGCATTTGAGCATCTGCCAGGTTATCCGGACCTGCTCAGTGAGGCGCCACCCAACGTAAACCGCTATTACGGTTTTGGCATCCTGGCGCTTGACGGCGCGATCTACCACTTCATGAGCACGCCCAACCACGTCTTTGAGCAGCCAGACGCTCGCTTCGTGGGTGCCAAGCTGATCTACTCGCCCGATAACGGCCGGACGTGGAAGAACCAGGATGGTTCGCCCGTGCGGTGGGAGCCGTGGCAGGAACGTGACGCGCACAACATGGCCTTCTTCTGTGAACCTGGCGACGCTTTCTCGCTGATCACGCTGTTACAGATGGGCAGGAACTACGAGCACAATCGAGATGGCTACATCTATCTATACACACCCAATGGCAACATTGATGGCACGATGAACCAACTGGCGCTGGCGCGCGTGCGCAAAGAGCGCGTGCTCGATCGGGCTGCATACGAGTTCTTTGCGGCGCGCACCCCGGATGGGCATGCGCGCTGGGTCAAGGATATCCGCCACAGGGGCGTTGTGCACACTTTCCCTGACGGGTGGGTGAATGTCAGATACCACCCGTATGCCTGGCATCCTAGCGTGGTCTACAACGCGCCGTTGGGGTTGTATATGATGGCGAACTGGGGCATGGGCACGGCGCCAGATGGGTTGTGGTTCGGCAAACCCAGCTACCTGGGTTTCTGGACGGCACCGCAACCATGGGGGCCCTGGACGCAAGTGCACGAAGAGGTCGAGTGGATGCCGGCAGGCGACCGCAACGCACGCGCATACCAACCACAGATCTCGCCCAGGTGGATTGCTGCGGATGGGAAATCCTTCTGGCTGGTGTGGACGGACTTCCAGGTGATAGATGGGGGCAGACCCTATTACGCGTTTAACCTGCAGAAAGTGGAAATCCTTACTGTGTGAGGTGGCGTCAGACTGTGTGATATTTCACAATGTTGACAGTCGCCAGGGAGTTTTGTACCATTCGGCAGGATGTCCCCCACGACAACGCTGATGTTCTGCTTGCGCATGCATCCAATGCTGTAGCCACTGTACGTTTGAAAAACACCCGCGAGAACGTTGCGGGTGTTTGACTTGACAGCTAAAGAAGAAGCGAGGTCGATCCACATGAATGCTCCCTACTGTTTTGTGCTCATTCATAGTCCATTGGTCGGCTCGTATGCGTGGTCCCTTGTGGCCGAGGATCTGACTGCACGGGGTGTCGATGTCCGGTTGCCAACATTGGTTGACGAGGACGGCGTGGCGCTCCCATACTGGCAGCGGCATGCGCAGTCGGTGGTGCAACATCTCGCCGCCTATCCCTGCAGCACACCTGGTATCCTGGTTGCTCATAGCGGGGCAGGTCCTCTGCTGCCCGCGATTTCCGCCGCACTACGCGCCTCGCTGGGCATGCGGGTCAGCGCTTACCTGTTCGTCGATGCGGGGATTCCGGCAGACGCTCTCAGCCGTTTGGATTTGATGGTGTTGGAGTCATCGGACCAGGCCGCGCAGTTTCGCCAATTCCTTGAAGCAGGAGGGCGTTTCCCTGACTGGAGCGATGAGCAGTTGCGTGCAATCGTGCCCGATGATGCCGTGCGGCAGCGGTTGTTGGCTGACCTGCGCCCGCGCGCGCTACCTTTCTTCAGCGAGCCGATTTCGGTGTTCACGGGTTGGCCGGATGCGCCATGCGGGTACATTCAATTAAGCCCGTTCTATGCCGGCGCGTATGAGCAGGCCACTCGCGCCGGGTGGGCCGCTGCACAGGTGGATGCAGGGCACTTTCATATGTTGGTGAACCCACGGGAAGTGGCTGAGTTGATGTTGAGTGTGGTAAAACGACTTTGACTCGATGGCAGATGAGTTTTATCTGAGGTCGTTGGTCTACCCTATTCCTGAGCACAGGCCGGTGCGAGTACAGAGTGACCTGGTGTATAAACGCGCCAACAGCACTGTACTCAAGATGGATGTGTATACGCCGGCAGACCTGGCCGAGGAGGTTCAGTTGCCGGCCGTGTTATTCGTCCACGGCGGTCCGGTCCGCCCTGATTTGTCACTCACACCGAAGGACTGGGGCGTTTTCCAATCGTATGGCAGGCTGATGGCGGCATTCAACCTGGCCGGCATTACGTTCAACCATCGCCTGTTCGCGGCTGGGGACTTGCCCAAATCGGCGGATGACGTGATGGACGCGCTCCGTTACGTACGCGATAACAGCCGCAAACTCAACGTGGACCCGAACCGCCTGTGTCTGTGGGGCTTTTCGGGGGGTGGGCCATTGCTGGGCTTTGCATTGCGTGGCGCACTGCCGTTCCTACGCTGCTGGCTGGCCTTCTATGCCCGGCTGGATTTGCGCAATGGCAGCCCGCAGACACTGGCGGCACTTTCTGCTGAGGATGTGCGCAGATTCTCGACCGTCCTGGCGCTTGAGGAGGGCGGCCTGGTCAACCTGCCCATGTTTGTCGCGCGCGCGGGTCAGGATCGCCCGGTTTTGAATGAAACGATTGATGCTTTTGTGCAGAAAGCGCTGGTGATGAATAAACCGTTGACATTTGTCAACCACGCCAGTGGCAGACATGCGTTTGACGTGGTCGATGACGACGTGCGAACGCGTGAAATCATCGAGATGGCCATTGCCTTCATCAGAGTGCATGTGTCTTCGTGAACCGTTGTAAATTGCCCTTTGAAAGGGTTGGTTTGTTTACCGGCTATGTCGCCGAAGGAACACAAATCATGAGAATGGGGCCTGCCGTCCCATTATTCGAGGACATTGCGCGCTTCCTGGATGAAGTGCTCGCCCCCCAGCCGGATATTGATGATGTTGCCGGTATCTACATCGCCGGCCCCCGGATGGTGTGCCACATGGGGTTGGCGCTCGCGCCGTCCCCGGGGCTGGCGGGTTGGGTGCGTGAGCGTGAGATCGACGCTCTGTTCCTGCATCGCCCGTGGTTGCTCTCCCGCTACATCCTGCCGAAGGGTGTTGGCGTGCTTGCCTATCACAGCGTCTTTGACCGGCGCCTGACGGTGGGCTATAACCCCCATCTTGCGGCGGCGCTGGGCATGGGCGCCCTGACCCCATTGCGCTGGTCCAATGACCTGGTCGTGGGCATGGTGGGAACGGTGCTGCCCCAGTCGTGGGATAGCGTACGAATCCGTGTCGAAGAAGCGTTTCGAGGGGTCGAACACGCGCTACCGCCTCGCCATGCGCGGGTTGAGCGTATCGCCGTGGCAGGTGTGATGACCGAAGCGTTGGTGCGGGCAGCCAGTGCAGCAGGCGCGGGCGTATACGTCACCGGGCAGTTGCGACCGCCGGCTCAGCCGGCGGTCGAGCAAACCGGCATTGGCGTCATTGCGACTGGGCATACCCGCGCCGAGCACTGGGGCTTGCGCTGCCTGGCGCAACTGCTGCGGGAACGCTGGGAGCCGTTGCAGGTTCTCCTGAGCTAAAGATGTCTGACATCTTCTTTAGCGTGTCTGCACGTCGTGGGCGCCGCTCTCGGCCTTGCCGGCCGACGTGATGCGCACGAACTCGGCCTTCGACCACAATTCGGGAATGTTCGACGCGCCGGCGTAACTAAGGCCGGAGCGCAAGCCACCCACGAGTTGATAGACGATTTCCTTCACCGGGCCGCGCGCCGGCACCATTGCCTCCACGCCCTCGGCGACGACACGCTCCCAATCGTCGGGGTCGACCTCGCGACCCAACTCGATCTCTTGCCGGTCGATGTTGGCCGTTAGCGATGCCATGCCGCGCACGATCTTGTAGCGCTGACCACTACGAATCACGGTCGCGCCTGGGCTTTCATCCGTGCCCGCCAGCAGACTGCCCAGCATGACTGAGCTGGCGCCGGCCGCCAGCGCTTTGGTGATATCGCCCGAGTTGCGGATGCCGCCGTCGGCGATGATCGGCACGCCGAGCGCCTGCCCGGTCTGCGCGCACTCGTCCACCGCGCTCAGTTGCGGCACGCCAAATCCGGTGACGATGCGCGTGATGCAGATCGACCCTGCGCCGACGCCTACCTTGACCGCGTCCGCCCCGGCTTCGACCATGTCGCGCACGCCATCCGCCGTGGCGACGTTGCCCCCGACGACGTCGACGTTGGGGAAGAGCTCCTTCAGCGCGCGTACCATGTTCAACGCATTGTCGGAGTGGCCGTGCGCAATGTCCACCACCAGCGCATCTGCGCCGGCGTGGACGCAGGCAGTTGCGCGGTCCATGTCCGATGGGCGCACGCCTACTGCTGCGGCAACGCGCAACCGCCCGCGGCTGTCCTTGGTCGCGTCGGGCCATTGTTCCTGCTTGACAATATCCTGCGCCGTGATCAGTCCATGCAGTTGGCCGCTCTGGTCGAGCACCGGCAGCTTCTCGATACGGTGCTTGTGCAGCACGTCGCGCGCCTGTTCCAGCGAGATGTGCTCGCCCACGGTAACCAGCTTCTCCCGTGGCGTCATCACCTCCGTCACGCGGCGTTCGGGGTCGCGCTCGAACATCAGATCGCGCGCGGATACGAGGCCAAGCACCTCGTTGTTGGCGCCCACCACGATCAGGCCGCCGATGTGGTGCTCTGCCAGTTGTTCCCGCGCCTCCTCTATGGTGGCATTGGGAGGTAGGCTGTAGGGGTCCTCGACCACAAATCCTTCGGCACGCTTGACGCGTGCCACTTCGGTCGCCTGTCGCTCGATGGTCATGAAGCGGTGGATGACACCGATGCCACCCACGCGCGCGATCGCGCATGCCATGGCCGACTCGGTCACGGTATCCATGTTCGCGGAAATGAGGGGGATGGCCAGCGTGATGCAGCGGCTGAATGGCGAGCGGGTGTTCACCGCGTGGCGGGAGCGGATGGATGAGCGCCGTGGGATGAGCAGCACATCGTCAAACGTGAGCGCAGTTTCAGGGCGTATTCTCATGTTTCGTCAGTCAGACTCCTTATCTAAGTGAACCCGAAGGGACCCGACTTATGGCAGAAGTCGGAGGTCTGTGAATCATACCTGTTAGGATTGAACTCTGGAGAATACAACGTGAATACATCCTATTCGCCTGACTGGGCTGCACAAGCCGTGTCGCGCGAGATTGCCGCCGGCGACGCCACCCTGTTCGTCAGACAATGGGGCAACACTGGCCCTGATGTTGTTTTGATCCACGGTGGACCGGATTGGGATCACAGTTACTTTTTTCCTTTCATGCTCCCGCTGACCGCCCACTGCCGGTTGACCACATTCGACCTGCGTGGGTGTGGGCACTCGACCCGCTACGGGCGGCCGGAGTGCTATTCGCTTGATCGGGCCGTCGACGATCTTGCCCTGCTGCTACAGCACCTGGATTTGACACAGGTGACCTTGCTCGGTTTCTCCTTTGGAGGGCGCGTGGCATTGCGTCTCGTCGATCGCTACCCCGCGCTGGCTGCGCGGCTCATCCTGGCTTCGACCACTGCCTATGAGGATTATCAGGACGACCTGGAGGCGTGGGACGAATATCAGCAGCGCCACCCACCGGCAAAGCAGGCGGCCACCCGGTTGATCTGGGCGTCCACAACCTTGACGGGCGAACAGAAAACGCGTGCCCTGGCGCTGGAGTCTGCCTATCTCGACATCTACGATTTACACTTGCTGCCCCTGGTGCGCGACGTCATGCAGCACATTGCCTTCTCCGGCGAGTGGATGAGTGCCTGGCAGGCGGGCGCGTTGCGCGGGGTGCAGCATGCGGACTATGGCAGGCGGTTATCCGAACTTGGCATCCCCACGCTCATCCTGCATGGCGAGAAAGACATGCGCTTCCCAGTAAGCGTCGCGCGGCGTTTGCACGCCTGTGTGCCGCAATCCAGCCTGTATGTCCTGCCATGCGCCGGTCACCTCGCGCACATCGAAAATACCCGTGCCTGGAATGATGCTATCCTTCAATTCTTAGTGAGGTTCAATGGCACATCCATCTACCCTGGCGCAGGCTGATTGGCCCCTGGCGCTGATCCTCGTCTGCTACTTTATTCTCGGCGGGTTGTTTGCCGTGCTCGTTCCACCATGGCAGGTGCCCGACGAGCCGGCTCATTACAACTACGTGCGCCAGCTCGCACAGACCGGTGCCTACCCGGTCATCGCCGTGGGTGACTATGACCAGGATCTGATCGCCAACCGCATCGCGCCGCCGGCCGCGCGGCCGGACTTTTCACTCGACGCAGTGCAGTACGAAGATCACCAGCCACCGCTGTTCTACACGCTGGCCGCGCCGGTCTTCTTGTTATTCAACGGGGCGTTGATTCCATTGCGCCTGTTTTCGCTGTTCATCGGCGCGTTCGTCGTGGTGTTCGGCTACCTGGCCGTGCGCACGATCTTTCCGGCGCATCCACACATCGCCGCCTTTGCCGTTGCCTTCATTGCACTACTGCCTCAGCATCTCCACATGATGGCGGGCTTCAACAACGACTCGCTCTCCGAGGCGCTGATCGCGCTCACGGTGTGGCTGTGCGCACGACTGATCGTTGAGCAAGGGAGCAAGGGAGCAGGGGAGCAATCTCCCGTGCACCCTCTCCCCCCTTCTCCCTCTCTCCCCCTCTCCCTCTCTCCCTTGCTCCTCATCGCCGTGGTGGTGGGGTTGGCATTTCTAACAAAAGTGCAGGCCTACCTGGCGCTGCCGGTGGCGTTGTTCGCCATTCTCGTCTGCCTCCCGAAAGGCAGGTCGCTGCGCGATGCCCTGTTGCCGCTGATCATTGTTATCGCCATTGCGGGTGTGATCGGGCTGCCATGGTGGATTCACGGCCTGCAGGTCTATGGCGGCACGGATTTGCTTGGCTTGCAGCGTCACAACGTCGTCGTCGCGGGCCAGCCGACGACGGCCGAGTGGATCGCTCAGTATGGCTGGGGCGGTTTGTTATCGCACATGGTGGAAACCACGTTCCAGTCGTTTTGGGGCCAGTTTGGCTGGATGAGCATCGTCATCGACCGGCGTTTGTATTTGCTCTTCCTTGCCGCCAGTGCCGTCTCAGCGTTGTTGTTCCTGGCATGGTGGGTGCATGGACTGTCGGCCAAGGCTCGTCTGAAGGGTCATGCCACAACCTCCACGGGGGCCGGCATCTACTCGCCTTATCTGGTGCTCACGCGCGAGCAGACACTGGCGCTGGATATGCTGGCTGTCCTGGCGCTCGGCGCGCTGCTCGGGTTCATCTGGTACAACCTGCAATTCGTGCAACACCAGGGGCGCTATCTTTTTTCGGGTCTGATTCCCATCGCGACGGCGCTGTCACTGGGCTGGCATTTCATCGTTTCGCGCAAGCCGTGGGTGGAGCGCTGGCTGTGGCTGGCGCTGTTGCTTGCCTTCATCGCGCTGGATGGGCATATGCTGTTCCGCGTGATCCTGCCCACCATGCAGGGTGGGTGATAACATTCTGATTCCCACATTCCCATACGAGTAGAATAATGAGCAGGCTTATGGGTCGGATTTTAACGCTGGATTTGCCAAATGACGTTTATGAGGCGGTAAAAAAGGCCGCCGAACAAAGCGGTCAGACGCCATCAGGATGGATTACCGCTGAGTTGCCACGCCTGTTGGCCGAACACGAGGCAGATGAATCAGCCTCGACAGATACACCGATTTTTCCATTGTATCGCCTACATGAACATGCAGTAGATACTGGTATATCCGATTTGGCCGAGCAGCACGATCATTACCTCTTGAGCAGGCGGGATTTCAACGGCTCATGAAAATGTAACACGGGGCGCTCAATCGAGCGCCCCGTGTTATTAACGGATGATCGGAACTTAGTTCTCCAACAGCGATTCGAACAGCGACCCTTCAGGCTTCTGGTTATCGCCCTGGTCCACTGGCTTGATCTCGACGTTCTCCGCCGAACCCGCCACCTCTTCGACCATGACGAAGTCCAGCTTGTTATCGGCCAGGCCGATCAGGATCTTCGAGTTGTCGAGGAACTTGCCGGACAGCAAGCCGTCGGACAGCACATCCTCCACCTCGTTCTGGATCACGCGGCGCAACGGGCGTGCGCCGTAATCCGGGTCGAAGCCCTTCTCAGCCAAATAGTTCTTGGCTGGCTCGGTGACCTCGATCTTGATGTTGTGATCAGACAGGCGCTTCTGCACCTTGTTCAGCTCCAGCGACACGATCTGGCCGATATCGTCGCGGGTGAGCGGGTGGAACACGATGGTGGCATCCACACGATTCAGGAACTCCGGCCGGAACAGGCGCTTGAGCTGGGACATCAACTTGTCCTTCATCTCCGAGAATTGCTGTTCGGCGTCCTTGTCCTCGTCGCTCA
>JAMDDR010000109.1:5136-6157 GCA_023488685.1 Chloroflexota bacterium | reverse complement strand
GCCTACATCGTCCCGATCGGCACCCTGCCGGCCGCGGTAAGTGTGCAACTCGTCCAGTACCAGAAACTGCAGCCCTTGCGCGGCGCGGATCAATGGCGTCTCGACGGTACGGGTGAGGATCAACTCGAGCATCACGTAGTTGGTGAGGATGATGTCGGGCGGGCGCCCTTCTATTTGTGCAAATACCTCGTCCGACTCCTGTCCCGTGTAGCGCGCGAAGGTGACCGGCCCCTTACTATCGGGATAACCGAGCGAGAGAAATTTGGTCAGCTCGCCGGCCTGGCTGTTGGCCAGCGCGTTCATGGGATATACCACGATGGCCTGGATGCCGCGCCCGCTGCCGCGTCTCAGCACGTGGTCGACGATCGGGACGATGTAGGCAAGGCTCTTGCCAGATCCGGTGCCCGTGGTTAGCACATAGTTGTGGCCGCCCTGCGCGATGCGGATGGCTTCGTGCTGGTGCTTGTGAAGCCGCAGGGGGCAACCGTAACCTTGGTGCTCAGGCTTATCTTTGTCGCGCCGGAAAATGCGCCGGCACTCGTCGTGCAGAACCTTGTTGTCGACCAGTTCGTCGATCCACGCGCCGGGTTCAAAGGAGGGGTTCAATTGAATCAGTGGCTCGGGCCACAGCGCGCCGCCGTCGAGCGCCTCCCACACCTTGTCCTTGATACGCTGATCCTGAATGAGGATGAAGCTGTTGATGTAATCCGCGTAATCGGCGATGAGTTGGTCACGGAAGGCGAAGACATTCATGAGGCATTCCCCTATCAGAGCACCCGGATGACACGTGAGTCGTGGGCTGCTGAGGCAAATCGGAAAGGTGGTCGCGGCACACAGCAGGGCCTGTGTCACGTGCCGGAACGTGAGTGTGACCTGATGGCGCTGCTGAAAAGTGCTGCCGCGTTTTCATCGAAATGCTGGCACAATATCCCCGGGTGCACAACGTGTGCCTATATATTGTATATGTCGTGGCTCTTTGTGCCAGCGCCCGGCGCGGGTCCTCATACGATAGCCCATGTTC
>JAMDDR010000109.1:0-5126 GCA_023488685.1 Chloroflexota bacterium | reverse complement strand
GGCTTGCCGTATCAGCCTGCGAATTCACTCGCGGGCATGCCTGCATCCCCTCTATGGGCGTGTTCAGGATAACCGTAAGAACATCGGGTAGCCTCTGTCGCGCGTAGTGAGCAATGGTCGGTTTCCGACCTTGCATACGTTGCCCGCCCGAACCGCCATTCAACAGCAAGCCGGTTGTCAGTTGTCAGAACCCCCTGATACCTGCAGCGTATGCGCCACTTGATGGGCCAACCGCCACGGTCAGCCCGATGACCAGGCTGACCTGAGGCTATTCGTCTCGATCTATCAACCGCGTTTGTCCCAAAGACCTAAAAGATAGGCTCGATTGTCCATGTAACTCGTGGTATCATTTTCGTGTAACCAGGAGTTACATATGCAAGCCCTATGAATAGGTCCACATCCAAATCCGAAATCAATCGGCTAAATGGCAAACACCAGGTGGATGAACAGAGAGCCAGCATCCTGGATGCCGCTGAAAAGCTGTTCCTGCAAAATGGCCTGGAAAACACCAAAATGGTGGATATCGCCGCCCAAACCGGCATCACCAAGGTCACGCTCTATCGGTATTTCCCGAACCGCGATGTCATCGCTCTTGAGATCCAGGCGCGCATGATGAATAAGATTGGGTCCCTGCTGGACCCAGGGGATCAAAACGGCTCTCTGGAGAGCACGAGAAAACTGGCTCAATCGATGATTCGCAACTTCGATTTGTTGCGCGACGCGTATCGCTATATGGGGATGTTTGACAAACTATACCTGGATACGTCCAATGCAGCCTTGACCCAATGGACCAAGAATCAGCTCATCTCCTTACCCTGGAGCAGGGTACCCTCGGAAGATATGGTGCGGAAGCATCCACAGGGGGATCGCTGCATCATGATCGTGAGCACGGTCATCTGGTTTTTGGAAAAGTTGGCTTTACGCGGCGAACTTACCTGGAGCGATCAAGCAGTCCCGCTGGAAGAGCATTTGAAGTTATTTGAAGAAATGATCATGGGCTATATCGACCAGTTCATAGCCACGAAATAAACCGGCGCTCAGGCATGATTCCATGTACATTGCCTGGCAAGAAAGCGATGAATCCGATCATTGGAGGACCCTATGGAGACGAATGAATCTGTAGCAACCCGGATTTCTCTGAAGAAGCTGCGCACCGAGTACCTGGAAAACCCGCTGGGGATCGACGAGCGACGGCCGCGATTGAGCTGGCAGATCGACGCCCATTTATCAGGCTGCAATGGTTTACTGCGAGTGGGCGTAACGTCTGTGCAACCAGATGCGATTTCTTGGAAAATGGCATAGGATTGCAGGACGATGTCCACGGCACCGCCAGTTGACAAAAATCTATCCCCCAATTGTTTATTTATCAAATAAGGAGAGTATTATGTCGGTGAGATCCATTATCGAGCGGGCACTTGATCAAGGGCAAGGCATTTTGCGACTAGCTCCGAACTGGGTGCCGCGCTCATTTTGTGTTCCAGGCCGGCGTCTCAAACTCCATCCGGACGATTATTATGCCCTGGGAGCCAAACGCGGTGGGATCGATGAGCGCTGGTTTTCCTCTACGACGCATGCCGATAATGGCCCAGAGACGCCGCCTGACGAAGGCCTGAGCTATATTCTGTTCGAAGATGGGGCTGAGCTTCAAAAGGTACTCCTGCGAGATGCGGTTGCAGAGATGAGAGGTGATATCGTCGGCGAGCGGATCTGGAAGACCCATCAGCGCTGGCCGGTGTATTCCAAGTTCTTTGACAACAAAGGTGCTCTTCCATTCCACATCCACCACCGAGAGCCGCATGCCAGGCTGGTGAACCAAGCCGGGAAACCGGAAGCGTATTATTTCCCGCCCCAGTTGAACAACTACGGCGCTGATTTCCCCTACACGTTCTTCGGGTTGCAGCCAGGTATCACCAAAGAACAACTTCTTGACTGCTTGCGCAACTTCAACCACGGCGACAATCGCATCACCGATCTTTCGGCAGCCTACCGGCTGAAACCTGGCACGGGTTGGGATGTGCCTGCTGGCGTGCTACACGCCCCAGGCAGTATGTGCACCTACGAGCCGCAATGGGCATCGGATGTATTTGCGATGTACCAGTCGATCACCGGAGACGCGGTTGTACCGGAAGAGCTGCTCTGGAAAGATACCCCACTGGATAAAGTCAACAATTTCGATCAGCTATTGGAAGTGGTGGACTGGGAAGCCAACAGCGACCCTTGCTTTGCTGAGAACCATTTCATGAGCCCCAAACCGGTCCGACCTCTCGAATGGATGCAGGCGGAAGGCTATTGCGAGCAATGGATCTGTTACAAATCCACCTCGTTCAGCGCCAAAGAGCTGACCGTTTTCCCCGGGCAGACCCTAGTGATCCAGGATCAGGCTGCATACGGGTTGATTGTGCTGCAGGGACATGGACGGATGGGCAATTGGGAGATCGAGTCGCCGGCCTTGATCCGGTTCGGACAGAATACCTATGATGAATTCTTTGTCACCGAGCAGGCTGCGCTGGCAGGGGTCCATATCCACAACCCGTCCAGGTCGGATCCCATCGTGATGTTGAAACATTTTGGCCCGGAAAACCCGGAATTAGTCATCCAGTGAACCACACCGATCTGGAGGTTTCCGTCCTATGCCTGGGGGTGGGTCCTTTTGGAACGTCTGTCACGAAAGAACAGGCGTTTGCGCAAATGGCCGAGTTCTTCGCTCAGGGCGGCAATCCCAGTTCCCCAAGGAGCACAAACGATGACGATTCCAAATTCACCCTCCGACACGATGATTCCGCGCGAGCGTGTGCTGGCTGCGCTCCAGCGCAAGCCCGTGGACCGCATCCCATACTGCGAGCATTTGGTGGACGTCCAGGTGGCCGTCAAGAGCCTGACGCGACCCGAGCAGTTGGCCCCGGTTACGCCGCTGCTGGCCAGGATGCAGGAGCTCATGGCAGCCGCGGGCACCCGCATGTCCGGCCCAGGAACGGGCGAACTGATGGCGCTGATGGGCGCGCTGGACTACCAGGTCTCGGTGGCCCTGGGCCGCGACAACATCACCTTCTGGGGCGGCGCATCCCCCTTCCAGGGTGGGGGCATCTACCTGCTCGATCCGGCGCATCCCGAGCTGGGCGCTTCGGCGGACGGCATCCTGAAATCGCGCGACGACGTCGCCAAGATGTGCTTCCGGGACCCCAAGGAGGTCGTCGAGCCGGCGAAGCAGTTCCTGGCCGGCAAGGGCGATCTGGCGGCGTGCGCCCTGATCTTCCTGGGCATCGATCCGTGCTGGCACAGCATGGGGTTCGAGACCTCCTGCGTCTCCTGCATCGAGGACCCTGGGCTGGTCGATGCCATCCTGGGGCCAATCTCGGAATGGTACGCTGCGGTCGCCGAGGAACTTTGCAAGCTGGACTTCGACTTCATCTGGGCCGCCGACGATATCGCCTTCAAGACGCAGCCCCTCTTCTCGCCGCGCGTCTACCGCAACGTGCTCCTGCCGCACACGCGCAAGGTGGCCGCCAGGATCACCAAGCCGTGGATCTACCACTCTGACGGCAACCTGCCACCCATCTGGGATGATCTGACGAGCCAGGGCATGAACGCGATCCACCCGTTAGAGGCCGGCTCGATGGATATCGCCATGCTGAAGGCGAAGTACGGCAGGAGAATCGCCTTCTGCGGCGGTGTGGATCTGCGCATCCTGGAGGCTGGCATCCCCGAGGAGACGGCCATCGAGACCCGGCGGCTGATTGACACGATGGGCCCCGGTGGAGGGTATCTGCTCTGCACCTCCAACAGCGTCACGCCGTATGTCAGACCCGAGAACCTGACCGCCATGCTGGCGACGCTGCGCGAATACGGGTGCTACCCGCTGCACGGCGAGCGCACATCCGTCGCCTGAGATTCAAGCCAGGCATGGTGAAAGATTACAGCCATGCCCTTTCGAATACAAGGAGAGAAAATGTCTACATCTGTTACCCCCCACGATTTTCCGGAGATTCGCTGGAATGGTCACTGGATCTGGGTCCCCGAAGACAAGATTGAGATGAGCTTCGGCCTGGGAGGGATGGTGGAACCCCGCAAAGAGTCGCACGGGCTGTTCCGCAAGACCTTCACCCTGGCAGCGGTGCCGGAGCGTGTTCCGGCGCGCATCACCGCCGATTCGCGCTACGCGCTGTACGTCAACGGGCAGGAAGTGTCACGCGGGCCGGCGCGCAGCCAGCCGCGCCGGATGATGTACGACCTGGTTGACCTGGCCCCGGCGCTCAAGGCGGGCGAAAACCTGATCGCCGTATACGTGAAGTATTACGGCCGGCCCTGTTCCTTCTATATCCCGGCAGTGCCAAACAGCGGGCTCGGCAAGACCGGCGCGCTGGTGTTCGAAGCCGACCTGGGCGAGGCTGGCTGGTTGGTCAGTGATGGATCGTGGAAGGCGACCAAATGTCATGCGTGGGAAATGGTCGACAATGACGGCAGCGACCCGGTCGGCGGCGGCGTGCCGGTGGAACTGCTGGACGCGCGCAAGCTGCCGGTGGGTTGGAAAGGCGCAGGCTTTGACGACGGCGCCTGGCCGTGTGCCCAGGTGCTACGCGCCATTCACATTGGCGGATTCGCCCACTCGCAACCGCCCACCGATCCGTACGGCCCTCTCTTCCCGCGCCCGATTGCGCCGCTGGGTGGCGAAGTGGTTGCGCCGGTGAGCGTCAAAGCCGATATCCTGCGGGGCGTCGTGGATCACACCCAGCCCAGCCCGGCAGCCCGCGTGGTTTCCAGCATGGCTCTGCCCGCCAGTCCGGTTTCGACGGCGGGCCAGCTCCCGCTGACGGTGGAGATCGAGATGGGCCGCGCGGCCCGCCTGGTGGCCGATATGGGGAGAATCGTGGCCGGCCTGGTGCAGTTGGAGGTGAGCGCCCCGGCCGGGACCATTTTTGACCTGTGCTACGTGGAAGATCCGATCACCGGCAAGGAGCAGGGGTTCGGCGCGCCGCATAACGGCAGCCGCTATATCGCACGCGGGCAGGACGACGTCTTCGAGGCGTTTGACCCCAATGGGCTGCGCAATGTTTTCATGGTGATCCACGGCGCGAGCGGCCCGGTGACGGTCAACCGCCTGGCGGTGCGCGAGATGATCTACCCCTGGA
>JAMDDR010000314.1 GCA_023488685.1 Chloroflexota bacterium | reverse complement strand
AACAGGGTGGTCCTCCTAAAGGCTTACAGCCCTGTAAGGGATACCGAGCTATGCTCAAGACCTTCGCGTATCGACTTTATCCATCCCGCGCACAGGAACGCACCCTTGCTGAGACGCTGGAAACGTGCCGGCATTGGTATAACCAGTGCCTGGCTGAACGCCGGGAGGCCTACCAGTTACGCGGCGAGAGTGTGAGCAAGTTTGCCCAACTGGCGAAGGTCAAGGACGTTAAGCGAGACACCCCCTCTGCCGCGAAGGTGCACAGTCACATTCTGCAAGTCGTCGTGGCCGATCTGGACAAGGCCTTTCAGGCGTTCTTCAGGCGCGTGAAGGCCGGTGAGACACCGGGCTACCCGCGCTTCAAAGGCAGGAATCGCTTTGATTCCTTTGGGCTGAAAGAGTACGGCAACGGCTTCAAGCTGGACGGTCGCCGCCTGAAGCTCAGTGGTGTGGGTCGCATCGCCGTGCGCTGGCATCGCGCGTTGGAAGGGACGGTCAAGACGTTGCGGATCAGACGCAAGGCGGGCAAGTGGTTCGCCTGCTTCGCGTGCGAGGTCAAACCCAAGCCGTTACCGGCCACGGGGTGCGAGGTCGGTATCGATGTGGGGATCCATCACCTGATTGCCACGAGCGACGGCAAGACGATGGAGAACCCGAAGTGGTATCGGGCTGAGCAAGCCAAACTGCGTATCTTGCAGCGCACGGTGGCGCGTCGGCGCAAGGGGGGCAGTAACCGAGGCAAAGCGGTCTTGCGGTTGCAGCGCCAGCACGAGTTAATTGCCAATCGACGGAGCGACTTTATCAAAAAAGCTGTTCACGATCTGGTCACACGCTACGACCGCATCGCCATCGAAGACCTGAACGTAAGTGGCATGGCGAGAAACCACCGTTTAGCAAAGAGCATTCTGGATGCAGGCTGGTCGCGCTTTCGATCTCACCTGTTGTTCAAAGCGGAAGAAGCTGGAAAAACGGTGCTGATGGTAGACCCGGCCTACACGTCCAAGACATGCTGTGAATGCGACGCGAGATTTGAGCATCTAACACTGTCAGATCGGTGGGTGGTGTGTGAATGCGGTAACGCCAGAGACCGCGATCACAATGCAGCCATCAACATCCTGAAGCGGGCGGGACACGCCCGTTGGGGCGTAACGTGAGGCAGTGGCCTGTGCGTGCCCCAAGAAGCCGCCGCGCGAAGCCGCGTGCGGAGTGTCACAATCATCAGCGCTGTTGTCGAGTTTGCCCTGCAACTGTTTGCCGCGGTGGCGTGGACGCTGGCCTACCGCGCATTTACGGGCGCGGCAACGACCCCGGCAGCAGCGCCGCCTTATCAACCGCCCTTGCCAGCCGCGTAATACAGGCAGGTTGCCAGGGTGCTCATTGGCGCGATAGAGACCTACAGCGACCTACCGACCTACACTTTCACGCACAATGTGCTAAAATCTTTAAGCCGCAACTGGCAATCGTCGGGGTGTAGCGCAGCTTGGTAGCGCACTTGCATGGGGTGCAAGGGGTCCCGAGTTCAAATCTCGGCACCCCGACTCGATATGAGTAGAGCGGATGCACGTATGCATCCGCTCTCTTCTTTTCTGTCATAGGAAATCATTGTTGGAACGGGGCGCCGCTCTCCTTGCAGAGGGTCCGTGCGCCGACTACGGACCCTCATGCAAATAGGAGAGGAGTAAGGAGGAGAAGTCCCATCGGACTGGTCATACAATAACGCACCCTGCAACGGTATACATGACGCGATGGCAACGGGCCAGTTGACGATTAACCGACCACCCACCTGACGATTGCCCTACGCTGGGCAATTAGGCTATCCAATCGCAATTTGACCGTTCCTAACGAACCTAACCCTAACCTAACCATGTCTTCTCAGATCATCATTGCGTCAATAACATTGAATAGCTACACCGCTTGCGTTGCGGTGGCTGCTCTGTTGGGGACGTTGTGGGCACTGTGGCGCACCCGCCGCTCGTGGGAAGCATGTTCGGCCACACTCAGCGGGCTGTTCATCATTGCTGCCATCAGCCTGGTGCTGGGCCGGCTGGGTTATGCATGGTTGAACCAGGACTACTTCCGGGATCACCCAGGCGAGCTATTTTCCACCGCCAGCCCCGGCTATTCCGAACATATCGCCCTCTTCGGCGCTCTGCTCGGTTGGGGCATCGCCTCACGCTGGCGCCGTTCGATGGAACCGCTGGCCTTGGTGCTGTTGGCAACATTGCTGGGAATTGGCGCATCTATCGGCTGTGTGCCGAACGGCTGTGCCTACGGGCGTGAAGTCTTCTGGACGGATGGCTGGCCATGGTCACTGCGCGTCGATTGGCCGGATGCGTATACGATCAACAACCCTCGCTTACCCACCCAGGTATTCACAGTGGCATGGTTGGTCGTATGCCTGCTGGTAACGCTGGCATCTCAACAAGTGTTGGGCCAACACTTGTTGGGCCAACACTTGTTGGGGCAACGCTATCGCAGTGGTTGGGCCATGCTGCTTACATGGACAGGATTGTTTGCATGCGGCGATTTCGCGATTCAATTCGCCCGCGCCGACACGACGGTATTCATCGCCGGATGGCGAGCGCAACAATGGTTCGACCTCATGCTTTTCCTGGCATTTGTAGTAAGCTTGGTCGTTTCACGTCGCCGAGATTCAAAACGCGACACCCTTATACTTATGTAAAAATGTTCTGTCAAGGGGGCGCTCTGGTAGAATGTTTGTTCGACTACACGTACACGCCTGTACCTTGACACAAAGATAATCCGTGCGCAGATCTCGTGAGCTTCTCTTTCAAGTTGAGACGCGGAAGCTGGAACTACTGCAGACGCCGATCAACCAATTAGACTTGAGAATAAGGGGCACTGTTTTCGAGCAGGCCATACCAACCGTGCAAGTAGATCTTGACCGGGTGGGTATTCGCAAGCTTGAGCCAGTGTTCTATATTTCCACCGGTTACGGCTGCATCGCCGGCTCGCCAATCATCTCGTTTGGCTTTTACGATTGTGATCCGTTGCTCCAGGATCTCAACGAGGAGTTTCGTGGCTGGCGATATTCGGACACCGAAATTGTCAACCTGCTGCGACACGAAATAGGGCATGCCTTCTGCTATGCCTACAAGCTGTACCGCACACCGGAGTTCCGCAATCTGTTCGAGGTGCAAGGAAACTTCTTCAACACGTACCCGCTATCGGACCAATATGACTACAACCCGTGGAGCCGCGCCTACGTGAACCCCTGCGGCGACCACTATGCGCAAAAACATCCCGACGAGGATTTCGCAGAAACGTTCTGCGTTTGGCTGACGCCACGCTCCGGGTGGCGGCGCAAATACAAGTCACGCCCGATAGCACTCAAGAAACTGGAGTACGTCGACGACATCGTCAAACAACTGGGCAGACAGCAACCACTGGTCGAAACCAAACTTTCGTGGATGTACGAGCGTGTCGAGGACATAAAACTGACCGTCGCGCAGTTCATGCAGGCCAAGCCCAGCCGGTACTATCACAGGGCGACTGGTTATGTAGACCCCGACCTGAAGGCGATTTTCCGGCCGCAACCCCGCATCGCAAACCGGCGTGCGCTCTACCGCGACTATCTGCGCGCCGAAAACTTCCTGCGCGAACAGAAGCTGTCGCTGGTGAACCGCATCTCCTATTGGGTAGGCGTGGATACTACGGTGGTATACGACCTGATCGACAAGTGCATTCACCGCGCCAAGTCGCTCAATCTGTGGCTGGAACGCGAGCAGTATGACAAAAAGCTGGTCGAACTCACCAGCTACATCACGGCGCTGTGCGTGCACTACCGCGAAACCGGCCTCTATATGCCTAAAGAGCGCTAGGGATCAGACGGGATCAGACTCCCGGAGTCTCGGAGACTCCGGGAGTCTGATCCCGTCTGATCCGCCAGTTATGCGATCTTTTCAAGCTCTTCCCAGGCCGCGGCGAGTTCGCCTTCCACTTGCTGGTACTCCAGGCTGAGCGCCCGCACCTTTGCGTAATCGGCCCCCGCCAACTGGATATCGTGACTTAACGCACTCAGCCTGTCCTCCAGCGTCGAGATACGCTGTTCAGTTTGCTCCAATCGAGCCTGGCGCTCGCGTTCGGCTTTCCTGGCGGCACTGGCGCCGGTGTCCTGAACTCGCCCCTGCTCTTTGGATTTTTGTGCCTGCTCCTTTTGTTGGCGGTCGTGGGCGCGCTCGGCCTCCAGCCTGGACTCGATCCAGGCATCGTAAGTTCCTCTGAACACGCTCATCCGCGACTGGCCTGTCTCGTCCCGATCCAGCGACCAGATTTGTGTCGCCAGCGCGGCAATCAGGTAGCGGTCGTGGCTGACCAACAGTAGTGTTCCATCGAAGTTATTCAAGGCCTCGGTCAGGATTTCCTGCGAGGGGATATCCAGGTGATTGGTTGGCTCGTCCAGCAGCAGGAAATTCGCTCCCTGCAGCGTCAGTTTTGCCAGCGCCACGCGCCCGCGTTCACCGCCACTCAACATGCCCACTTTCTTGAACGCATCATCGCCGCTGAACAAAAAGCGGCCCAGCATGGTGCGTGCCTGGGAGAGCATCAGGTCGTCCCGTGCGGCCATCAGCTCTTCCAATACCGTGTTGTCGAGGTTCAATCCCTCGTGCGCCTGGGCAAAGTACCCGATGTGCACATTCGCGCCGATGCGGACGGTGCCCTCCAGCGGCTCCAGGTTGCCGCAAATGGTTTTAAGAAAGGTCGTCTTGCCGGTGCCGTTTGGTCCGATCAACGCAGCTCGCTCGGTGCGCAGAAGCTGTAAGTTGGGACAGCGAAATAGCGGGCGAGGCGCCGGCGGCACAGGGTTAACATCGTTTGCCGCCGGTGCTTCGTCATCCACATCCATCACATCCAGCCCGTCACGATAGCCAATCGCAGCGCCATGCGTCTCCAGCACGATGTTGCCGCTGCGCGAACCACTGTCCAGCCGCAACGACATTGCGCGAGTTTCGATGGGCTTCTCCAATCGCTCCATACGGTTCAGGCGCTTCAATCGCCCCCTGGCTTGCAACGTGTTCTGGCCGGCAATGTTGCGGCGGATATACTCGCTTTCCTTCGCGATGACTTCCTGCTGCGCTTCGTACACCTTCAGTTGGCGTTCGCGCCGCTCAGCCCGTTGCGCCACATAATCGGTATAGCCGCCACGATACATCTCAAGGCGGTTGGGGCGCACATCCGTGTGGCCGCCGATAATTCCGCTCATTTCCCAAACGCGGTCGCACACCTCATCCAGGAAATAGCGGTCGTGCGACACCACGACCAGCGTGCCATCCCAATCCTGCAGGTATGATTCGAGCCACTCCACGCCGTTCGCGTCCAGGTGATTGGTCGGCTCATCCAACATGAGCACGTCGGGGGACTGCAACAGCAACTTCGCCAGCGCCGCCCGCACGCGCTGGCCGCCGCTCAGTTGCGACAACGGGCGTTCGTAATCCTCGGTCCGAAACCCCAGGCCGCTCAGCACGCGCCGGATCTTCGTGTCCACTTCGTAGCCACCCATCTGCTCGAAGCGGTGTTCGGCCTCGCCATACTTCTCAAGTGCCTGTGCGCTCTTCGACGGGTCGAGCATTTCCTGTTCGAGCTGGCGCAGGTATGCAGCCAGTTCATTCACCTGCGTAAAGGTGCTGTACATCTCATGCCAGACCGTATCTTCGTCAGACTCCTCGGCCGTTTGCGACAGGTAGCCGACGGTTGTGCCGCGCGCGTAATGCAATACGCCGCCGCTCGGCTCGTCGACACCCGCAATGATCTTCAGCAGCGTGGTTTTGCCGCACCCGTTCGCGCCGACCAGCGCAATCTTGTCGCCGTGCGCGATGCTGAAGGAGAGATCGATGAAAACGTCGAACGCGCCGAAGGATTTACCAACATTCGTGCCGGTGATGATAGACATCGCGCCCCGATTTTAGCGCGTTAACAGGAACCGCCGGGATCAAACGCTACAATTCACGTATGGCTGTCCAAAAGCAATCACCCGCAGAGCGCGCGGTTGAACTGCGCGGCGAGATCAACGAACACAGCTATCGCTATCACGTTCTCGACGACCCGGTCATCAGTGACGCCGAGTACGACGCACTGATGAACAAGCTGCGCGAGATCGAAAACGCACACCCCGAGCT
>JAMDDR010000381.1 GCA_023488685.1 Chloroflexota bacterium | reverse complement strand
ATCCTGGAACAGGTGGTAGGAAAAAACCATCGTATCGATGGCAACAACGTCACAGGCGCGAATCGTCTTGAGCAGGCGGTTTATGCCTTTGACTGACTCTCTTGCTGCCATGTGTCACGTTCCTTGTTCAGCCACAGATCGGCGTCTGCATCGGACCAGAGATGCTTGAGAATACCGCGCGTGCGCGCAGTGAGGTTCGCCGGGCGTGAGCGAAGCGACACGTGCTCGCCGTCGATTTCGAAGTAGACGATGTCACCTGGACGAAACCCCATGGCCTTGCGCACCTGTTTTGGGATGACGATTTGATTTTTTCGGCTCATCTTCGCCCGCGCTTGTTGCATCTCGCTTTACCTTTTTCAAAAAGACGTAAAGCAATTATACTAGGGGGTGCGTGCAAATCGCAAATCGCGAATCGAAACTCCAAAATCGAAAATCGACATGCGTTCTGTCCCCGTTGCTATCGTGAAAGGTGCCGGCGATCTCGGCACCGGCGCGGCCTACCGGCTGTGGCGGGCCGGTTTTCGTGTGCTGTGTGTAGACCTGGTGAAACCACTGGTGATACGGCGTGGCGTGGCATTTGCTTCGGCGTTGTACGACGCGCGCATCACGGTGGATGGCGCGCAGGCCGAGCGGATCATGTTTGTCGACGAGGCCGTCTATTCATGGCAGCATAACGCCATCCCGGTGATTGCCCAACCCGCCGCGCGCGTGGTGGATATCCTGCGCCCGCAAGTGCTTGTGGACGCCATCCTGGCGAAAATCAACACCGGCACCAGGATCACTGATGCACCGGTCGTGATTGCCTGCGGGCCGGGTTTCACCGCTGGCACAGACTGTCACGCCGTGATTGAGACGCAGCGCGGCCACAACCTGGGCCGCGTGCTCTGGACCGGCAGCGCAGCACCCAACACGGGCATGCCGGGCAAGGTGGGGGGCGAGGACGTGTTGCGCGTGGTGCGCGCGCCGTGCGCCGGCAGGATGTATGGGCGCAAGGCCATTGGCGATAGGGTCAAGCCCGGAGACATCATCGCGCAGGTGGGCAACACCACCGTGCCAGCGCCGCTGGAAGGCGTGTTGCGCGGGGTGCTGCACGACGGCGTGCAGGTTGAGGAAAACATGAAGATCGCCGACATCGACCCGCGCGCCGAGGTGAGCTACTGCTATACCATCTCCGACAAGGCGCTCGCGATTGGCGGCGGCGTGCTGGAGGCCGCGTTCGCGCTACGGAGCAAGTGGGAGCCGCTGCTCACTGCCTGAACGACGGCTTATCCCCCCTTCGCCTTGCGCACGCGGCGCGCCTTTGACTTTACGAGGCGTGGCGGTCCGCTGCGTTCGGCGTTCAACACCACCACCTCGGTCGGGCGGGGTTTGCGTGATGGGGCAGCCGCTGCTGTGCGCGGGCGCTTTGCGGACGCCGGTGCGGGCAACTCCAATGGCCGCCTGCCGGTGATCCGGCTGGTGGCTTCCTGCATGTCTTTTACCGCGGCGAGATGAATGGCTTCATTCACATCGTCGCGGTTGGCTGCTTCACGCATGTGCAGTGCCATGGCGTCCATTGAAGCCGCCTCCGCCGCCGCGCGCGCGTCGTGAATCTTCTTGGATGGGTCCAACAGGAAGATGAACGCAATCCCCACACCAATCACGATGGGCGTCGCCGGCAGGATGAAGGTGGCGTACAGGCTCAACCACTCCGGAATACTATCGGCGCGATTGTTGATCGCATCCAGAATCGTGTTCACGATGACGATGGTGAAGTTCACGGCGTAGAGCAAGTACCCCACCATTCGTTGGGGACCGGGCGCGAACCAGAAGTGAATGGCGATGGGGAGGAAAATGGATGCGCCTTCCAGGCACAACAGCGCCGTGATGGCGAACAATTGCTGGTCGGGTGCAACGGTGTGGCTGATCAGGTTGAAGTTGTGCACGCCGGTGTAGATCAGCACCGCGCCGTACAGCACCACCGCCATGAACATCGCAGCGGCACGGATGGCGTCGCGCCGCTGTGCACGCATGATTTCGCCCATGGTGACGGGTGTGTTGGATGTATTGCGGAATTGGTTAGGGTTGTCCATGTTGCTTTCTGAACCTCCTGGCGTAGAGACGCGCCGCGGCGCGTCTCTACACGCCATCGTTACGAATTCGGATGGCGCCAATGTAGAACAAATGTTCTACGCCGTCAAGAGGTTATCGCGAAAGCAACACGGACGACGGAGCAAGTTTAAGGTTGGATCCTGCGTGTTACCACGGGCGGACCTGCCTACGGGAACGTTTGGGGAGCGTTTGCTCAACGGCCGGCGTACACCGCGCCGAGCGTTGACGGTGCAGGCGGCACCACGGCGATCTCACCCACGCTCCCATACACGGTCCACCATGGCTTGGCGCCTGTTGCAAGCACCTCGTTCAGCGCTTTGATATTCTCGACGCCGCGATCCTCCAGCCAGGCTTCCAACGCCGGCAGACCGCCTTTGGCATAAGCCGGTATGCCGTCCTGCCAGGTAGCCCGGCCGCACAGCACCCCGGAGAAGTCTGTCCCCGCTTCAGCCGCCAGTTGCAGCGTTTCGCGGAACACCTCATCCGTCACACCGGCGCTCAGATAAATGAACGGTTTGGTGGCGGCGCTGGCGGCCTCGCGGAACAGCCGCATGGCATCCTGCCGGGTGTAAGCTTCCTGACCTTTGTAAGCCCGCGTCCCCGAGACATGGGTCATGTCGATCGGCACCTCAACTTTCAACACGTCCACACCATAGCGAGGCTTGGTAAACTCGGCCATGTAGCGTGTGACATAGTCCGGCTTGCGCTTGGCGAACTCGAAGCTGTCGCAGATGTCGTCGTCGTAGCAGATGATTTCCAGAAAAAACGGTACGTCGTAGGCAACACACTCCGCCCCCACGCGCTCGATGAAGGCGTGTTTGACATCGTTGATCGCCTGGTCTTCCGCCGGGTTGTAGTACAACAGAATTTTGACCGCGTCCGCCCCAGCGTCGAGCAAACGGCGCGCACTCCACAACGGCAGCAGATCCGGCAGCCGTCCCCTGGTCGATGCGTCATAGCCGGTCTTTTCGTAAGCCAGCAAGACGCCGCTGCCGGGGGCGCGTACCTTCAGCGCCGGCAGGCCGTATTCCGGGTCCAGCAGGATCGCGCTGGCGTAGCGTGTCAGCACTTTGGCGACAGCTTGTTTGAACTGGATCAGATCATCATCCGTCGCCGCAGCGCCACGCGCCTTGGCAATGGCTTTCTGCAGTGATCCGCGCTGGTCCATGGCGGCCGCGGCAACGATGCCGTTTGAGTTTGCCAGTGCGTTGATTCCATCGAACTTGCCCCGTGTCATCGTAACTTTCGCTTTCTCAAGCGTTGCCATTCATTCACCTCTCACACATGTCAAATCCTATCCGTTATCCGTTGCTATTGTAATGAATTGAACGGCCCCAAAATCCAGCGCCGGCTCTCCGGCCCATCACCCCTGACGCTTCAAATGCCGCACCCCAGCTTTGCCGGCGACGATCACGTCGGTGACGAGATCGACGAAAAGGCCGTGTTCCACGATACCGGCGCGGCGGTTCAATCTGTCTGCCAGGGCATGGACATCCTCGATTGGCCCGAAGTCGCCGTCGAGGATCATGTTGCCGGAATCGGTGACGAACGGCACGCCATCCTGGCTGTCCCTGACGACGATGCGGGCGCCCAGCGATTCCAGAAAACGCGCCTGTGAACGCCAACCGTATTGGACGACCTCCATCGGCAAGACATGCCGGGTGCCCAGCCGGGGCGACCATTTTGTCTCGTCGACGATGATGACTTCGCGCCGGCTGGCCTGGGCGACGATTTTCTCGCGCAGCAGCGCGCCGCCGCCGCCCTTGATCACATTGAGGGCGGGATCTACTTCGTCCGCGCCGTCGATGGTCATGTCGATCCCAGCGGGCAAGTCGTCGTACATGAGTGGAATACCGAGCCGTTGAGCCTCCAGCCGGGTGGCTTGCGACGTTGCGAAACCCATGATGTCGTGCAACCCGCCACCGTGGAGCAACTCGCCAATACGGCGCAGCGCGAACAACGCCGTGCTGCCGCTGCCCAATCCCACCCTCATACCGGGTTGGACAAGCCCGACGGCATATTCCGCCGCCATGGCTTTATAGGGTGTTTGTGCGTCGACGCTGGGTGGCGTGTCCTTCATCTCACCCCAGCCAGGGTCTGGCCCACAATATCCTGCGCTTCGGCCAGGATGCGTTGCAGGTGATCCGGCCCTTTGAAGCTTTCGGCGTATACCTTGTATATGTCCTCGGTGCCCGAGGGGCGCGCGGCGAACCAGCCATTTTGCGTAACCACCTTCAAACCGCCGATCGCAGCCTTGTCGCCAGGAGCCGTGGTCAGCATCTGCTCGATCCGCTCGCCGGCCAGCAGCGTGGCCGGCACGTCCGACGGCGAGAGGTGTGCCAGCATCTGCTTTTGTGCTGGGGTGGCCGGCGCATCCACGCGCTCATATACGGGGTTCCCGTATTGGCGTGTCAATTCCGCGTAGATCTCGCCGGGGTCGCGGCCCATACGCACGGTCATCTCGGCGGCCAGCAATGCGGGGATGAAGCCGTCCTTGTCCGTCGTCCAACAGCCACCATCCATGCGCAAGAAGCTCGCGCCGGCGCTCTCTTCGCCCACAAATCCCAGCCAGCCACCTTGCAGCCCGGCCACAAAGAACTTGAAGCCGACCGGGACCTCATGCACCTTACGCCCCAATCCGGCCGCGACACGGTCGATGATGCTGCTGCTCACAACGGTCTTACCGATTGACAAGTCTGCGTGCCACTGTGGCCGGTGGGAGAAGAGATAGTATGCCATCACCGCCAGGTAATGGTTGGAAGGCAACAGCCCCAAACTTTTCGCCACAATACCGTGCCGGTCGTGGTCAGTGTCGCAGGCGAAAGCGATATCGAACTGGTCTTTCAGGCCGATCAGGCGTTGCATGGCGTAGACCGAGGATGGATCCATACGGATCTTTCCGTCCCAATCCACCGTCATGAAGCGGAACGTGGGATCCACCTCGTCGCTCACCAACGTGAGGTTGAGTTTGTAGCACTCGCCGATCGGCCCCCAGTAGTGCACGCCCGCGCCGCCCAGCGGGTCCACACCCAGCTTGATGCCCGCGCTGCTGATCGACTCAAGGTCGATCACGCGAGCAAGGTCGTTCACGTAGGGTGCCAGGTAGTCGTAAGGATGGGTGGTCGAGGCGCGTATGGCCCGGCTGTATGGGATACGGCGCACGCCTTTTAAGCCGCCGGCAAGGTACTCGTTTGCCCTGTCCTGGATCCAGCGTGTGATGCTGGTTTCGGCGGGTCCGCCGTTGGGTGGGTTGTACTTGTAGCCGCCGTCGTTGGGTGGGTTGTGCGAAGGGGTGACGACAATGCCGTCGGCCAGGCCCGTTGTGCGGCCGCGATTGTAAGCCACGATGGCGTGCGAGATGACGGGCGTCGGGGTGTAGTCGTCTTGCCGGTCGATCATCATGTCGACCTCGTTGGCCGCCAACACCTCGACGATGCCAGCCCTCGCCGGCTCCGACAACGCATGGGTGTCGATCCCCAGGAACAGCGGCCCGTCGATGCCATTCCTCCTGCGATAGTCGCAGATCGCCTGGCTGATCGCCAGGATGTGCGCTTCGTTGAACGACCTGTCGAAGGCGCTGCCGCGGTGGCCGGACGTGCCGAAGACGACGCGCTGCGACGCGGCTGTTGGGTCGGGCTGTTCACTAAAGTAGGCGGTGATCAATTTAGGAACATTGGTGAGCATCGAAGGCGGCGCAGGCTTGCCCGCGTAAGGGCTGGCGGCAGGATCTACATCCATTACGGTCCTCCTTTCTTCCATTATCGCTGTCCCAGGATCCGTCAACCGAAGTGGATAGAATGGGCAGACTATGCCGAGACGATCCATTCCGTTCCCAACCGATCATCGGCCCTATCCACCACCGTCCTCTGCATGGATCATGCGCCAGGTGTGGCACGATCTGCTCTTTGCTCATTGGCCTGTGCCTATCGAGACGTTACGGTCACACATCCCGTCCGCCTTGAGCATTGATACATTTGACGGCATGGCGTGGATTGGTGTGGTCCCGTTTCGCATGAGCGGTGTCAGGCCGCGTTATCTGCCCGCGATGCCGTGGGTGTCTGCTTTCCCCGAGTTGAACGTGCGCACCTACGTCGTGCACGATGGCCGGCCCGGCGTGTGGTTCTACAGCCTGGATGCGG
>JAMDDR010000511.1 GCA_023488685.1 Chloroflexota bacterium | reverse complement strand
GTGATCAAGGAGGGCGGTCCGCTGCACGCGCGTGGGCGTCTGCGCGAGTACTGCGCTCGATTGGAGCAGACCGGGCGTGGCTGGGCCGTGCCTGAGTTGACGCGCCGCCACCCGCGAGAGTTCGCGTGAACGCACGCATCCAAAGGAGCATCTCTATGAATAGCCGTGAAATCGTCCAACGTACCCTGGCATTCGAGCGACCCGAGCGCGTGGCGCGTTCCTTTGCGCCCTCGGATTTCGTGTGGGCGTCGCCTGAAATCCCAAATCCACAAGGCGAGTGGCGCAGGGTGAGCGAGCGTGAATGGAGACGCATGGATGAGTGGGGTAACGAGTGGGGGCGGCTGGAATCATTCTCCAAAGGGGAAGTGGTTCGTGGCGCACTCGACGACCTGGCACGAGTGGGCACGTTACCGTTGCCTGACTTCTCTAACCCGTCCTACTATGCCAATGCATCAGCCGCCTTTGCGGCGGAACCAGAGCGCTGGCACATTGGCTCCATTCACGGTCTCACGTTTAGTATTGCGCGCAAGCTGCGCAAGATGGAGCAGTACCTGGTGGACCTGATGCTGGATCGTGACCCAATCCGGGTCCTGCACGATCGTGTCGACGAACAAATCAGGCTTCAGATCCTGAGGATGGCGGAGGCAGGCGCGGACTGTGTGATGATTGCCGAGGACTGGGGCACACAGACGCAGTTGCTGATTCGCCCATCACTGTGGCGTGAAGAGTTCAAGCCACGCTTCTCCGCGCTGTGCGCCTATGCCCATTCGCTGGGACTGAAATTCTTCATGCACTCGTGTGGCCAGATGGGTGCGATTGTGCCGGATCTGATCGAAGCCGGTGTCGATGTATTGCAGTTTGACCAGCCGCGTGTTCACGGCCTGGACAAGCTGGAGCGCTGGCGTGACCAGGGCCGTGTGACGCTGTGGTGCCCGGTCGATATACAGGCGACGTTGCAGACGCGCAACGTGGCAGTCATCCAGCGTGAAGCACGCGAAATGATCGAGCGATTATGGCGTGGTGAGGGTGGTTTCATCGCAGGCTTTTACACGGACGAGCCATCCATTGGCCTGGAGCCGCAATGGCAACAAGCCGCATGCGAAGTCTTCCTCCAGGCGGGCCGGCGAGATCGCCTGGGGCTGCCTGTTGCGCCCTGACCACGATTCTATGTTAATGGATGATAGTCATGAGCATGATTTCTTCAATGCGAGTCACCGATCTGCGTTGTGAATATACGCGCAACCCACTGGGGATTGACGTGCGCAATCCGCGCTTCTCCTGGGCATTACAGGATGAACGGCGCGGGCAACGCCAGACAGCTTATCAACTCATCGTCGCCAGTTCGCCGCATCAACTGGACGATGGGGTGGGCGACAAGTGGGACAGCGGCAGGGTGGTCTCAGACGAGCAGGTCCACATCGTGTATGCCGGGCAGCCCTTGCGCAGCGCGGAGCGTTGCTATTGGCGGGTGTGCGTGTGGGACTGCGACGGACAGGTTTCCGCGTGGAGTGACAGTGCCTGGTTCGAGATGGGGTTGCTCGACGAGTCAGATTGGACATCGCTATGGTTCGGTTACCCGGCCGGGCAGAATGGCAAAGCGCTCTATTTCCGCTCCTTCTTCGAAGTGACGAAGCCCGTGAAATGGGCGCGTGCCTATGTATCGGGCCTGGGGTTATACGAGCTTTACTTGAATGGCGGCAAGGCCAATGACCGCGTGCTCGAACCGGCGCAGACAGAGTATGCCAAACGAGTGTTCTATACGACGGTTGACATCACCCCTTTGCTGCGGCAGGGATGGAACTGTGTAGGCGCCCTTGTGGGCAACGGCTGGTACCCGTTCCCCAAGCTGCGAGCACAACTGCACATTGAGTACGAGGATGGCACGGTGCTGCTGCACCATACGTCACGCGTGGCGACCATGCCGGCGGTGTGGCTTGTCGCGAGCAGCCCGATATTGACCAACAGCCTGTATGACGGCGAGGTCTACCATGCTCGTTTAGAGCGCCCGCACTGGTGCGAGGTTGAGGATGCGCGGGTTCAACCCGCTGACCCGCACCGGCACTGGTTCCAGGCCGTGCCGGTGGATGCGCCGGCGGGGCATATGGTCGCGCAGCCCATGGAGCCGATCCGCGTCACCCAAGACCTTGCGCCTGTTTCGGTGTGCGAGCCTGCGCCTGGCGTGTACGTGTACGACATGGGCCAGAATATGGTGGGTTGGGTGCAACTGCGCGTGCAAGGACCGCGTGATACGGTCGTGTCGCTAAAGTTTTCTGAGAACATCGACGACGATGGCACGGTGGATCAAGGCAACTTGCGTGGGGCGGCCTGCACCGATACCTATATCCTGAAGGGTGAGGGGCTGGAGGTGTGGGAGCCGCGCTTTACCTATCATGGCTTTCGCTACGTGCAGGTCGAGGGTTTCCCTGGCAAACCTGGCATGGACACCGTCCAGGGGCGAGTCGTGCACTCTGACGTTGCGCCACGCGGCCATTTTGAGTGCAGCAATGCGTTGATCAATCGCCTCCAGCGCGCCGTGTTATGGACGGAGTCTGGAAATCTGCACGGTCTGCCGACAGACTGTCCACAACGCGACGAGCGCATGGGCTGGCTCAACGATATGACGGTGCGCGCTGAAGAGGCCAACTATAACTTCGACGTCAACCGTCTCCACGCCAAGTGGATTGGCGATATCCATGACGCTCAGGATCCGAACAACGGCGCAATCCCCGATACCGCACCCTTCCGCATGGGCATGCGCCCGGCGGATCCGGTGACGATGTGTTACCTGCTCGCACCGTGGCTGCTTTACCAGCACTATGGAAACCGGCAGGTGATGGCCGAACACTACGCCGGTTTTCGCCGCTGGGTGGATTACCTGTCGACCCGCGCGAATGATGATATCGTCGAGTTCAGCTATTACGGTGACTGGTCGCCGCCGGTGGATGAAGCAGTGCGCACCAGTATTGGGGCCGGGGCGGTATCGGCCGCGACGCCGGGCGCGTTGGTATCCACTGCCTATTATTACTATGGCACCCTGTTGCTGTCCCAAATGGCGTCGGTACTGGGCGAGCCAGGCGAAGCTGAAGCGCTTCGTGCACGCGCAGGACAGATCCGGGCGGCTTACAACTGGGCGTTCTGGAATGACGCGCAGCAGGTATATGGTTCTGGCAACCAGGCCTGTTGTTGCCTCTCGTTGTACATGGACCTGGTGCCTGCAGAGCGCCGCGCCACGGTGCTCGATACGCTAGTGCGCGACGTTGAGGCCCACGAGTACCACCTGACCACTGGCAATTTGTGTTCGAAATATCTGCTCGAAGTACTCTCAGCGCTGGGCCGGCACGATGTGGCTTATCGTCTAATAACGCAGACCACATATCCGAGCTGGGGTTATATGCTGGCGTGTGGCGCGACCACGATCTGGGAACGCTGGGAACACACGAAAGAGACAGGCATGCATTCCAAGAATCACCCCATGATGGCGACATTCAGCGCATGGTTGTACCGCTTCCTGGCCGGTATCCAACTGGAGCCGGATGCGGTGGGGTTTGATCGCTTCCGCATTCGCCCTCACCTGGTTGGCGACCTTGAGTTCGCTACCGCCAGTGTCGAGACGATGCGCGGGCAGGTGACTTCGGCATGGCAGCGCAATGCGGATGGCCTTTGCCTGCGCGTGACGGTGCCGGTGAACACCAGCGCACACATCAGCGTGCCAAAGCTGGGGCAGAACGCCATTGCGGAGTCGGGCACAGTGTTGTGGCGCGACGGAAAGACTATCGCAACAGTGCCAGGCATTGCAGAGGCGTACGACGACGGTCAATGGGTAACCTTCATCGCCGGTTCTGGTGCCTACGTATTTGAAACGGTGAAAAGGGGTATTGAAGGAGAATAAATGATGAATTTCGCAGTCATTTTAGGGAACCTGGGGAATACGTGTGATCGTTTTCTCTCCACGGGCTATAAAGATCAACCGCCAAAGGCGGTGATGTTCAAACAGGCTGCCTCGATTGAAGGTGTCAGCGGCATCGAACTGGTTGGCTCGTGGGATATCACCACCCAGAATGTGGCCGAGGTGAAGCAGCAATTGCAGGACAACGGGTTGAAGTTGGCTTCGATCATCCCGGATCACTTCTCACAGAAGCGTTGGGGGTTGGGGGCATTTACATCGCGCGATCCCGAAATCCGGCAACAAGCTATCGCCGAAACGAAGGCGATGATGGATGCAGCGGTCGAACTGGGTGGCGATCTGGTCAACCTGTGGCCCGGCCAGGATGGTTATGACTACCCGTTCCAGGGCAATTTCGATGAAGCGTGGTGCTGGATTGTCGAGGGCGTGCGCGAATGTGCCAACTATCGCAAGGATGTGCGGCTGGCCTTGGAATATAAACCAAAGGAACCACGCACGCATAGCTACATGGCTCGCGCGGCGGACACCCTGTTGATGGCATTGGACACCGGCTGCCCGAACGTGGGTGTGACCATCGACACCAGCCATTCGTTCGTCGGCGGTGAAAATGTGGCGGAAGCGGCTGCACTGTTGTTGCGCTACAAGAAACTGTTCCACATGCACTTCAATGACAACTATCGTGCGTGGGACGACGACATGATCGTCGGCAGCGTGCACCTGGTTGAGTACGTCGAGTTGCTCTATTGGCTCAGCAAACTAAAGTATGACGGCTGGTACTCGATGGACCAGTACCCCTACCGCGAGGATGGCCGTGCTGCCATCAACGAGAGTGTGCGCTTTGTCGACGGCGTATGGAAGAAGATGAACGCCTTCGGCTTGCAGCGTTTTGGCGCGTTGCTGGAGAAGGGCGAAGCCACGTCGGTCAGCGCAACCATGCGCGAGTTCATGGGGTTGGCCTGATCTCGGCCACTACCGGTAGGTGATCGGATGTGCGCGTCTGTGGAATCCAGGCGCGCGTCACCGTCAAGTCCGGTGTCAGAAAGATATAGTCGATGCGACGGCCAGGCTGTGGCACAGGGTTCCAGAATGTAAAAGCATCTTCCTGGCCGGTCACAGCCAGCACATCCGTAAAGCCGGCGGCGTAGATGGCGCGTAAGTCCGGCTCATCCGGTTTGGCGTTCAGATCGCCAAGAATCACGGTCCGGGGCTGATCGGCCCACAGCGCCAGCAACTCCTGTGTCTGTTCTGACCGAAGCGCGTAGGGGCTGGGCCGGTGATCCAGGTGCGTGGCGTAGAAACTGAGTGTGCCAATGGGGGTGTCCACCGTCGCTCGTAGGATGCCACGCACTTCCGTACCCAGGTGCTGATAGTAGGTATTATCCCAACGACGGATGGGGTACCGGCTCAGGATGGCATTGCCAAAGCGCCCCTCGGTGTTGCTCATGCCCAGGATGTAGGGCATCCCAAGCCGCCGGCTGATCAGCCAGAGCGTATCTACATAGCCGGTGCTGATATAACCGCGCGACACCTCGTTCAACGCCACCACATCGGGATTCTCGACTGCAATAACGTTTGCGATTTCCTGCAGGTTCATGCTTGCACCGGCGTCTGTGCCGTGATGAATGTTGTAGGTCATTACCCGCAATGTGTTGGCATGTACTGAAGCCTGGACAGGCTGTGGTCGTTGATCATATATCGCCCATAGGCTGACGATCAGCAAGATGAACATGGTTGTAGCCGTGACGATGCGTTGAGGCGCGCCTGTCGTCGCCACGATTGCTGCCGTACGCCGGTTCAGCCAGACGATCATTGCCGCCAGTAACGTAACAGCCGCCATATTGCCCCAGGGCGGAAAGTAATCGAGTAGCAACAATGCAGCCAGTATGATCCAGGTTGACGCCATGGCGATGCTACTCCGCCATGATACCGGCTCGGCGGATCTCACAGGCGTGGCTGTCGCCAATAGTTCCTGAAGCGCCATCCATGCCAGCAGTGAGGTGAGTGCGAACCACAACCATTCTGGCGTAGCGCCGGTTGAGAGCAGCACGACGCTCATGATAAGCGCGATGCCGGCAGCCATGCTCGTTCGCGGCGCCAGTGGGCGCCGTATCATGATGCTGCCGAGCACGCCCAGCATGCTGATCGTGTTCATCAACCAACGAGCGGCGGTGTCCCCCAAGCCTGACAGGGACGCCAACAACGCCCCGTTCTGTGTGACGTTGAGTGCCAGGTAGAGCCACGCGCCGATTCCCAACCATGCCGCCGGACGTACTGCATTGTGCGGTGCATCTGGCCGGCTCCGCCTGGCGTCCACCCATGCCAGGGTAATCAAGGCGACGACGAATGGGCCAGTTTCGATA
>JAMDDR010000153.1 GCA_023488685.1 Chloroflexota bacterium | reverse complement strand
ATGCGGCTGAGTGGGCGATCGGTGAGGTTTTCGAGCTGTGGTTGTGCCAACATGACTCAGCCCCGGTTGTGTTCAACGTCAACGTCCCCAACGTGCCGGCGGCTGCGCTGGCGGGTGTGCAACTCACCTCGTTCAGCCAGCATTCTTTCCTGACCAACTATCGCTTTGAACAACAAGAAGGCACCCAGGCAGGTACGTTGTCCGTCATCTGCAAAAATAACGGCCGTTGTGCGCAACTGGAGATGTGGACGGATGCCTGGGCGGTTGCGCGAGGTTACGTCTCGGTCACGCCGATGCGAACCTTCCCCGATCTTATCTCTATCGCGCCGTGGGCGGAACCCGCGGCGGCAATCCCTGTCACCGCTTTTAACCCAACGTTAACACGCGCATAAACCAGCCTTTACACGTCTCCAGTAAGCTCACGATTGCCAGTCATTTTCTGGCCGTCGAAGGTGAAATAGAAGCAATCATAGATGCGAAGCTGGTAGACGAAGGGTCGCAACAGCGCCTTCGCAGTCATTCCCTACGCGGGGCGATAGATGCGAACATATTTCCATACTGAACTTGACGGCATCCACCAAAAGATCAGGCTGCTCGGCATACTGGCGACCCAGGCGGTTGCCAGTGCGGTGAGTGCATTGGTTCATGTGGATGAACAGGCGGCACGCGACGTGAAGCGCCGTGACTGCTTTTCAGACCTGCTACGGTACGATGTCGAGAACGCTTGCGTGGGGCTCATGGCCACTCAACAGCCCGTCGCCAGGGATTTGCGGGAACTCGTCGCAGCCACGTTGGTTGCGGTGGAATTGGAACGTTGCGGCGACTATGCCAAGGGGATTGCCAAGGCCGCCCGGCGCATCGGGCGGTCAAAGTCGACTATCAGCCCTTACAACCTCACGGAGATCGAAGCGATGGCGCGCGGGATGTTGGAGCGGGCGGTCGATGCGTTCCTCAGCGGTGATGCCACGACCGCTCAGGCCGTGATTGTGGATGACGTGCACGTGGACCGCCTCTACGGCGATCTGCGCACGGACGTGACCGCGGATATGATGGCCGGGGCCATCCAGGTTGAAGGTGGTCTCTGGTTGCTACATGCCGGCCATTGCCTGGAACGCTTTGCCGACCGCACCGTCACCGTCGCCGGGCGGGTGTTCTTTGTGCAAAACGGCGAAACGACTTTTTTATTACCGCGTAAGCAGCGGGGAAATGCGCCTTTGCTTCCTCGCCCTGCTGGGATAAACGCTGTGCCATCTCGCCCAGGGTGAAGATGGCTTGTGGCGAGAGGTCACGGCTGTGATCGGCGCTCAGCGCTCGGAGCTGCGCATCGGCAACCTGCACGTCCTGGTATGCCCCGAGGATGTCCTGTAGCTCGGCCAACTGCTTGAGGAATTTCCTCGCCGATTTCCTGTATTGCGGCACGAATTCGAGGCCGTAGCGCAAGCGCTTGCATTGGATGCGCAGGGCGTGGTAGTCCGCCGGGGGTGAGTCCGCCGTCAGTTCATCGCCGGCGCGGCGTAGCTTACGGTAGCGGCGCCTGATCAAGCGTGGCACAACGGCCAGGGCGGGCACAGCGCCGTCCTCCGGCATCTCCAGCGGAACGCGCAATACTGTCACGAAGGTGGCGATGAATTGCTCGTACTGGCTGGAATCCAACGCCTCCAGCAGGCGCTGGTGCGCGCTGCCGCGTGCCTCAAGCAGGAGCCTTACAACTGTCTGGAGTTCGGCTGCGCCCGTCGGGGGCTGAAAGACATTCACCCGTTCGATCTGGACGTCGAGGTCGCGCACGGCGCCCAACGTGCTCGCGATCCAGCCCAGTTGCTCGCGCAGCGGAACCATTTGCGGCGGCAGGTAATCCGCGAACATCCTGATGGCTGCGCGCAGGCGGCGTGTGGCCACACGCATATCGTGAATGTCATCGCTGTCATCACCCAGCCGGACACCTGGCTCGCGGTCCAGGAATGCCGCGAGGTATTCGCGTAGCCGTGCAAGCGCCAGTTCGCCGATTGACGACTTGTCGTCTGTTTCTGTGGGGCCAAGATCGTGACCTGTGAAAGGCGTGAGCCCCTGAGCCGCGAGCCCGGTCTCATACTTGGAATCTGTCGCAGGCTGAAGGTCACATGCCTTGCGCAAGGTTTTCACAAATGACCTGAGCGCTGCGACTGAGGACTCGTCAATCTCAATCTCGACTCGTTGTAGACTGCGGTCAGATCCGGGGCCGCATCCTGGGATGCGTGTTTGATCCAGGGTGACTTCGCCGGCCAGGTTACCGTTCATGTGCAGCTTGAATGTGCGGCGTTGGGTATGGACCTCGAACAACTGGCGCAGAGCGTGCGTCCCAATGAGCGCGCGCACACGCTGGCCGGCAGGACCGGGTGCCTGGCGGAGTGTCTCAAGTGTCTCAAGTGTCTCGTCGGGTTTGCCTTGCAGATCCTCGCTGATCTCACGGCGGTTCCGCAACCCGTTGCGCCCAGCCGCCAGGGATTTGAGTGTGGCTTCGGAGCGTTTGCCTGTGTGACGTACCCGTAATGCATACCCTGCGCGATGGATGCGCCAGTCCTCCGTGTCGAAGTAAACATCCACCAAGCGTTGCTTCGATACAGGTCCGATGGAAATGCCTGTGATAGCGGGGTTGGCCAGCAACCATTGCTCGACGATGCTCAAATCAGCAGCGTCGAACTGCCATTCGACTTCCTGGTGATCCAACGTCATCGTTTCGTGCTCCGTTTGGTTGTGCAAGTGCCCGAAGTGCAGACGGATGAGGTCATCCTCGTCCACTTCATAATGAATCATAACGCTTTTCACCGGCGCGGGTGACAGCAGGCCTGCCGCTACATATAGACCACGTGGACTTACGCTGGACTGATCTCCAGCTTAATCACCGTCGCGTATGGATCGACGGCGGACGCGGGCATCGGGATGGTCAACTCGCCCAGCGGGTCGGGGTTGAACATCGCATCGACGATCGCGCAGCGCGTGCTGAATGCCAGTGCCTGGCTGCTGCCCAACACCTGCACCGATTTCACACGCTTGATGGGCACGCCGCGCACCGAGATGCTGTCGTAAGGTTGCATCAACAGGTGCAGGTAGATGCAATCGCCCTTGCGTGTGGATGGCCCGTAGAATTGCCACGGCTCCAGCCCCGGCGCCGTGGCGACGATGCTCTCGCCGTGCTGCGCCATCCACGCTCCCACGGTCTGCAGCCGCTCCACCTGTTCGGGCGGTAGCGCGCCGTCCCCCATGGGGCTGACGTTGAGAAGCAGGTTGCCACCCTTGCCGGCCACCTCGCACAACGCGTGGATGAGCTGGCGTGCGGACTTGAGCTGTGTGTCGGATGGGTTGTAACCCCAACTCTCGTTGATGGTCATGCAGGTCTCCCAGGTGCGCGCGGGCGGCTGTGCTGGGATGAACTGCTCGGGCGTGTCGAAGTCGCCGAAGCCGGGCAGCCGGTCGTTGATTAAAATCTCGGGCTGCAACTCGCGGATCATGGCCTCCAGTTCGTATGCCTTCCACTGGTCGATCGAGCGCTCCCAGCCGCCGTCGAACCACAGCACGTCGATCCGGCCGTAGTTCGTCAGCAATTCGCGAATTTGCGCGAACATGAATTGCGTGTAGCGCTCCCACTGCTCCGGCGTGGGTTGCTTCCAGTTGAAGAACTGGTAGGGTTTGTCGGATTCGGTGAAGGCAGGGTAGTCGGGGTGGTGCCAGTCGATCAGCGAGAAGTACAGCCCCACACGCAGACCCTCGGCGCGCATGGCGGCGACGAAATCGCGCACGATGTCCTGGCTGTATGGCGCATGCTCAATGGAGAAGTCCGACTGCCGGGTGTGGAACATCGAGAAACCGTCGTGGTGCTTGCTGGTGAGGATGGCGTACTGCATGCCCATGTCTTTGGCCATGCGCGCCAGCGCCTTTGCATCCCATTGCTGTGGGTTGAACGTGAACGCCGTGCTGTGGTACTCCTCCACCGGGACGCTGCCGCCAAAGGGCAGGTTGGTCACGCCGCCCACCAGCGGCCACGACAGCTCGCAGCCGCGCTGGCTGCTGTGTCCCCAATGCACGAACATACCGAAGCGAGCCGTGTCGAACCATGTAGTCTCTTGACGAGTGGTCATGTTTATTCCCTCCGGAATTCGCCAGCAAGGACACCAAAGGCACCAAGGTCTTAGTACCCCTTGTGGTTCCAATGTCAGATTGTATGCGGGATTGGCGCTATGAGGCTACAATCATCAGCGGGCTGTGGGTGCATGAGACCTCACAGATGTCAGACTTCTTTGAGAAGTCTGACATCTGTGAGGTCTCCAGCGCCCAACAGCACCTCACGAACATGGTCATAAGGAGCCACATGGGATTGCAGACATCACCTCTGAAGTTTGCCATCGTCGGCTGCGGCGGCATCATTGCCCCCACACACGTCAAGGCGCTGCGGCAGATTCCGAACGCGCAGATTGCGGCGATGTGCGATATCAACCCCGAGACAGGCAAACCACGCGCAGATGAAGTTGGCTGTCCATTCTTTGCCGATCACACCGAGTTGCTTGAGAAAATCAAACCCGACGTGGTCACCGTATGTACGCCGCACCCGGTGCACGCGCGCATCGCCCTCGACGCCTTTGCCGCGGGCGCACACGTGTTGACCGAGAAACCGATGAGCGTTGAGGTGGCCCTGGCCGACCGCATGATCGCGGCCGCTGATGCCGCCGGCAAGTTGCTTGCAGTCAATTTCCAGCAGCGTTTCAAGCCATCCATCGAGCGCGCCAAGGCGCTGGTCGACAACGGCGAGATCGGCGACCTGGTGCGCGTGCTGGTCGTGGAACCGTGGCTGCGCACGTACGCCTATTACCGCCTGTCCGCCTGGCGCGGCAACTGGGTGGGCGAGGGCGGCGCGGTGTTGCTGAACCAGTCACCGCACACGCTGGACTTGCTGTGTCACCTGGCCGGCGCACCCAGGAAGGTGTGGGGTTGGATCCGCACGCTGTACCATCAGATCGAGTGCGAGGACACGTTCCAGGCCATGCTGGAATACCCCAATGGCGCGCCGGGCTACATCACCTCCAGCACGGGTGAGGCTGGCGTGCAGCGGCGCATCCAGATCGTGGGTGACCGCGGCGCATTGGAACTGGTCGGCGACACGCTTTCGGTTTATCGTTTCACCCCCTCCACCAGGGAATTTCTGCGTACCAGCCCAGAGCCATTCGGGCAGCCCGACACCCAGGTCGAAGTGGTCGATCTGCCGGGCGACGCGGGCGGGCACCTGGCGGTGTATCAGGACCTGATCGCCGCCATCGCCGAGGGGCGCCAGCCGCGCGCCAGTGGCCGCGAGGGTCTGATGTCGCTCGAACTGGCCAACGCCATCACGCTGTCGAGCTTTGCCGAGCGCGCAGTGACCCTCCCACTGGATCGCGAGGAGTACACTGACCTGCTGAACGACTTGAAGGCCGGCCGCCGCAAGTTGTAGTGTTCATCACCACAGAGTACACAGAGCACACGGAGAGATATATAGGAATGCATACCTCTGTGCTCTCCGTGCCCTCTGTGGTGAAATAGGAGCCGCGATGCGATTTGGATGTTGTGTCGGAACGCGCGAGCAGATCGATATCCTGGCCCGCGCGGGTTATGACTTCTGCGAATTGCCCACCTCTGCCGTGCGCCCGTTCGACGACGACGCGGTGGCGTTGCCGGCCTTGCGCGAGCTGGAGCAGGCGCCGTTGCGCCCGGAATCGTTCAACGTACTGGTGCCGCCGCAGTTGCCGCTGGCTGGCCCCAAGGTCGATCACGCCGCACTGCGGACTTATCTGCAACGCGCCTTCAGCCGCATGGTGCGGTTGGGGGCGGAGGTGGTGGTGCTGGGCAGTGGCGGCGCGCGCCGCATTCCCGACGGCACACCGCGCGGGCAGGGTCTGGAGCAGCTCGCCGCCAGCCTGGCCGTGGCGCTGGAGGAAGCCAACCGCGCCGGCATCACGCTGGCGTTGGAGCACCTGAACCGCAAGGAAACCAACACGTTCAACAGCGTGGCCGAGTCACAGCAGTTCATTGAAGAAACCCGATTTCTCGAAGAAATCGGGTTTCTCGCGCATCATGGCATGCGGCTGCTGGTCGACTTGCACCATATCGAAATGGAGCAGGAGCCATTGGAGCACGTCATCGACGCCGCCCCGCTGATTGCGCACGTGCACGTGGCCGATGGCGGCCGGCGCGCGCCAGGTGTGGGCGGCGTGATCGGCCCCTGCGGATACTCCGGCCCATTCTCGTACGCGCCCTCACCCAGCACCACCGGTTTGGCCGG
>JAMDDR010000429.1 GCA_023488685.1 Chloroflexota bacterium | reverse complement strand
ACACGTCGTCCACCGAGACCCTCAACCTGGAACGCATGCGCGATCTGCTCGCAGCGCTCGGCAACCCGCACGAGCGCTACAAAACGATCCACATCGCCGGCACCAAGGGCAAAGGGTCCACCGCGGCTATGCTGGCGTCGTGCCTGCAGCAACTGGGGCTGAAGGTTGGGCTTTACACGTCGCCGCACCTGTCCAGCTTCCGCGAGCGCATCCGCATCAACGGCGAATACATCAGCCGTGACGACGTGATCAACCTGGTGGGCAGGATCAGGCACCTGGTGGAGACCATTCCCGGCGTCACCACATTTGAGGCCGTGACCGCCATAGGCTTTACGTACTTCGCCAGCCAGAACGTCGACTGGGCGGTGGTGGAAGTGGGATTGGGCGGCCGGTTGGACGCGACCAACATCCTCACCCCACAGGTCAGCATCATCACTTCGCTCAGCTTCGATCACACCAAGTGGCTGGGGAACAGCCTGGCAGAGATCGCCGCTGAGAAGGCCGGTATCATCAAGCACAATGTGCCTGTCGTGAGCCAGGCGCAGCCATTGGAAGCAACAACCATCCTCGAACGCTTCGCCCATGAGCGAAATGCCCCCCTGGTCATGCTCGGGCGCCACTGGCGCTGGACGCCTGGTGTAACATCGCTGGACAAGCAAACGTTCGAGGTGAAACAGGTGGCCCGCGTGCGCAGCAAAGAGCGCCCTTTTGTGAACGACCTGGAAGGGTGGTACGAAATTCCGCTGCTCGGCAAACACCAACTCGACAACGCGACGACGGTTGTCGCCACGATGGATGTGTTGCGCGCACACGATAACCTGGATGTCTCGGCGCGCGCCATCCGTGACGGCCTGCGGCTGACCCTGTGGCCGGGCCGGTTTGAGATTCTGCGTGCGGACCCACCGATCATCGTCGACGGCGCGCACAACATCGACAGTGTGAACAAGCTGGCGGCGACCCTGGCGGAGGTATTCCCCGGCCGGAGGTGGACGATGATTTTCGGCTGCTACAAGGACAAAGATGCCGACGGCATGCTCAAGGCGCTGGGGCCGCGCACCACACGCTGGATCATCACCCAGGTGGACAATCCGCGCGCCCGGCCCGCCGAGGAGTTGCTCGCCCTGGCAAAAGCGCGCAATTTGAAGGCCATCGCCCTGCCGAACGTGAAAGATGCCGTGGATTCCATCCTCAACGCAAAAGAGGCGGTGTGCATTACCGGCAGCGTGGCGCTGGCCGGTGCTGCGCGAGCCGTATGGGCACTGCGATCCAGGAGTGTCGTGCCAGAGAACGACGAAGAATAAGATGTCAGCAAATCGAGACTACCTGACTCCCGAGCTGCGCAACTGGCTGATCGCTGCCAGTTTCGGCGATGGCTTGCAACAAAGTTTTGAGGGCAACGGCAACAGTGCCAATGCCCCCCTGCCCGACGTGCTGGAAGCGCCGGTCGTGCCATTGCGCGAGACGGTGATCTACCCGCGCGCAGTCATGCCGCTTTCGATCGGGCGCGACCGTTCGCTGCGCGCCATCGAGGCCGCCGGCGAGTTGGGGTTGATCGTCACCATCGCCCAGAAGACTTTTGACACCACGGACCCGCGCCCGTCGGACCTGTACCCGATGGGCACAGCATCCAGGCTGGGACGTACCTTGCGCATGCCTGACGGCACCACCAGCCTGCTCGTGCGCGGGCAGTCTCGCGTGCGCATTGTGGAATGGACGCAGGCCACCCCATTCCTGGCCGCCAGCGTGCAGGTGGTGCGCGAGCCAGAGGCACACACGCCGTCCACCGAGGCACTGATGCGGGCAGCGCTGTCTTTGTTCGAGCGCGTGATCCGGTTGAACCAAAGCCTGCCGGAAGAGGCATTCGTGTATGCGATGAACGTCGACGACCCTGGCTGGCTGGCCGACCTGATCGCACAGACCATCCCGCTGGACGTGTCCCGGCGACAAACGATCCTCGAAGCCATTGAACCGGTTACGCGCCTGCAAAAGCTCAGCGTCATGCTCGCCAAAGAGCTGGACGTGCTGGAGCTGGAAGACCGCATCCAACTGCAAGTGCAGAACGAGGTGGATAAAAGCCAGCGCGAAATATTCCTGCGCGAGCAGATGCGGGCGATTCAGACGGAACTGGGTGAAGGCGACACGAACACGCAGGAAGTGGCTGCGTTGCGCGAGCGCCTGCGCGCCAAAGCCATGCCAGACGTGGCGCATGCCAAAGCCGAACAGGAACTGGCCCGCCTGGGTCGCATGGACGGCATGTCGCCTGAGATCAGCATGACGCGTTCGTACATCGACTGGCTGCTGGACCTGCCGTGGACAGAGCAGACGCAGGATCGTGTGGACGTGAAGCTGGCCGAAAAAACGCTGAACGAGCGCCACTATGGGCTACCGAAGGTAAAAGAGCGTATCCTGGAACATATCGCCGTGCGCCAACTGGCCGGCGAAAAGATGCGCACGCCCATCATCTGTTTCGTCGGGCCGCCCGGCACCGGCAAGACATCGATGGCGCGCAGCATCGCCGATTCACTCGGGCGCAAGTTCGTGCGCATCTCCGTGGGCGGCGTGCACGACGAGGCCGAAATTCGGGGACATCGCCGCACGTACATCGGCGCGCTGCCGGGTCGCATCATCCAGACCATGAAACGCGCGGGCACCATCAACCCGCTGTTCGTGCTGGACGAGATTGATAAACTGAGTGACACCAACGGTTTCCGCGGCGACCCCGCGGCTGCGCTGCTCGAAGTGCTCGACCCGGAGCAGAATCACGAGTTCGAGGATCACTATCTCGACCTGCCGTACGATCTATCGAAGGTGATGTGGGTCACGACCGCCAACATTCTCGACCCGATTCCGCCGGCCTTGTATGACCGCATGGAAATCATCGAGTTCCCAGGCTATGTCGAAGAGGAGAAGCTGGAGATCGCCAGGCGCTTCCTCGTGCCACGACAGACCGAGGAGAACGGCCTGACCGGCACACCGGTGACGTTTGGCGACGACACGCTCAAGCACATCATCCGCGAGTACACCTATGAAGCGGGTGTGCGCAATCTGGAGCGCGAAATCGCCACGGTGTGTCGCAAAGTGGCGCGCAAGCTGGCCGAAAAACAATCATTCCCGCGCCGCCTTTCGCCGGTGATGCTCCACAAGTTCCTCGGCCCACCCCAATTCGACTTTGGGATGTTGGAGGAAAAGGACCAGGTGGGAGTCGCCAACGGCGTGGCGTGGAGTGAGGCCGGCGGCGATCTGATGCCAATTGAGGTTACCCTGGTGGAGGGCAAGGGCGGCCTGATGCTCACCGGTCAACTCGGCGACGTCATGCAGGAGTCTGCGCAGGCAGCGTTGAGCTACGCGCGCTCCATCAGCAGCAACATCGGCATCAAGCCGCACACCTTCGAGAAGAGCGACATTCACGTGCACGTGGCCGAAGGGGCCGTCCCCAAGGATGGCCCATCCGCCGGCATCACGATGGCGACCGCGCTGGTCTCGGCGCTGACCAGGACCCCGGTGCGGCGTGATGTTGCCATGACGGGCGAGATCACGTTGCGCGGGCGCGTGCTGCCGATTGGCGGGCTGAAGGAGAAGCTGCTGGCGGCGCACCGCACCGGCATCCGCACGTTCATCATGCCGAAGAAGAATGCCAAGGACCTGGAAGAGGTGCCCAAAAAGATCCAGCGCGACCTGACGTTGGTGATGGTGAGCACGATGGACGAGGTGCTGAAAACAGCCATGGCGCGCAACGTGTTCGCCAGGCGAACCAAACGCCGCTTATCCAGCATCAAGCGCCAGAAGGCCAAGATAACGCGCCAGAAGCCAATCGTCAGAGCCAAGAAACGCGTGGAGAAACCCGCTTCCTAAATGAGTCTCTTTTCTCAGCCGAACTCACCTGCCTCCCTGGCCAGTCGCACAAACTGTGCCGTGGAGACACGGCTTCCTGGCGCCGCCAGGTCTCGCAGCAGTTGCGCCAGCCGTCGATGATCGAGGCCAGGGTCCACCGCGCGCAGCTCGGCCACGAACGCCTCATCATCCAGGTTTGGGTCAATACGATAGGGCCGGCCCAACCGGCGTTTGAGCCCGTCACGGTAATGCAATAACGTCGCGCGGTGCTGGCCCGCCGCACGAGCCAGATTTGCCATGGCCAGCACGAACTCACTCGGCTGCCGGCGGATGCGCAACTCGGGTGAGACGAACACGCGCCCAAAGCGCCGCCCCGTCCACAGAATGTACGCGGCCAACAGGATGAGCGCCAGTAACACCGCCTGCCCTGCCGATGCGCTGAAGAGCCACGCCGCGATGGAGGGGGATTGGCGTGAGCCATGGTGATACTCGTCGAAGCCGACCAGACTACCCTGTGGGGCGAGATGCAGCAAATTAAGAACCAGGCGCGCATTGCCGTCGTCGCGCAACCCCTCATTGGTGAAGGGATAAGTGGTTGAGGAGGCGATCACGCGACCGTTCCCCACGCGGCGCGAGGCCAGGATCGTTTTTCCATCGATGGCCGCCAGGGTCACCGCGTCGGCGGGTGCATCCAGCGCGTCAGGCAACAGCAGCCGGAACGGACCAACCACCGGTTGCGTCAGCAGTGGCTGTTGCAGCGTCGCCGTCACGAGGTCACTCACCTGGTTGGAAAGGCCATCCGAAAGCGCGAAGTCAAAAGCACCCAGGACAGCGGCATCGCCACTCGCAACTTGCGCTGAGCCACGCCGCGTCAGCGGGTAGGACACGTATTCCTGAACGGCCAGCACCAGCGTGCCCCCAGCGCGCACCCAACTCATCAGGGCATCCTGTTCTGCGCCGGCCAGCGCATACAACTCGTTCGGCTGCAGCACGAACAGCAGGCGCATCTCCTCCGGCAGGCGATACGGCCGCCCTTCCACCATGTGCACCTCGTAGCCCAACGCCTCGGTCCAACGCGCTAGCGTCACGCTGCCGGTGACGCCATACGCGCGCGCGCTCAACGGCGGACCATCGGGGACACCCACCTGCAACAACAGGGACAGCACCGCCCCGGCGACCAGCAATGCGAATGTGCCAAACAGCACCCCCAGTTCAGAGATGGTGAACTTGGCGTGAGAGATCGATCGCCGGGGTTGGTTCGATTCCATGGATGCCATTTGATGTTCAGATTCTTCAGACTCCCGGAGTCTCGGAGACTCCGGGAGTCTGAATTGCCTCCGCAGCCTGTATGAGCACACCCACTTTCGACTCAAACGCGCGGTAACCCTCCGGCGTGATCGGCATGAAGCCATACCACACATCGTCGAACGTCTCGACGACGGGCCATAGGGCGTTCGCCAGGGCGGGTCTTAACGCCACCTGGCGCACGTATTCCCGGTTGGTCTGCGCACGATCATAATTTAACGCACCGATCTCGCCAAGCTTGAGCAACGAAGCCAGGTACAGCATCCGCAACGCAAGACGGTAATCCTGAATGGCAGAGGCGACCTGGGCACGCTGGATCGCTTCGGCAGACGTGGCCACCTCCAGCCCGGGCTGTGCCGGCGGGCCATGCTGCCGTCGCCGCCGCACGGTCACGAAGAAGCGAAAAAGCAGCGGCCCCACCAGCATGATGAGAACCACAACAGCTATCGCGCCGAGTGCCATAATGATGGGTCGTAAAAACGCCAGATCGACCTGCGGCAATTCGGGCGGCGGTTCGGGTGCGGCCATCGGTCGCTGCAATTCCGGGTCGGCCAGCACGTCGCGCCGGCGCAACATTGCGTCAGTCGTCGCCATCCCATCTGATGACGACGCAGTCACGCGAAGTTCGTGCAGCAACGCACGCGCAGCCGTCACGAGGCGATCTTTGTCCCCGCTCGTCTTTATCCCCCGCATCAACTCGACCAGCCCAGCGTTATCCACAGGAACCATCGCACCGCCGGGCAACCGTATCGCCGTGACCGCCGCGAGATCGTCAGAGAGCGCGTCGAGCGGCTGATCGTTCGCCGCGGCTGATTCGATACGCACGATCAAGTCCACATAACCCGAATAGGGCAGCTCGTACGCAAGGGGCACCTGGGCAGCAACCGTATGCACCATGCACACAAGCTGTGCCAGAGCTACGATCAGCACAATCACGGATCGATTCGTTATGCGTAACGGCCGGGTGCGCGCACCCTTATTGATCGCCAGGTGATGGATGGATGGCATGGCTTACCGGCATAACCCCTTTCGCTCGATTATATGGGGCAGATCACCTCATACGCTTATAATCGTCCATATTCTAAGGGGATACGAGATTGCAAAATCGCAATTGTGGCGTCGTTATATTTTGAGGAGGATGTTATATGTCAACCACTACTGCCAAGACGTTGAGTGATCAAAAGAG
>JAMDDR010000399.1:3664-6346 GCA_023488685.1 Chloroflexota bacterium | reverse complement strand
GCATGATGCAGCCTGGCTACCTTGCCGCGCTCACGCCGCTGGTTGAAGCCTTCGAGCTACATGGTCCGACCTGACCGGCGTGTTACGGGTACAGCGCGATGTTCTGGACCTGGCCTATCTGCGACGCTGGGCCGGTGAGTTGGGTGTAGCCGATCTATTAGATCGAGCGTTTCATGAAGTCGGGCTCACGGGTTGACCAGCGTAAGGTACGAATAGCATGATGCACACTACAGGAGTTATAAATGCTCACAAGGCAATTTCCCGATGACTTTTTGTGGGGCGCCTCCACGGCTGCCTACCAGGTGGAAGGCGCATGGAACGAGGATGGCAAAGGGGAGAGTGTGTGGGATCATTTCGCCCACACGCCGGGTCGCATCGACAATGGCGATACAGGTGACGTCGCCTGCGACCACTATCACCGCATGCCCGAGGACGTCGCGCTGATGAAATCGCTCGGCCTGAAGGGCTACCGCTTCTCCATCGCCTGGACGCGCGTGCTGCCGGGGGGCACAGGGCAAGTGAACGCCAAGGGGCTGGATTTCTACGACCGGCTGGTGGACGAGCTTGGCAAGGCCGGCATCCGCGCCAACGCCACCCTCAACCACTGGGATCTGCCGCAGGCGCTGCAGGCGCGCGGCGGCTGGCCCAACCGCGACAGCGCCAACTGGTTTGCCGACTACGCCAGGGTTGTCTTCGACCGGCTGGGTGACCGGGTGGCGATGTGGGCCACTCATAACGAACCGGTGGTGGCGTCGCTGGTTGGTTACGGCTCCGGCGTCTTCGCCCCTGGTCTGGCGGACCAGTCGCTTGGATACCAGGCTGCCCATCACCTCAACCTGGCGCACGGCAAGGCGGTGCAAATCTTCCGCCAGGGTGGTTACCAGGGCAGGATCGGCATCGTGCTCGACCTGCATAACCTGGTGCCCGCGTCCGACAAACCAGCCGATCGGCTGGCCTGCCAACGCACCCTGGAGAGTGCGCAAGGCATCTTCTTCGAGCCAATCTTCCAGGGCCATTACCCGGCCTATCTCATGGAATGGCTGGGGCTGGTCGCGCCACGGATTCAACCCGATGACTTGCAGGTCATCCATCAGCCGCTGGACTTCCTGGGCATGAACTATTATTTCACCAGCGATATCAGTTATGCGGCCGGCGGCGGGTTGCTCAAGTCGGCACAGAAGATGAAGACGCTGCCTGCGATGGGTTACACCGAGGTGGGCTGGGGCATTTACCCCTCCGGCATCCGCAGCGTGCTGATGCGTGTGAAGGACACGGTGGGGACGTTGCCCATCTACATTACCGAGAATGGTTGCGCCGTGCAGGACACGATGGGCGACGCCGTGCGTGCAGCCGGATTCGTCGAGGACCGCGAGCGGGTGAACTATCTGCGCCAGCACCTGGTCGAGTTGCACAAGGCCATCCAGGCCGGCGTGAACGTACGAGGCTACTTCATCTGGAGCCTGATGGATAACTTCGAGTGGGCCTCTGGCTTCACGCCACGCTTTGGGATCGTGCACGTGGATTACGCCACACAGAAGCGCACCCCCAAACTGAGCGCGCGCTGGTACAGCGATGTCATCGCCAATAACTGCGTGACGGAATAAGGGCCATCCATGATTTCACTGAGGAGAGGATGATGAGCGCAATAGACTACTTCAATGCCGCCGGCCAAATCCTGGCAGCGGTTCGCAACACGCAGCTCGAAAACATTCAACGCGCGGCCGCCGCCATCGCGGATGCCCTGGCAGATAAAAAGGTGTGGCACTTCCTGGACCAGGGACACACGGGCGATGAATTCGTCGGCCGCACGGGCGGCTTGATCGCGCTCAACCCGATCAAGATCAACCTGGACGTGCATCACCAGGCCCCCTTGCCGGCGTTCCGCGCCGGGCAGTCCTCGGCGTTTGACTATGTCGCGTATCGCAAGGGCGACGTGCCCATCGACTATATTCTCGACAAATGCACGATGGTGCCGGGCGACATCATGATGATTCATTCGGTGTCCGGCTCGCGCGGCATGCCGATCAGCCTGGCGATTGGGGCCAGGGCGCGCGGCGCGACGGTGATCGCCATCACCTCGCTCACCTACAGCCAATCGCTGCAGCCGGTGCACCCCAGCGGCAAGCGATTGTACGAGGTTGCCGATATCGTCGTCGACGACTGCGGGCCGGTGGGGGACACGCTGCTCAGCATCCCCGGCATGGAGGAGGAGGTATGTGCCAGCTCGGGGTTGAGCTTCGTCTACATCATGTGGGCGCTGGAGGCGGAAATTTGCGCCATCCTGACGCGCCGGGACATCATGCCGCACGTGTATCGCAACGCCAACCTGCCGGGCGCACAGCAGGTGAACGAGGGCATCGTGAAGGCGTATGCGGAAGAGGGCTTGTAATGTAAGACCGCCGGCCGGGTGTATTTCGTCAAAGTGGCATGCAATACGCCCTCCACCCCTTGCGAAGGTTGGTCAGGGCGGGCGTTGTGACATGTGACAAGTGACAACTGTTGTCACTGGTTGTCACACCGGCGGTGACAGTCCCAGGTAAGGGCCGCCGCGAGCCGCGCCAACCGGTAGACGGGAACGGACCCGCCCGCAGGTTACCGGAGCATAGGACGGCTCGTGACGGGAACTCGTGGGAGGGGGAGAGGGGCTGAGGCCGCGCAGCGACCCTCCGCTGGTTTTGAGAT
>JAMDDR010000399.1:0-3654 GCA_023488685.1 Chloroflexota bacterium | reverse complement strand
CAGGGAGGTGTATTTCGGAACAAATGTTCTGTTCACAGAGCAAGTGTAGTTACCTTCGAGTGATTTGTCAAGGGGGTGTGAGCCGTGTGGGCGATGGGCCAGCCACTTTTGCGAAATGCACCCCGCCGGCCGGCAAGATTGACGTGCTGAGCATGTCGCGAGTCAATCAAAGTGTATGACAATAGCGATCTCCCTCAGATGCGCGAGCATCTGCGTACGCTGGGCGAGTGTTATGTGCGAGGCGAGATGGAACTGGCTGCTGTCGCACAAGCTCTGGGCTCAGCATGGACTATTGCGGATATTATTCGCGAGTTTGAGCAAGTCGGTATAGCGCGAGCCATGGATCGTATCGTGCTGAGCGAGGCAGAGCGCCAGGAGGTTCTGACGCAACTTGTGGCTCTGCGCAAACACAATCCTGGCAAGTTCAATACCCCTGACTGGATGAATCGCGAAGTTGTCGCCAGCCAGCGGATCGAAGACATCAACGTCTCATCAGATGATCTTAATGCTGCTTCCCGCCTTCGAATGCCGGACACGTCTGTCAATCTACAGGATGGCTAAATAATGCGTACGTTCGATCCGCGCGAGCTGGCGCATTATGAAAAGGAGAGCCGGATGGCCTATTACCTGCAGCGCTGGCCGAACATGATCTATTCTGACCGTTGGGTCAAAACCGGCCTCGAGACAGGCAGCCCCTAAAGATGGTCTACCGATTTGCTAAAGAACGCGAAGATTACGCTCACTATGCCAGCGGAAAGGTCTTCTACAACCTGCCTGGACATCCTGCCTTCCCCATTCGACTCGCCTCAGAAACATTCCAGCGCTGCGATGCGGTGCGAAAGGCGCGAGGCGTAGATAGCCCGGTCACGCTGTATGATCCTTGCTGCGGCGGGGCCTATCACCTCAGCATCCTTGCCTACTTTCATTGGGAAAACATCGCGGAAATCATCGCTTCCGACCTGGATTCCAGCGCTTTGGCGGTGGCCGGACGAAACTTATCGTTGCTCACCCTGGAAGGCCTGGCGCAGCGCATGCAAGAAATCGAGCGGATGGAAGCTTCATTCGGGAAAGCTTCGCATCAAGAGGCGCTTTTAAGTGCGGACGTGCTAAGGGCCAGGCTGATCAGCCTATCCGCCAAACACCATATTCCTACTCGTCTGTTTCAAGCCGATGCGCTCCAACAAACAGCAGACCAAGGCCTATTGGGGAAGCAGAAAGTCGATCTCGTCTTTATCGATATCCCCTATGGGATCAAGTCGAACTGGATAACGCCTGCTGCCATCCAGGCGGGGGAAATAGATCCTGTCTGGCTGCTGTTGGAAAATCTAAGAAACGTGTTGGCGAGTGCAGCGGTTGTGGCCGTGAGTGCGTTGAAACAACAGAAAATCGCGCACGCAGGATATCAGCAGGTTGGGAAACTCAAGTTGGGGAAACGGCAAGTGACGATGCTCATGCCAAGGTAGACATTAGAATGCCGCCAACCCTCAGACCAGTGTCATTGGGCCGAAAAAGAGACACACCCATGCAGACCTTCCCACGAGCGTTCATCCAGACACACGATACCAGCGCCGAATGGCCGCGCTTCCTCGGCGAGGTCGCGCTGGGTGAGTCATTTATCGTCGAAACGGAGCGTTTCAACGCAGCGAATGGGCCTGTTGCCATCACGGGGATTCGCGCGGGCGACCCAATCGCCGTGCACGTCGAGCATATCGAGATGGTCGGCCCATTCGAGGCGCCCAACGGCGGCCCGTTTTTCGAAGGACTGGGGCCACCCGTACCGTTGGATTATCGCGACGGATACTTCTACTATCCGCGCCATTTCCGGCTGAAGGCGCGGCCCGCCATCGGGAACGTCGCCGTCCTGCCGGCGCCGGATGCGGCCGTGCTGGCGCTGTCGCGCCGCTCGCTCGAACCCGGATCGCACTACACGGATTTCAAGGGTTGGCGGCGCGTGGTCAATGATCCGCGCGGCAGACACTGCCACCAGGATTGTCCATGGGCGGGTGCCGGCGCGGCCGTACATCTGCGGGCGCAGGTGGATGGCGCCGGGCTCTGTCTTGCCGACGTGCACGGTTATCTGGGCGCCGGAGAAATGGCATTCGCCGGCATCGAGGTCGCGGCGAACGTGCAGGTGCGCGTGGAACGGTCGACCGGGTGGCTGGTGGACTGGCCGCTGGTTGAAACAGAGCATGAGATCATGGTGTGCTGTTCCAGCACGTCCACTTTTGCGCCACATCCAGCGCTGCAGTATGTGGATATGGTGCGAGAAGCATACCGCGCACTGCGCGAGGTGGTCGCCGCCAGGATTGGCTCGACCATTGATGCGGCGAACACCATCGTCGCGAGCGCGATTGACATCCGCAACTGCGCGCTGTATGGCCTGCGCGGGTTTGTGCCCGATGATCGGGCGATTCACGATTGGGACATTGCAGTGGCGGCTGCATTGCCGAAACACATCTTCTTACATTGAGGGAGCAATGACGACACCGAAACCCAAACCGAAACCCAACTGGTTCAACGACGTCGTGTTTCCCGCGATGGTGGATGACTACGCGGCGCAGTTCGATCGCTGGGTCGCGTCGATGACCGGCAAGGTCGGCGCGGAATTCGCCGCCGAGGTGGAAGCGCATATCGGCGATGAATACAGCACGTTCGATTGGGTCATGGCAGGGATGCTCGAGCGTGCAGGGTTTAGCATCGATCAGGCTGATTCCGGCGATGGTTTCGGAACCACGTATCTATGCACCCGATCGGTGTGATGGATATGGATGCAGTATCAGAACCAGACACCTCAGCCGTCAGGATTGGGTTTAATGCCCGCCTGTTCCCGAACAACTGGCGCCCTGCCCGCGCAGAGATTGCATTTGCCTGCGCGCACCGTTTCCAGTCCATTCAGTTCCGCGCAAAGGAAGCGGGCACAGATGAGGCCTACTTCGGCGATCGCTTTGAGGCCGTGGCAGAGTTGCTGCGCGTTGCCGGCTTGACCGCGGCGCTTGAGATGGTGATCGCCATCGACGCGGACGGGCGCACAGCCACGGGCATGACCCCGCTCGACGTTCTGACGGCCAACCTGCCGGCCATCGAGGCGTTGCCCTGCCGGTACGTGCACTGGCATCTTGCACCGGCCGCCCTGGTAAACGGCGAGATGATCGACGATGCGACCATTCGCGCGTGGGAGCCGGCACTGGTCTCGCAGTTCGAGGCCGGACTGTCCGTGGCGCGGCGTTACGATTTCCATTTCGCCGTGGAGAACAACGAGCCGGAATTCAAGCTGTTTGCCACGCCGGCGAGTTGTCGTGCGCTATTGGACGCCGTACCTGGGTTGCAGTTCGTGTGGGACTTCAACCATACGGCGCGGGACGACGCGCCAGGTTTCCAGGCATTGGCATCCAGGATGAGCATGCTGCACGTCTCCGACACGCCGTTGCCTGATGTGAACCGCCACCTGCCGCTGGGGATGGGGAATGTCGATCTTGCGGGCTACTGCCGCGCCGTGCGGGACGGCGGATTCCAGGGATTGGCCATCCTGGAGATCGGCGGGCTGCCGAAATATGGCCTGGGCTGGGATAGCGATGAGGCGCTGGTTGACTCTTGTCATCGCCTTAGGGCTGGTTGGGGCGCTCCGAAGAGTTGGGTGCATTTCAATGTTGGGGC
>JAMDDR010000401.1 GCA_023488685.1 Chloroflexota bacterium | reverse complement strand
TACCACGGACGGTACGAATACCTGGGCAAGATTGCGGCGCGGCTCGACGACGTGCTGAACTTGATCCCGTCGCGCATCACGGCGCTTCTCATCGTAGCCGCCTCACGGCTGGCCGGGGCAGACCCGCGCCGTGCGTGGGACATACTGCAACGCGACCACGCGCGCACCGCAAGCCCGAATGCCGGCCACCCGATGAGCGCAATGGCGGGCGCACTCGGCGTGCGACTTGAAAAGGTCGGTCACTATCGCCTTAACGAAAATGGCCGCCCGCCGCAACCCGTCGACATACACCGCGCAGCGCGGATTGTCTCACTCGCGCTGGGTCTTGCACTCGGGCTCAGTGTCCTGGTTGAGTTCGGGCGGCGCAGGTGGGGAGGTTCGAGATGAATACCATTCGCCCACGCCCGCAAATCGACCGCGTTGTCGCGGTTCCCCACGGCGGCTTTAGCAGCACGCGACCGCCGAACCTGCTCGATTTCAGTTCCAACGTCAACCCGTTCGGCCCATCCCCGCGCGTATGGGATGCACTGCGCGGCGTTGCCATCGGGCAGCACCCTGACCCGCGCGCAACGCCGTTGCGCAAGGTGTTGGCGCAGGCTCATGGCCTCGATGCGCGAGAAGTTCTCGTCGGTAACGGTTCGGTGGAGTTGATCTACCACCTCGCAGTCGCCTTCCTGTGTGCCAACGACCGCGTGCTCATCGTCGCGCCGACCTTCGGGGAGTACGCAGCGGCCGCGAGCATCATGGGTAGTGAGATCGTCATGTATCGCGCTCGCGCTGAGCAGAACTTCGAGGTAGATCTGGAAGCGCTGTTCAGCCTGGCGCGTGAAACCCGACCACGCCTCATCTTCCTGTGCAACCCCAACAACCCGACCGGCGCCTATCTGCCGCGCGACGCGGTTGAGGCACTGCTGCGCGGCTGTCCCGATTCGCTCATTGTCCTGGACGAAGCATTCGTGCGCTTCACTGCCGGGGCATGGGATTCGCGCGGGTTGCTCGCGCACGGGAATTTGCTCATCCTGCGCTCTCTGACGAAGGATTATGCGCTCACCGGCTTGCGCGTAGGGTATGCCATGGGCACGCCGGGAGTCATCGAGGCGCTTGAAAAGGTCCAGCCGCCGTGGAGTGTGAACGCCTTCGCTCAGGCAGCCGCCATCGCCGCACTGCGCGACGAGGATTACCTGCAGGAAACACTGGTGGAGATCGCCCAGGCCTCGGCGGCGTTGAGGGCGGCGCTTGCGCAGGGAGGCTGGCGCGTTGTGCCCACATCGGTCCACTTCTCCCTCATTGAGGTCGGTGCTGCGAGCGCCTTTTGCGCCACGCTCGTGCGGCGTGGGATGGCGGTGAGGGATTGCAGTTCCTTCGGGCTGCCGGCGTTCGTGCGGGTTGCCACTCGCAAGCCGGAGGAGAATGCGCAACTGGTGTCAGGGTTGGTAAAACCGTGAACCTGGAGCCCCGGCTGCGCGAGATAAGGATGGGCGAGTGGCAAGGATTAACGTATGAAGAAGTACGCCGTCGTCACTTTAACGACACGTCGCACCTTCAGGCAAGGGGGAGATGATGAGCGCAAAGGTCCTTATGGTTCAGGGCGCCATGTCGTCGGTTGGCAAGAGCTTGATGGTCGCCGCGCTCTGCCGCATTTTCAAACAGGATCGCTGGCGTGTGGCGCCATTTAAGGCGCAGAACATGGCGTTGAACTCATTCGCGACGCGTGATGGACGTGAAGTCGGGCGGGCGCAGGCGATGCAAGCAGATGCTGCGGGCGTGGACGTGACGGTCGAGATGAATCCGGTCCTCATCAAACCCGAAGCCGATTCGTTCGCCCAGATCGTCGTGCTCGGGAAACCGTGGGCGCGCCTTGCGGCGGGTGAATACATGAGCCGGCGTGGTGAGTTGTGGGACATTGTGACGCATGCATTGGATTCGCTGCGCGCACAGTATGACTTGATCATCATCGAGGGCGCCGGTAGTCCCGCCGAATTGAACCTGCGGCGCGGTGATATCGTAAATATGGCGATTGCCGAATATGCACAGGCGCCCGTGCTGCTGGTGGGCGATATTGATCGCGGCGGGATTTTCGCGCAGCTCCTTGGCACCCTCTGGTTGCTGGAGGAACATGAGCGTGCGCTTGTGCGCGGCCTGATCGTAAACAAGTTCCGCGGCGATGCGCGCTTGTTCGACGACGGTGTGAAGATTCTGGAAGCACGCAGCGGCATAGGCGTTCTCGGCGTGGTTCCATTTGTCCGTGATTTGCGGATCGCCGATGAAGACTCGGTCGCGTTGGAAACAGCCAATCGCGGTTCACGGTCGACCCTTGGCATTGATGTTGCAGTCATACGCCTGCCACACATAAGCAACTTTGACGACTTTGATCCGCTGCGCGCAGAAAGGGATGTAACGGTGCGGTTTGTCGACCGTGTGGAGGATATAGGCCAGCCGGATTTGCTCATACTGCCCGGGACAAAAACGACGGCTGCCGACCTTAGGTACCTGCGCGAGCGCGGTTTAACAAGCCGCATCGTCGAACTGGCGCATACCGGTGTGCCGGTGCTGGGGATTTGCGGCGGTTATCAGATGCTGGGGGAGACTATCCGTGATCCATCTGGCGTCGAATCGGATGAACTTGAAATGAAAGGACTAGGCCTGCTGCCGGTCACGACAACTTTTGCGGCGGAAAAGCAGACAACACGCGCGCGCGGCTGCATCCAGGCCGAACGGGGTCTCTTCGCAAACGCGTGCGGGCTCGAAGTGACGGGCTATGAGATCCATATGGGGCGGACATCAGGCCAGCCGCAAGCGCGCAGCACGCCATTACTACGTGTGCTGGCCCGCGGCGAGGAAGATGCAGCCGATGTCGACGGTGCGGTGAGCGAGGACGGGATGGTCGCGGGAACCTATTTTCATGGCTTGTTCGAGAACGACACCCTGCGCCACGTGCTGCTGGCGAATCTGGCGGCGCGCAATGGTCGGACGCGCGCGACGGCTCCGGCGCGGTTTGATCGCAACGCAGAGTACGATCGGCTTGCAGAAACAGTGCGCGCACATCTCGACCTCGGCGAGGTGTTGAGGATACTTGGCGCTACTCCATGACACACTTCGCGTCCAGCTAATCGAGCATGAGACATCCAGTCAGCGTTTATCTACTCCACGGCGAAGGTTGTTCTATTCGGGATCATTTCTGATGAGCAGTGGGTTAAAGCGCGTATTACGGTCATAGGCGTCCAAACCCTCCCGTCGCTTCAGAAATGTCACAGCCGCATAGGTTAAAGGCGTCGCCACAATTTCATAGGTCGACTTGAACAGCCACTGGGTTATTACGGCGGTGAGCAGTCCATCGCTCGGGATCGTGCCGATAAATGCGATAGTGATGAATATCGCCGAATCCAACCCCTCGCCAACCAGCGTCGAGCCAATGGTTCGCATCCACAGCCAGCGACCGTTCGTTGCAATCTTCATCTTGGCGAGCACAAACGCGTTGGCAAACTCGCCGATAAGGTATGCGATGAATGAAGCGATCAGCAGGCGCGGGGTGTATCCCAGGATTCTCTCGTAAGCTGCCTGCCCATCCCAGAACGATGCGGCAGGCAACACCTGGCCGAGCCAGATCGCGATCACAGCCAACAGGTTGCAGAAGAAACCCAGCCAGATCACCTGGCGCGCTCTGCGATAACCATAGACCTCAGTCAGCACGTCGCCGAAAATGTAGCTGATCGGAAAGATGATCACCGCGGCAGGTACGATGAGGCCGAAAACAGAAACCAGCTTAACTGCAATGATGTTCGCCACGATCAGACACATGACGAACACGGCAACCAGCACTACAAAATAGATGCTCACATTGTTGACATTACCGGACCTGCTGGATTCAGACTGCATGCAAATAACCTCTCTCGCGCGATAACCGTTGATGATTTAAATAGTGTGCCACATCGCGAGTATATTTTCTCAGCGCATGCGTGCAATCCTGGTCAGCGCTCGTTCTGCGCCGGCGATCGTGTGATCGATGTCCAGATCGCTATGGGCAGAAGACATGAACCCGGCTTCAAACTGCGACGGCGCCAGATAGACGCCGCTTTCCAGCATGGACAGGAAGAACGCCGCGTAGCGCATCGTGTCCGCAGCCTTAGCAGTAGTCCAGTTGGCGACCGGCTCAGGCGTGAAGAACACAGTAGACATGGTCCCCACCTGTTGCACCGTCACCGGCACGCCAACGCTCTGCGCGACCGCCGCAATCCCAGCACCCAGCTTCTGTGCATGCGACTGGATAGTGTCCCATACACCAGGCTGGAGAAGTTCAGAAAGCGTCTCAATCCCCGCCACCATCGCCAGCGGATTGCCGGAGAGCGTGCCGGCCTGGTACATCGGACCCGCCGGCGCCACCATCTGCATGATGTCACGCCGGCCGCCATAGGCGCCCACGGGTAAGCCACCGCCAATCACTTTCCCCAGTGCAGTCAGGTCGGGCGAGATACCGAACAGCGCCTGCGCGCCGCCCGGGTGAACCCGGAAGCCGGTCATCACTTCGTCGAAGATCAGCAAGGATCCATGCGCAGACGTGATGTCCCGCAGGCCGTGCAGATACCCGTCTGCCGGCGGCACGACGCCCATGTTGCCTGCGACTGGCTCGACGATGATGGCGGCAATCTCGCGCGGGTACTGTGCAAAGAGTTGTTCCACTGCGGCAATGTCGTTAAAGGGCGCGGTCATCGTATCGGATACGGTCGCGGCCGGAACACCCGGCGAATCCGGCAGGCCGAGTGTCGCCACGCCCGAACCCGCTTTCACCAGCAACATGTCGGCATGCCCGTGATAACAGCCTTCGAATTTGATGATCTTATTGCGCCCAGTGAACGCGCGCGCCAGCCGCAGCGCGCTCATCGTCGCCTCGGTGCCGGAATTGACGAACCGCAGCATTTCGATCTTCGGCATGGCCTGTTGAATCAGCTTCGCCAGGTGATTCTCGTAGGGATTTGGCGCCCCGTAGCTTGTTCCACGCGATACGGCATCGATTAGGGCAGCGACCACGCGCGGATGCGCATGACCGAGGATGAGCGGCCCCCACGACAGCACATAGTCGATGTAACGGTTGCCGTCCACATCGACCATATAGGCGCCCTGCCCGCGCTCGATAAAGCGCGGCGTTCCGCCGACAGCGCGAAACGCCCGCACGGGTGAGTTCACGCCGCCTGGGAAAAGTTCCAACGCTTCGGAGAAGAGTTGCTGCGAGCGTTCCGTATTCATGCAGTTAGTACCTCTGCGGATGTATGTGTCTGTATGGAAGTCATTGCTTGTGTTGCGGCCTTCTCGCCCGAGGCGATGCAATCGGGAATGCCAATCCCGCGATACGCGCCACCGGCAAAGAACAACCCCGGATGCCTATCAAAGCAGCGTTCAATCGTACTCACGCGTACCAGATGCCCCAGCGTGTACTGTGGCATCGCCATCGGCCAGCGGAAAACGAAATGCATTTGTGGCGGCGCAGTGACGCCCAGCACACCGCGCAATTCGTCTCGCACCAGCTGTATCAGTTCTTCATCAGTCCGGTCCAGCATATCCTCCTGTCCGGCGCGACCGATAAAGGCGCGAATAAGCGCGAATCCCTCAGGCGCGCGATGCGGGAACTTTGTTGAGGTCCATGTGCATGCGAGCACCGGCCGCCCCTCACTGCGGGGGACAATATACCCATGCGCATCGAGCGGTACTGGAACCTGGCTTATCGGATAGACGACTGAAACTGTCGCTGTCGAAACATAGGGAATCTGGCGCAGCGCTTCAGCAGCCTGTGGATCCAATGTGTCGATTAGCTCAGCCGTGACAAACGCCGGCGTTGCCAGGATGACGGCGTCGGCCGTCATTGGTTCTTCACCTTCGATCGCCACCTGATAACCCCACTGTCCAGACTGTCGCCTGACGTCCGTAACGCGCGTTCGCAGCCGAATGTCCACTGCTTCCAATTCGACCTCGATTTTCTCCACCATCTCGGCCAGACCGCTTTCGAGGGTCAGAAATGCGGGCCAGCGCTTTGTTGCCTGTGAGGTTGCTTGCGGAGCTGGTTTTGACCTGGCAGCCAACATGCTTTTGATCAAGCCGCCATAATCCAGTTCGGCCTTACGCAAGTTCGGGAATGTGGCGGCCAGGCTGAGCTGATTACCGTCACCAGCATAAATGCCGCTCATGAGCGGTTCAATCATCCGCACGTACACCTCGCGCCCTAGACGGCGCGAGACAAACGATTCAAGCGATTCATCCTCATCGGTCATGCGTGGCGGGATGAAATATTCCAAGCCCATACGCCCCTTTCCCAGCAGCGAAATGAGCGGGGTCTTTAGCATCGGCCCAAAGCGCGAGGGAATCAATCCCGTCAGACCTTCAGGAAGTTGATGAAGTTTGCGACCGCGCATAATGTAGGTACGCCGGACTTTTCCACTGGTTCCGTGCAGGCGGCTCTCCAACCCAAGTTCACGGCACAGACCCAGCCCGCGTGGTTTGTACGACAGAAAGGAATCCGGACCTCCCTCGATCACGAAACCATCCACCCGTTGCGTTGCGATTTTGCCGCCCAGCCGATCGTCGCTCTCGATCAGCGTCACTGCGATGCCGGCAGCATGCTGGCCCAGATACCGCGCAGCAGCCAGCCCGGTGATTCCACCGCCGACGATCACCACCCGTTTACGTTGTTGCAATGTCACAACCAGCCCGCCTTCTTTGCTTCATCACGGACCAGATCAGCCAACCCGTTGATCATGGCAGGCGCCGTATTGAGCATCTCAATCCGCTCGAGGTGTAAACCCAGCGTGCGGGCCTGCCGTTGCAGCGCCACGTCGATGTCGTACAGGATCTCGACGTGTTCGCACACAAAGCCAATCGGCGCGATCAACACATTTTCATGCCCGTCTGCTGCCAGTTGACCAATCACCTTTGAGACATCGGGGCCCAACCATGGTTCGGGCGTCATCGCCGCTGATTGGTACGCGAAATGACGCTCGCCGTGGAACGGACCGAGACGTTCAACAACGGCCGCGACCGTGGCCTGCAACTGTCCGGGATACGGATCACCCCAGGTGAGGATGCGTTCGGGCAGGCTGTGCGCGGTGAAGATGATGGGCACACTTGCGCGGATTTCCGACGGGAAACGTTGCAGCGCGTCGCCGACATGATCCACCAGCGCATCCAGGTATCCCGGCAGCAGGTGCCACTGTTCGATCTGGCGCATGGCGATTGATGAGTACACCTCATCCACTTTCTTGTAATAGACGCCGACGCTCATGCGTGAATAATGCGGCGCCATCACCAGCCCGACGGCGCGATCGATGCCGGCGCCGGCCATCTCTGCCAGCACGTCCTTAATGTAGGGATGCCAGTGGCGCATGCCGGTATACAGGCGAAACACGCTGTGCTGAGGATCGAGTGCTTCCTGAAGCGCCGAGGCTTGAGCGAGCGTTCGTTCGAGGATCGGCGAGCGCCCGCCAATCTCACGGTAACGTTCGCGCACTTCCGTTATGGCTGCCGGGGATGTCGCGCGACCGCCGCGCACATCCATCAGGTACGGCTCTACATCTTCCAGCTTATCCGGCCCGCCATAGGCCATCACGAGAACACCAATGGTGGTCATAGTCGTATTGCTTCTTTGAACGTTGAGGTTTGTTCTTGTGAACGGATCGCGGCTGACATCTCGTGCACCATATCGACAACTGCCCTGACATTATCGACCGGCGTTTCCGGCAGGATGCCATGCCCCAGGTTAAAGATGTGTCCTGGACGGCCAGCCGCCTGCTGCAGAATCCGGCGCACGCGCTGCTCGATCTCGTCTCGCGGCGCCAGCAATGCCACAGGATCAAGGTTGCCCTGGATGGCAACGTCCGCGCCAAGCTGCTGCCAGGCCCAGTCAAGCGGTGCGCGCCAGTCCACACCAATGACCGTCCCGCCAGCCGCTTTCATCTGCGGCAGGAACGCTGATGCCCCCGTCGCAAAATGGATGGTCGGCACGCCGCTCAGGCGCAGATCGCGCAGCACGGCGCGCGAGTGCGGAAGCACGTAAGTCGTGTAGTCGTCATGGTTGAGCGCGCCGGCCCAACTGTCAAATAACTGCACCACTTGTGCACCGGATGCGACCTGACAGGCCAGGTAATCGGCCACAACCCGGGCGAGTTTACCCATGAGCGCGTGCCACGTGCTTGGCGCTTGGTACATCATCTGCTTCGTCTTCACATAGTTGCGCGATGAACCGCCTTCGATGATATAGCTCGCGAGTGTGAAGGGCGCGCCGGCGAACCCAATCAGTGGAATGCGATCCGCGAGTTCACGCCGAACGAGCCGGACGGTTTCCATGACGTAGGCAAGCGATTCCATAGGCGACACCGCATCGCGCAGGGCCTCGACATCCGCTTCTATGCGCACCGGGTTCTCGATGATAGGTCCCTCGCCTGCGGCAAAGTGCAACCCGATGCCCATCGGGATCAGCGGGAGCAGGATGTCGGCGAAGAGGATGGCAGCATCCACGCCAAGCGCATTCACCGGCTGCATCGTCACCTCGGCGGCCAGTTCAGGTTGGCGGCATATTTCCAGCAAGGTATGCCGGGAGCGTATAGCGCGGTATTCGGGCATATAACGCCCCGCTTGGCGCATGAACCACACCGGCGTAACTTCAGTCGGTTGCATCGCACAGGCACGTAGAAACCGCGGTGTAACTGGATCAGCCATCATTCCCACAGTGCGAGCGTCTCCTCAGCATGATGGTAGATCGCCAGGTGCAAAGGGGTGTCGCGCTCGGTATAGCGTCGGCCTTCCGCGCTGCGCAACTCGTTGACCAGGTCGGAGAAACGGGTCAGGTCGTCCATCTCATACACCACGACGAACTCCTGGTTCTGCACCCCGAAGGAATAGAGCAGCAGTTGGGTAATGTCCTCGTACTGCTTGCCGATGCGGATGTGCTCGTTCATCATGCCCTGCCGCGCATCACGGCTCATCATGTACCAGCTTGTCGTCTTCACGAACGGGTACGCGACCAGATAAGGCTTCCGCTCCGTGCTGAACGGATCGATTTCCTGCGTGGAACGCGTCTTTGTGTACTGCGATGGCCGTGTGTAACCCCACAGCACATCCACCGGGTTGAGATAGGTGCGATAGGGGTTGATCGCACGCGCCAACTTGTCAAAGAACGCCGCGGTGTCGCATGGCGCCGCGATAGGCGCAGCGGTCCAGACGAGCATGTCGCTGCCGTTCTCCGCCGGAGATACCTGGTAGATATTCACCATGGGCACATTGGCACGCATGCCGCGCAGCCATTCCCTGTGCAGGTCGGCGCGCCCGCCGGGCGCAAGCGCCCAATAGGCTTCTTTCCAGGCATAGAACCCGAAATGACTCAGGGTTCGCGGTGTTTCTTCAGGCATTCTTCACTCCTCTTTCCTTTGGTTCATAGATACATGCAGGGTCGCTTTCGAGGTAATCACCGGTCAGGGCAAAGGCCCTTCCCCGTTGCCCGCCGCACACCACGCGATAGTCGCATCTGCCGCATTTGCCTTTGAGCAGATCGGGATCTCGCAGCGCTTTGAATGTCGGGTGATGGCGATACACATCCACCACATCACTTTCACGCACGTTTGCGACCGGGATGGGCAGGAAACCCGATGGCATGATGTCACCAACATGCGAGACAAACAAAAAGCCACGCCCATCGTTCACGCCTTTGATGGGGCGATTCAATCCGTCTGCATACTGGAAGCCTGCGCCGCGGATAGTTGCGCCATGCGCATGCATGTGGTCATTCGATCCTGCCTCGAATTGCGTTGCCTTGGACTGCGCTTCCACGCGCCGACGTTCAATCACGACACGACGATACATTGGCGCCGCCGTCGTTTTGATGTCAAACGGCGCCGTTTGCGCAAGATCATACAGCCAGTTGAACAGCCGCTCGTGCTCCTGTGCCGAAATCATGTAGCGCGCCAGCGCGCGCCCTGTGGGCACCAGGAAGAATAGGCTCCACTGTACCGCGCCGATCTCCTGTAGGAACGCCACCATCTCCGGCAACAGATGATGATTGTGGGTGGCGACTGTCGTGTTGATCTGCGCCGCCAGTCCAATCGACCGGGCAGCGTGCGCAATCGCCTCGGTGCGTTTCCACGAGCCAGGTACCTGTCGGAATCCATCATGGACTTCCGCGGTCGGTGCATCAAGGCTGAGCGCAATGCGCCGTATCCCGGCTACCTGCGCCTGTTGAAGTCGCTCGACGGTAGGCAACGCAGTAGCGGTCGGCGTGAGCGAGCAGCGCAGTCCCTGTTCGGTTGCATACCGGATCAACTCGAACAGGTCCGGCCGCATCATAGGGTCGCCGCCTGTGAAAACCAGTATCGGATTGCCAAACGCCTTGAATCTGTCGATGAGACGCTTCGCCTCTTCAGTTGTCAATTCCCGGCTATCGCGATGATGCTGCGCATTCGCGCGGCAATGGACGCAACTGTACGCGCAGGCGCGCGTGACTTCCCACGCAATCGTAAATGGCGCGAGGTCGAAATCAGCTTCAAGCATGTGTTGATCATGACCGTGGCGTTCGCGTGCAGCGTCCGGAGCAAGCTTCATTTGAGCCATTGGGCAGCCTCCTTAGCATGATAGGTAATGATGAGATCGGCGCCGGCGCGTTTTATGCTGGTGAGCGTTTCAAGCGCGGTCTGCCGCTCATTCAACCAACCATTCGCCGCGGCCGCTTTGATCATGGCATACTCGCCGCTCACGTTGTACGCAACCAGTGGCAGCGCCTCGAACCGCTCGCGGATCATCCGAATGATGTCGAGATATGCCAGTGCCGGCTTGACCATCAGCATGTCCGCGCCTTCCGCCACATCCAGCGCCGTTTCACGCAAAGCCTCGCGCGCATTAGCCGGGTCCATCTGGTGGCTGCGCCGGTCGCCGAATTTGGGTACGCCCTGCGCGGCGTCGCGGAAAGGGCCATAGAAGGCCGACGCGTATTTGGTGGAATAAGACAGGATCGCGAGATGCTCGAAGCCGCGCGTATCGAGGCCGGTGCGGATGGCGCGCACCATGCCATCCATCATGCCCGATGGCGCGACGATATCAGCCCCCGCCTCCGCATGTGACACGGCGACATCCGCCAGTATCTCGAGCGTTTCCGCATTGAGCACGTATCCCTCCGGCAGTTGCGGATAAGGCCGCCTATGGTCGCCGCCCGTGTTTAATACACCGCAATGCCCGTGATCCGTGTACTCGCAAAGGCATACGTCGGTGATAACGACCATATCCGGCACGGCCTGCTTGATGATCCTCACCGCCTGTTGCACGGCGCCATCCGGAGCGCAGCTCTCAGTCCCCGTTGCATCCTTGTGATCCGGGATGCCGAACAAGAGAACTGCCGGAATGCCAAGGCGGGCGATAGATTCTGCCTCAGCGGCCAACAAATCGGGCGACCATTGGAATACCCCTGGCATTGAGGCTACCTCGCGTTTCAACGAGTGGCCATGCGTCACGAACAGGGGGTAGATGAAATCGCCTGCAGAGAGGCTGGTTTCACGAACCATTGTGCGTATCGCGGGTGAAAGGCGCAGGCGTCGCGGTTGTGCTGCCGTGCTTGCCGTGAGCGCCACTGAGCCCGCTGTCAAGTGTGTCATTGTTTATGCTCCTGCGAGTGCTGTGCCTGTTGAAAGTGGCTGACCAGCGCCCGAACAAGCCCGTCTGTCGTGTATTCACTGGCAACGACATCGACTGTAAAGCCCATCTCGCGTGCGGTTTGCGCCGTAATGGGACCGATGCATGCAATGACGACCCGCCCGGTTGACTTGATATGACCGGCCAGATCGACGAAGTTACGCACCGTGGACGAGCTGGTGAACAGGATCGCGTCGACGCCCTGCCGTAACTGCGCGAGCGCTCCTGCATCCGGCGACGGGGAAAGCGTGCGATAAGCGGCAATCTCATCTACAATCGCGCCCCGCCGTCTGAGTTCAACTGCCAACGCTTCGCGCGCGATCTCCGCGCGCGGCAGCAGAATGTGTTTGCCTTCGACATCGCCAATCCCGGCCGCAATCGTCTCGGCAATGTACTCAGATGGGACAAAGCGAGGGGATATACCGTGCTCCTCCAGCGCCTGTGCCGTTGCCGGTCCTATGGCTGCCACAGCCACCTCACGCATTCGGTCTGCGCGCGCGCCCGTCGCTTCGATGCGCTGCCAGAATGCAGCCACACCATTCACACTGGTGAAGATGATCCAGTCATATGCATCATATGCATCCAGGCTGGCAATGGCCTGGTCGAGTCGGGTTGGATCAGATATTGGCGCGATCTCGATGGCGGGTAGCATGATGGCCTGTGCGCCCAGCGCGGCGAGTGCGGTCATAAGCCCGTTCGCCTGCGCGCGCGACCGAGTGACCAGCACCCGGCGTCCTGAAAGTGGAAGCGTTGTGGTCACAGCAGTATTCCTGCGTCTTTTTTCAGCGCTTCCTGCGCAAGGTCAATGCCCAACTGTTCCGGGTCGAAGCCTTCACCCTTGACGCGAATCACCCATGTCCCATCCGATGCCGCGACCAGACCGTTCATACCGAGCCAACCACCTGGTTCCGACAGATGCTGTGCAAAGGCGGCCACAGGGGCAGAGCATCCGCCTCCAAGGGACTTCAGGAAACAACGTTCGGCAGTAACCGCCGCTCGTGTGAGTGGGTCGTCAATGACCGCCAGTAACTGGCGCGTCCCCTCATCGCCTGCCCGAGATTGAAGGGCGAGTGCGGCCTGTCCGGGGGCGGGCAGCATCAGCTCAAACGGAAGATATTCTGTGACTCGGTCTTCCAGACCAAGTCGATTCAGCCCGGCTGCCGCCAGCACGATTGCATCGTAGTCACCTTGCAGTGCCTTGCGGACGCGGGTGTCGATATTCCCGCGTAACGGCAAGATGGTCAGGTCGGGACGCGTCGCCTTCAGTTGCACCGCGCGGCGCAGACTGGATGTGCCGACGCGCGCACGCTGCGGCAGACTGACGAGCTGCCAACCTTGCGCTGATATCAGCACGTCGTGCGCATCCTCGCGTGCCCCGATTGCAGTGAGAGCGAGATCGTTTGACCCACCGATTATTGGCAAATCCTTCAACGAGTGCACAGCGAAGTCGATATGCCCCGATCGCAACGCCTCTTCAAGTTGTTCCGTAAACACACCCTTGCCACCGATTTCGGGCAGTGGCTGGGTAAGGTTACGGTCGCCTGTGGTGGTAATGCTGACTGTCTCACAGTGAAGGTGCGGCCACGCTTCCTGCAGCCTGTCGATGATCTGTTGCGTCTGGCGTTTGGCTAGGGGCGAAGGGCGCGTGCCGGCTCTTAGTGTTTGCTTCAATTGTATTTCCATCATCGTTCGTCCTGGCTTGGCACTTGCAACGGTTCATCACCGTTGAGCCCAAACAGGTATCGCACCGAATTGGCATATTCGGCGCCCTGTCCATCATTCGCCGCGTCACGCAATCGACGGGTCGGTTCGTGTAACAACTTGTTCACGAGCGCGCGTGACATGCCCTGGATGTAATCGCGAGTCTTGGCGTCAAGGTCGGGCAGATGGCGCAACGCCCGCTCAATCTCATGCTGGCGAATGGCTTCGGCCTTCTTGCGCAGATCGGTAATGACCGGGTGAACGTCCGCGCCCCGCAACCACTGGGCAAACTCGGTGAGTTCGTTGTTCACTATCGCTTCAACAAAAGGCACTTGCGCCTGTCGGTCTGAGATCGATCCATCGAGATGCGCCCGCAGATCGTCCAGGTCAAAGAGCCGCACACCGGCAACGTGACCTGCCTCCGGCTCGATATCTCGCGGCATAGCGATGTCGATCAGCACCAGTGGTCGCTCCGGGCGCGATTGCATCGCTTGTTGTATGTGATCGAACAGGATGATGGGCTGAGGCGCGCCGGTGGATGTAATTATCATGTCGGCCTGGCCTATGGCCTGGCTTAGCTGTGATAAGTCACATGCGACACCGCCCCAGCGTTGCGCCAGGACGACGGCGTGTGCATGCGTGCGGTTTACCACCGCCAGCCGCTTGACGCCGCGCGCGTGTAATGCCTTGATGACCAGTTCAGCCATATCTCCCGCGCCGACGACAAGCACCTGTGCATCGGGTAAAATTGCCGATCCCATCACCTGCTCCGCCAGGAGCACCGCAACCGAACCGACGCTGGATGGGTTATGACCGATCGTTGTTTCCGTTTGGGCGCGCTTGCCTGCACGGATTGCAGTACGAAAGACAGTGGAAAGAACCGGGCCAACAGAATCGGTCACCATAGCGGCCTCGAATGCCTCACTTACCTGGCCGAGGATCTGGGACTCGCCAAGCACCATCGAGTCAAGGCCTGCGGCTACCCGACATAGATGTCGAACCGCGTCAATCCCCTCGTACCGGTTCACGAACGGCTCCAAACTTGCAGGGTCGAGACGGCAGAGTTCAGACGTAAAGCCTATGAGCGCGCGGTAGGAGTCATCGGCGCGACCATCGTGCGACGCCAGGTAAAGCTCCAGCCGGTTACAGGTGGATAAGATCGCCAGTTCTGCATCCGGGCTGATATGCGTGTGGCGCCACTCGCGAAAATGACTCAGTGCAGCGGATACCTGCACAGCGTCAAGGGAAAGTTGTTCACGCAGATCAATGGATGCTGTATGAAACGAAATACTCAGGCTAAGAATGGTCATTATTTGGTTTGCCTGTCGTAGACGCTCGCAACTGCAAGCTGCACTGTGTTGAGTAGCGTGTTGATTTTCTTGAGAAGGCGTGCGTTGTTTTTTGGAGCGGTATGCGCCACTTCAGGGACGAGAATCGCGGCTTCAAACATGGCGTCTCGGAAGGACATCGTCGCCTCCAATACATCAGTGATTGCTAGACCATGTTCTATCGCGCTGTGCGCGTACTGTTCACCGATGGCGCGCGCTTCTTCGAGGAGGATTTCGCTGTTTTCATCGGACGAAATGTACTGCAGCACGATGGCCATCAGTCGTCGCCCGAGTTCACGGCTTTGCTGACGATCACTGTCGCTGTACGCCTGCATCCACGCCGACTGGCGATGGCTTTGAATCACTTCCTGTGTGTGTGCAGCGGCGCTGTCGGCCCATAATTGTTCAGTGCGCGGCAGAGGCATCAGGCGCAAGCGCTCTTCCGCAAACCGTTTTAACTCAGTAATGGCGAAACGCCGATGTCTGCCGACGGTTAGCATATAGTTGATGTCGCCGGCATCGGCCCATCGACGCAAGGTCACCGGATGTATACCTAGATACTGTGCCGCTTCACCGAGACCGAGCCACTCCTTTTGTGATGGATGGTCAGTCATCGCTTGTCTCGCAGGCTAAGGCCAAAATATACATATATATTCAAATCTGAGCAAATCTATCACCGATGTCTACAGCTGTCAATCTTTTTCTGGTGTAGCTGGGTGTAAGTTTGGTGTAGACTGATTCCCTGACACATTTTAGTCTTGGGTCACGCGCGCACCGGGGGGAGCGCGAGCGGAGAGAGACACGCGCGAAAGGCGGGCAACCGATGCGGCATGAGAGCCAGACAGCGGTGGAGCCAGCGCAAGCCCAGTTGAAAGAGGCTGAGTTCGCGTTCGACCCCCGGGTCGATGATGCGGCGCGTGGCGTCTCCTTGCTGCAAGACGAACCCGCCCAGTTCGTGGCACCAGATCGTCGCCAGGGCGACGGCCAACAGCAAGCGTTCGAGGCGGTCGGCATGTTGCAGGCGGGTGTGATCGATGTCAAACCCGCCGGTCTTGTCGTCGCGGAAGCTCTACTCGATCTGCATGCGCAAGCCATATTCGTCCAAGCGCTGCGGGTGGGCGCGTTGGTTGGAGATCACGGCCACCAGTTCAGGCGCGTGGGTCGCATCGCCCAACGACCAGGCGACGGACAGGTGCGTCAGGAACTGGCCGATCAAGGTGAGGCGGACGTCGTTCAGGCATAGGATGCGCCCGCGCCGCACGCCCAAGCGGTCGATGCGGCGGCGCGGGCCGGAGCGGAAGGTGAGAGTCGTGTTGCGCGCCACGCGGATGCGGTAATTCCAGCCCACGTGCAGGCACAAGGCCGCCCAGTCGTGGTCGCGAAAGCCACGATCGGCCAAGCACGTGACGCTGCGCACGTAGGGAGCCAGGAACGCCGCCACCTGGACGAACAACGCCGTCAGGCGTTCACACTGCACCAGCCCCTTGCCCGGCACGACCACCCACCACAAGGGGATCGCCCGACAACCATGCACGAAGGACAGGCGAAACACTTGCCAACGATCCCCGAACAGCAGGGTGCCGTCGATCACGACCATCAAATCGACGTGCTGCCAGCCGTGCAGCACCTGCTGGAGCACCGCGCGGTACAGCGCCCAAGCGTTGACGTGCGGGTTCTTCAACCAACGCCGGATGCGCGTCACGCGCGAGGCCGCCGCGGCGTCCCCCGGCCAGGACAGCGCCAGTTCCGCCAAAGAGATCGACCCGCCATTCAAGACGCACACCACCAGCCAGACGCAGTTGGTCAACTGCGTGATATTGCTGATGTGCTCGCCGCACAAGGCTTTCATCTGCGCATAGATCCGGCTATACAATGTGTAACTGCTGCCCGCGGAGGGCACGCTTTCGCTCGTTTGATTCATGAGCCAAGTGTGCCTCATTTCGTGGGCAGCAGCGTCCGTTTTCGGAAAGTGTCAGGGAATCAGACATTGCCTATGATATGGCAATTCTCCCAACTCAGCCGCGAACAATTGAAAGAGCGCCCGCATAGTATCCCAGTGGGTCGATGTCAGAGCAATGCGCTACTCTGCATTTTATTCTGAGAGTGGGATAGCTGGCGCAAAAGATGCGCGCAGAAACTATTCGTCATATCGTGTTTACCGAGTCGTGAACGGAAGTTTCTGAGCAGGTGCGGTGCACATACAGCGGGCTACTCCTCCTGTAGTTGGTCTCCGTTCAGGCATTCCCATTATTTAACCTGATTTGCTACCTTGGCCGATGTGACACCAAGCGCATAGCTGTCCCGCGCTACACTGGGCTTTACCAGAACTCAGCGCAGCGAGGGCACAGCTATGCAAGATGAGATTATCACTTTTTACGTGGTGTGCGACGATTACCTGAAAGCGATGCACTACCGGGACGATCCCCAGAGCACGATGAGCACGGCGGAAGTCATGACCACCGCGTTGGTGGCGGCGCGCTGCTTCAAGAACTGCTTGGAGCATGCCCGCACGGTGCTGCAGGAGGAAGGCTGGATGCTCGGCATGCTGAGTGCCAGTCGGCTGAATCGGCGCTTGTATGCCATCCCGGAAGGGCTATGGTTAGGCCTGTCCCGCGCGCTGGCGGAAGTCCACCAAGCGTTGAATGACGGCCAGGAGTATGCCGTGGATAGTATGCCGCTGGCCGTGTGCGATAACTACCGCATCCGGCGCTGCCAGCTGTACCGGGGCGAGGCCTTCCGGGGCTACATCGCCAGCAAGCAGCGCTACTTCTACGGGCTGCGCTTGCATGTGGTCGTGACTGCGGACGGCCACCCCATCGAGGTGGTCCTTGCGCCGGGAGCCGACGCGGATATCGCGGCCTTCAAGCGCTTACTCTTGGACCTGCCCGACGACGCGACCGTCTACGGCGACAAAGCCTATACCGATTACATGTGTGAGGAGGTCTTGAACGAGGACACCCCGCTCACGTGGGTGTCCTTGCACAAACGCAACAGCCAAAGCGCCCGCTGCCGGGGTGGTTGGCGTATATCTGTCAACATGTGCGCAAGCGCATCGAGACCACGTTCAGTCAGATCGCGGATTGCTTTGCCAAACGCATTTATGCCATCACGCCGCGCGGGGTCGAACTCAAAGCCTTTCTGGCTGTCTTGGCCTGTTCGATCTGCGGCTAGGTGGCAAGTCAGGTTAAGGTAATGTCTTTGTACCGGATGGTGCTTGGCCAGAACCGACAGTAGGATTTAACTTCATACATCACGTACCGTGTCAGCGAGTCTGAAGCCTAGCAGCCTGTGCGCCAGCCACAAAGGAACCTAGAGTCATCGCCCCACAGATTTATTAAAGAAGACTACAATTAGGTTCTAATCTGAGCCCTGCATAATGGAAGCGTTGCGGTATATATGGGTGTCCTGATACTCTCTTCAACAAAATGCAACGATCCTTCCCATTTTCTCAATGGACTCGTTCATTTCGTGCTGGATGAACGTGACGCCCAGAAGAGTGCCGTAGAAGTTGGATGGCGTAAGCCATTACCCGACCGTGTTGCAGACGGTTACGCGATAGAGAACCTTCGCTTCATAGGCCATACCCAGGAGGGGCATCTCGAATTTTCCTGCCCCCATAATCGATCACGCTTCCGGGAAGGCGACATCCTGCTGCTGGACCGCGGCAATCCATTCGACCCGAGCAACATACAAGCCAATCTTGAGGTGGATGATGGCGACCACCTAGCCGTATCTATTGCCCAAGGAGCGGGAGTTAACCTCGAGCCGGTCTATCGAGAGCCGGATGGCTGGATAGCTGATCAGGGGTATCTCGACTTAAGCTCATTCATCGTTGACGCGCTGCGCGAGGTGGGCTCTACTACAGTTGGAACTCAACGCATACTGCCACTCCTCATGGGTGTCCGCCGCCCATGCATAAACACGGCTATATGCGACGAGGGGCTCGATATCGCCCAGTCACTTGGGTTGAATGCCGATCAACAGGAGGGCTTCGCCCAGTCTTACGCCACCGACTTAGCCTGGCTCGTGCAAGGGCCACCCGGCACCGGTAAAACCAGAGTACTGGCGCACCTCGCCGCACAACTCGCGAGTGATGGGGAACGCGTTCTGGTCACGGCTTTCACCCATCGTGCGATTAACAACGCTCTCAATAAGCTGACCGAAGTGTCCCCGACTACTGACCTTGCCAAGATTGGCGCTCTGCGTCGAGCTGACGACCTCATCAATGTCTCGGCCTATGGGGAGTTTTCAGGATGCCCACTGGAGTCATCGGATCAGGGCTATGTCATTGGCGTCACGCCGTTCGCTCCGCGGACCGGACGTTTAGAAGGAGTTTCGTTCGACACGGTTATCTTCGATGAGGCAAGCCAGATCACCCTGCCCTTAGCGATCATGGGCATGTTGCCGGGAAAGCGCTTTATCTTCTTCGGCGATCATCGCCAACTGCCACCGGTCCTGGTCGGACGCCATCGTGATGGCTCGTTAAGCGGGTCGATCTTTGAAATCCTGGCGGGGCACGGGTTCGATACCATGCTCACCCAGACGTATCGCCTGAACGACGTCCTGACGGAATGGCCCAGCCGGTCGTTCTACGACAGTCGCCTCGGGCCTATTTCGAAGAAAGTGGCAGAGCGGCGCATTTGTTATCCAACCCCTCCAGCGCGATTCACCGATATCCTTGACTCAGCCCTCCCCAAGGTTTTTGTGGATCTGGAACACTGGCGTGTGACCACGCGCCACCGTGCGGAGGCGCAGGTGGTCGCTGACCTGATCGTCACGCTTCGCGAGTGCGGCATTGCGCCCGACCAGATTGGTGTCGTCACCCCCTACAGGGCGCAAGGCCGTGAGATTCGATCTATCGTACGCACGTTACTACCCAAGCAAGAGGCTCGCGGTATCATCGTCGATACCGTTGAGCGTATGCAAGGGCAGGAGCGCGATATCGTTATTGTGTCGCTGACTACATCCAACACGGCTTTCGCCAAGCAAGTGGCGGAGTTCTTCTTTCAGCCTCAGCGCATCAATGTGGCGGTGACGCGTCCCTCGTGTAAACTCATCATTGTGGGCAGCCGGCATGTTCTGGACACACAACCTGATGAGCCCGAACAGCAGCAAGCGGTCGATTTACTGCGTGATCTGGTAAACAGTTGCACCTACTTCACGTTGGCAACCGATGGGGCGGGGAGGATTTATGGCGAAACTGCTCCCCGATAGTCCCCACATGGATGTTTCGCCGGCAGTCGCGCGCCTGCGGCGAGCGTTTAAGCAATTGCCCGATGAGCAATTTACCATCTGGCAGCGTCTCCCCTTTCACGCCCAAACCGGACCTGACTTTCTGGTGCTGTGGATGGGACAGCGTTCGTTGTGGATCAAGGCTTCAGACTTGGGATCTACGGATGTGCGCACGATGGCGCAATCCAGCCTGTTCGCCGGTAATGGCGGTGCCCAGTCGCCCCAGGTTGCTTACGACGATGTGTGTCACTTTATCGAAGAAGGCCTGGGACGTGATCCGTGCGTAGACCTGGCGGCTGTGCCGGCGGTAGTGGTATTTCCCAACCTGACCGAGCGAGACTTGGCCCAACTGGGCCAGGTTGCAACCACCCCGAGTGGTTTCACCTGGTGCAGCAAAGATAGTTTTGCATCATTCCAGCAGTTCCTGACGGATCACCTTGGCCAACCTTTGTCGGACGAAGCCATTGCACACTTGCGCCGGGTGTTCACCCCTGAGGTGGTCATCCCCGCTCAACTGACGGTCCGGGCGCCCAAAAAGCGAAACAACAGCGCCCAACTGACCGATAGCCTGCTCGACTACGACCAGGAGCGCATTCTGAAGACGGATCTGACACTGTCGGACGATGCCGGCGCGGCGGTGGGTGACTTTAATTTGCGGCTCGTGAACGGCGTTGCCGGGAGCGGGAAATCGCTCATCGTCGTCTATCGCGCAAGTTTACTCAGGCAATTCTTCCCAGATAAATCCATCCTGGGTCTCACACATAACCGGCCGCTCATTAACGATCTGAACCGCCGTTACCAGACCATTCGCAAGTCTGACGATGTTGAGTGGTTAACCTTCAACCAATGGTGCTGGAAGTTGTGGACGACTGTCCAACCTGATCGCAGAAGCACAATTGGCGCAACGGAAAAGCAGCATCTGGTAACCGGTATTTGGAACAAGACCTTTTCCGATACGCAGATGAGCGATCAGGCGCTGCTGGAAGAACTGGATTGGTGCAAGGACCGCCTTATTTTCTCCCTTGAGGATTATCTGAAGGCAGACCGCACCGGCCGCGGTTTCGCCTTGGCGGAGCCACAACGCCGGCGGGTGTGGGACGCATTTGCGGATTACCAGCACGAGCTAAACCGCCATAAGCTGATCGACTGGGGAGATATTCCTCGCCAGCTATGGCGCTGGGTGCAGTCTGGCAAGCTGACGGTGCCGACCTATGACGCGATCCTGATCGACGAAGCGCAATTCTTCGCCCCCATCTGGTTTGAGTTAATCAAGTGTGCTGTGAAACCCCGCACGGGTCATCTGTTCATGGTCGCCGACCCGACACAAGGTTTTCTGAAGCGCCGCCAGTCCTGGGTAGCGAGTGGCTTGGACGTTCGAGGCCGTTCTCACCACCTCCAGCATAGCTATCGAACTACACGGCAGATCCTGAGCTTTGCCACCCTGTTCTATCGGACGCGTGTCAGTGAGGATGATGAAGACATCGTCTTACCGGATTTTGAGGATATGCCCAACGGCACGTTTCCTGAGATCGTAACGGTAGACGGCGAGCAGGACGAAATCACACGCATTATGAATGAAGTGGGTTCGCTGATCAAGAAGGGCGTGTCCCTTAATCACATCCTGATCATTCATACCGATTGGAGCGGACAAAAGCAGATTCTGGCGCGCCTGAATACAAAGTATGGTGCCAATACGGGTGTTGATCCCAAGGAAACCCTTGGACTTGAGTCGATTCGGGTGTGCACTCTGAATGCCGTCACCGGACTCGAGAGCCCCATCGTCTTCCTGGCCGGTACAGCGGGTCTACTGGAGAAAGAGCAGAACATCCGTATTTCCGACGATGAGCGGCAGGAGCTCATCCGTGACAACTCGCGTAAACTATACATGGCGATCACGCGAGCAGGGCAACGCCTGGTGATCACGGTTATGGGCAGCCAGGCGGAATCCTTCCAAACGCTTTTGCAAACAGTGCAACAGAGCACACCCAGCGCGTAGCGACGCAGGCCATGACAAACATCGATCAACCTATGACCACTCAGTTCACTTCCTTGCCGCAGCCGGGACAGATCGCCACGGTGCGGCAGCGCAGGTATGTCGTAACGGATGTCACCAGCAGCGCACTGCCTCTGGCCACCCTCGCAACTGGAGTCAATGGGCAGCATCACATCGTCTCGCTCAACTGCATTGAAGATGATGGACTGGGCGAGAGCTTGCAGGTCGTCTGGGAAGTGGAGCCGGGCGCACGCGTGGAGGAAAAGGTCGGTCTGCCTGATCTAACCGGATTTGACCCACCGCGCCGGTTCGACGCCTTCCTGAATGCCGTCCGCTGGGGCGCCATCTCTGCTTCCGATGACCGCACCTTGCAGGCGCCCTTCCGCAGCGGCATTGACATCGAGGATTACCAGCTCGACCCGCTTGTCAGGGCCGTGCAGATGCCGCGCGTTAACCTACTGATCGCCGATGACGTCGGCCTGGGCAAAACGATTGAGGCTGGCATGATCGTGCAGGAGCTCATTGTGCGCAACCGCGCCCGGACGGTGCTTGTCGTATGCCCGGCCAGCCTACAGGCGCAATGGCGCGACCAGATGCGCGACAAGTTCGGGTTGGAGTTCCGCATCGTGGACACCGAGTTGATGCGCGAACTGCGGCGCTCCCGAGGCATCCATGCCAACCCCTGGACGCATTTCCCGCGCCTGATCACCTCTATCGACTTCCTCAAGCGAGACCGGCCGATGCGGCTGATGAGCGAGATCCTGCCTTCGTCCTCTGAACCGAAGTACCCGCGCAAGTTCGACATTCTCGTCGTGGATGAGGCCCACAATGTGGCCCCTTCAGGCCGCGGCAAGTACGCCACGGACTCACAACGGACGCTGGCGATCCGGACGCTGGCGCCACACTTCGAGCACAAGCTATTCCTCACCGCCACGCCGCACAACGGCTACCGCGAAAGCTTCACTGCGCTGCTCGAACTGCTGGATAACCAGCGCTTTGCACGAGATGTGGAGCCCGACCGGCAGCAATTGCAGGCCGTGATGGTGCGGCGGCTCAAGTCGGAACTCCCACCGCGCTGGGACGGCACGCCTCGCTTCCCCAAGCGGCAGGTGCATGAAATCGAAGTCGCTTATACGGAAGAGGAGAGGCAAGTCCACGCCTGGCTGAACCGCTACACGCAGCTTCGCATCCAGGCCGCACGCGACGCCCTGGAGCGGTACGCCTCGGAGTTCGTGCTGAAAGTCCTCAAGAAACGCCTGTTTTCGTCGCCCGCAGCTTTTGCGGCGACGCTGGAACACCACACTAAAACTCTGAACGCGGCCCGCAAGACGGCTCCCCAGTCGATGTCGCTTGGCGTGCTGCGCATGGAACTGGATAGCGCCGAAGACGACTACGACAACGATGAGGACTACGAGGCCGGTGTGGAAGCCGGCGTCACCTCTGCCACCTCCACCCTGCATCCGCTGAGCCAGGAGGAAGCGCAACTGCTGCGCAACATGCGCGAGTGGGCGGAGCGGGCATCACATCAGCCCGACAGCAAGGCGCTCACCTTCATCAAATGGCTAGGGGAACAGGTGAAAGATGCCGCCGGCCGGTGGACGAACGAGCGCGTCATTATCTTCACGGAATACCGGGCAACGCAGAAGTGGCTGCAGGGGTTGCTGGCAGCGCACGGGTTTAGCGGGGACGACCGCCTGATGACGCTTTATGGGGGCCTGGAACTGGACAGGCGCGAAGAGATCAAGGCTGCATTCCAGGCTCACCCGGACGAAAGCCCCGTGCGCATCCTGCTGGGCACCGACGCCGCGTCAGAAGGCATCGACCTGCAAAACCACTGCTGCCGGCTGTTGCACTATGAGATCCCCTGGAACCCCAACCGCCTGGAGCAGCGGAATGGCCGTATCGACCGCCACGGCCAGGAACACAACCCGCTGATCTACCACTTCGTCAGCAAAGGATACCGCACACGCAACATGAGCGACCTGGCACCCAGCGTGTTGGAGGCCGACCTGGAATTTCTCATGCGGGCAGTGCTGAAGGTGGAGCAAATTCGTGAGGACCTGGGAAAGGTCGGGCCGGTGATCGCGCAGCAGGTGGAAGAGGCCATGCTGGGGCAGAGGCGCCAGCTACAGACGGAGCAGGCTGAACACGACGCCGGGTCAGTCCGGCGCATGCTCAAGTTCGAACGCGACTTGCGCCGGCAGATTGCCGATCAGATGGAGCAGCTTCGCGAGTCGCGCCAGAGTCTGGCCCTGACCAGCGACAACGTCCGCGAGGCGGTGCAGACCGCGTTAGAACTGGATGGGCAGTTACCGCTCATTTCCGCAGACCGCGAAGGGATGCTGTTTATGCTCCCGGTGTTGCATGGTAGCTGGGAACGGTGTCTGGACGGCCTGGAACACCCGCACACCAAGAAAGTCCGGCCGATCACCTTCGACGAGGCGGTGGCGCATGGGCGGGATGACGTCGTTCTGGCACATCTGAACCATCGGTTGACACAGAAGGCGCTACATCTGTTGCGCGCAGCCATCTGGGCGCCACAAGCGGTGAGCGGTCTGCACCGCTTCACGGCGCGCGTCGTGCCCTCTCACGTGCTGGATACCCCTGCGGTGATCGCCCATGCCCGGCTGGTGGTCGTGGGTGGCCAGGCATATCGCTTACATGAGGAAGTCATCACGGCCGGTGGGTACCTGCGCGAGGGGCGCTTCCGCCGCATGAATGTCGGCGAGGCGCGCGACGCTCTGGCCGGGTTGACGGACCGCCTGCCCACTGCGGCCGTGCAATCCCAGTTTACGGCGTTATGGCCGCAGATCGCAGGCGCTGTCATGCAGGCGCTGGAGGCGCGCGCAAAAGACCGCTTGAACGGCATGCTGGGCCTGCTGGAAGAGCGCCGGCACCGTGAGATTACCAACATGAGCATCATCATGGGCCAGTTGGAGCGTTCTATCCGCGCAGAGTTGAGTGAGCCTGAGATGCTGCAACTGGAACTGGCGTTTGATGAGATGGAACAGCGCCGCGCAAACCGCGATGCGCTACACCGCAGGCTGGAGGAAATTCCTGCCGAGTTGGAGCGGGAAGTTGCCGCGATCCGATCACGCTTCGCCGACCCCACGCCGCGCATGTTCCCGGTCGCTGTGACATTCCTGATACCCGAACGGATGGCTTGATCATGTCTACTGCACGTCACCACGCCGAATGGCTTTCCCTGCTCGAAATCTCCGGCCCGTTCCTGAGTATGCCGGTGTTGATGCGCGCCTTCCCGCAAGGGCTGGACACACAGGACACGGACGTCGCACGCCGTTTGCGGCTGGCCTACGACGAGTGGCTAGACGACCAACGGCACGGCAAACCGAATCCCTCTCGCCACCGCAGGTGGGTAGAGTTCGTCCTGTCGGAAGTGTTGGGCTTTAACGCTCAGCAGGTTGCGCAAGGGCAAGCTGTCCCGCCTGCACTCGCCATGACAAAGCCGGAATACGGCGAGACGCTGCGGCCCGATATGGCCATCCTCGACAGCTCTCCGCAAACCGAAGGCCTGGGCGTGCGGATGCTCGTGCAGATCTACCCGCCCAGCCAGACATTGGATAAGGTGCTGCCCGAGAAGCGCTGGAGCGCCAAGCCCGACGCGCGCATGATGGAGCTGCTGCGTGCTACCGACGTGCGTATGGGACTGGTGACCAACGGCGAACAGTGGATGCTGGTGCACGCCCCACCTAAAGACACCACCGGCTACACCTCCTGGTACGCCCACCTTTGGCTGGAAGAACCACTGACCTTGCGCGCATTGCGAACGCTCGTATGTGCCCGGCGCTTCTTTGGCGTGCCGGATGAAGACACCCTGGAAGCGTTGCTAACCCAAAGCGCAACCGATCAGGCCGACGTGACCGACCAACTGGGCAGCCAGGTGCGTCATGCCGTCGAGTTGCTGATCCAGGCTATAGACCGCGTCAATCAAGACCGCCACGGGGTGCTGCTGCAAGGCGTGACTGAGCAGGATCTATACGAAGCGGCGCTGACCGTGATGATGCGGCTGGTGTTCCTGTTCAGCGCCGAAGAGCGCGACCTGCTGATGGTTGGCGACAGGGTGCTCTACGATCAGAACTATGCCGCAGGCACGCTAGGCGCGCAGTTGCGATCACTCGCCGATCAGCACGGCGAAGAAGTGATGGAACTGCGCTACGACGCGTGGCCGCGTATGCTGGCCACGTTCCGCGCTGTGCATGCAGGTACGTGCGATGACCGGCTGCAACTTCCCGCCTATGGCGGTAGCCTGTTCGACCCTGACCGTTACCCATTTCTGGAGGGCCGTCCGGCAGGGACACGCTGGCAGGAGACGTTGGCCAGCCCACTGCCGATCAACAACCGCGTGACGCTGCACCTGTTGGATGCGTTGCAATTCCTGAAGGTCAAAATGCCTGGCGGCCCGGCTGAGCCACGGCGCTTGAGCTTTCGCGCGCTGGACGTCACACAGATCGGGCCTGTCTACGAGAGCTTACTGGACCACTCGGCCAGGCGCGCGAGTGAACTGGTATTGGGCTTGATCGGCACAAAAGACAAAGAGCCAGAGATTCCGCTATCGATGCTGGAGTCGAAAATATCGGGCTTTCACGATAAGTCCGATATGTCACCTGTACTTGAACTCCTGCAAGAGGAAACGGGACGAAGCGAGAATGCGTTGCGGCGGGCACTTATCACTACTCCTTCCACATCTCCTTTGCAGGTAGAAGGAAAGCTACGCACAGCATGCCGTAATGACGCGGCGCTGCTCAACCGTTTGGCACCGTTCGCCGCGCTGATTCGTGATGACGACTACAGTCATCCGGTCGTCATTCATCCTAATAGCCTGTACGTAACGCAAACAACTACACGCCGTGCGACAGGCACACACTACACGCCGCCGAGCCTTACCGAGCCAATCGTGCGGCAAGCACTGGAGCCACTGGTCTATATCGGCCCGGCAGAAGGCATGCCACGTGAGAAATGGCAGCTTCGCAGCCCAGCAGAACTCCTGCAACTGAAAGTGTGCGACGATGCCATGGGTAGCGGTGCATTCCTGGTGCAGACGTGCAAGTACCTGGCGGATCGCCTGGTCGAGGCATGGGAAATGCTCGAAGGGTCTTTCACGAAGCACACCAAGGTCACAGTAGGAGATGAAAGACACGAATCGTTAGCGAGCCCCGTGAGAGTGACTCCCGAAGGCAACCTGTCGCAGGGCAAGCCTGGCGAGCAATTGATTCCGCAGGACAAGGATGAGCGGCTGATCTTTGCCCGTCGCATTGTGGCAGACCGCTGCCTGTACGGTGTCGATAAGAACCCGATGGCGGTGGAGATTGCCAAGTTGTCGCTGTGGCTGGTGACGATGGATCGCGGGCGGCCGTTCACATTCCTCGACCATGCATTGAAGTGTGGCGATTCACTCGTGGGCGCAGATGAAGACATGTTCGAGCGCTGGGCGCACAGCCTGGCGGGAAAGGGCGACCCTGGAACAATGACGCTGTTCGACGAGACACTGCGCGAACAGTTGGCGCTAGCCCGTGAGAAACGCCGCGAATTGGAATCGTTTGACGTGCAGAAGCCGGAACACCTGGAACGCAAAGCCGCGTTGTTCAAGGAAGCTGAGACAGCAATGGCACGTGTAAAGTTGGGTTGTGACCTCATCATTGGCACGAAGCTACTGGATTTGAAGCCAAAAGGTAACTGCTCAGGCTAATGGGGCTTGAAATAAGCGCCAAGAACCAGTATAAAGCGTCGGCAAGATGGTCACACGCGAAGAGATCGAAGCGATCTACCACACGGGACTGGAGGCGGTCATTGCGCTGA
>JAMDDR010000366.1 GCA_023488685.1 Chloroflexota bacterium | reverse complement strand
GATGGTGCTTGCCAAGGCGATGGATCTCTGACCGCGGAAGGACTTCCCCGGTTCTCAGACCGGTGCCGGAAAGAACATCGATGAAATCGGACATACCTGTTCTCCTTGACGGCCAGGGTTGGCTGAACATCGCACGCTGCTGCAACACTTCGAGATGCATTTGCATTCAGTCCACGCGATCACCGTGATTTGAGGTCAATCGTCTCCAGATGGCCCCAGCCCCCCACTCTCCGGATCTGCACCTGGCAGGGATCAACTCGCACGAGCAAGCACCATTCCGCGCCCGGTTCTCGCAACAGATTGAGATCAACACCGGGCGCGTTTCCCGAAATGATGTGTGCTTGTCCTTTCAGCGCCCATCCGGCTGTTAACAAGGTTACGGCGGGGTCATGCTCCAGATTGAACAGGTGGTCGGAGGTCTGCGGCACCAGGAGGTAGAAGTCCAGATCGAGCGCCTGGCAGGGAACCTCGCTAACCTGGACACCGGCAGGTCCACTCGTCGCCAGAATCGCCGTCCGCGGGACCATCAGTGCTTCTTTTGCACGTTGGCGAGCATAGTCCAGCATGTTGATCTCGGTGATCGATACAAGTGATTGCGCTGGATTCAGCATAAGCGCAAGCCGGCTGGGCGTCATCTATCCAAGGTTGGATACGGGGTTAGATATCGAGCAGGCCCAGCCCCCGGGCTCGCGCAACTGCTTCGGTACGGTTATGGGCGGCCAGCTTCCCAAGGATGTGGTTGATGTGGCTTTTGACCGTCCCCACCGTGATCACGAGCTGCTGTGCAATCTCGTGGTTCGACGCGCCCTGGGCCATGAGGCGCAACAGCTCCAGTTCGCGATCGCTGAGACGCTCGCCCGTTTCAGGGGAAGCTGGCTGAGCCTGAGAAGGGACTGTTGCTGTCCCCGGCTGAGCTGCATCGCGCTCCAGCCCCTGGCCGGGTGTCGCAGGCATCCCGATGACCGCCAATATCCGTCCGATGTACTCATGGTAAATCCCGTTGTGGGCGGCCTTGAGGAGTAGCCGGACCAGTGCGGGGTCCTGATCGAAGATGCGCAGATAGCCTGCGGGTTCTGCAGTTCCCAGCGCATGCGAGAGAGCCGCCCAGGCACCTGCCTCGTCGCCTTCCGCTTGCGCGGCCACGGCCTCCAACAGGGAAAGCTCGATCACGCGATCTGCCAAGCCATGGGCTTGGGCCAGCGCGAGGTGCCGCGCAACATAGGATCGGACTGCCTGCACCTTGCCAATAGCCATTTGGGCGCGGGCCCAGGCAAGATAAGCCAGATATTGGGCTTCCGCAACCGCGAAAGGACCCATTCCGGGCAGGGAAACGTGCATTCCTGCAGAATGCATATCGCCAGGTGAAGATGAGAAAGTCTTACACCAGGCGGCTGCCTGTGCCAATGTAGCCGGATCTTCCGGCGCCGTCCACAAGGCATGCATGATCCGGAGCCCACTTGTGCAGAAAGCGATATCCGGCCAGGTTTCTTCCAGACGCGCCACGAACTCAAGCGCCTCCGCCGGGTGGCCCTGAATCTGACGTAGGCGGTATAGCGCCACACAGGCCGTCATTTGGTAATAGGGATTCATCCCCCAGCCGATCACATCAAGACCGTGAAGGAGGCTTCGTTCCGCCTCTTTCAATCGATCCTGCTCCAGGAGGACGCACCCTAAGGCAATGTCCAGGCAACCCACCGCGGGCAATTCCTGATCCGGGTGGGCCAGCATCGCTGCGATGTCTGCCCGGCCCTGCCGGCAGATTTCTGCCGCGCGCTGCAATTGCCCCTGGCTGTGCGCCAGGCGCGCCTGGTGAAACGTAGCCTCCACCTCCATGAAGTCATTGTGACATGCCAGCGACAACTGCCTGACCTCTTCCATCGCCCTGTATCCGGCGCCAGCGTCGTGGAGCGCCATGTGCGCATAGCCGACCGTGAGCGCAATGGCCGGCCGGGCGGGATCATCCTCGGAGAGAAGATCAAGCGCTCTCTGGGCCAGGGCGAACTGCGCTCGGGGGTCAGCGGTGAGGTCCGGGGTCATGGCCGCCAGGACAGCGCGCGTGGTGGCAGCCTGGCCAAGCAGCAGGCGGCCGAGCTGTCTGTCCTCCAGCTCAGCCGCAGCCCGCTCGACTTGCTGCAGCCGTTCTTCAATCTTGCGCCGGTTCTGCCCCCGATATTGGAGCGTCAGCGCGTTGCTGTGGATGAGGCAGAGCCCCGGACGCACCCGCATGACCTCCTCCGGGAAAGCCGCGCACCACTCATGGACCGTCGCGTACTCGCCACGCAGCATCAGCAAGATGCCGTGCTGCTCGACCAGGGTCGCCGCATAGCCCCAATCGTCGGTCTGCAATGCGTGCCAGACTGCCTCGCGTAAGAAGCCGTGCACGGCGTGCCACTCGCTGGCCGCACGATGCAGCGCCGTCATGCGCTCCGGCTGAGTCTTCGCCAACCAGGTTCGCAGGAAATCCCGAAAGAGATGGTGGTAGCGATACCAGTCGTTTTGGTCGTCGAGGGCCACCACAAAGAGGTTCGCCCGCTCTAGCCGCTCGAGAACCACCTGGCTGCCCGAGCGTTGGCCCAGCAAGGCGTCACACAAGGGACCGCACATGCGCTCGAGGACTGACGTCGCCAGCAGGAACGACTGCACCTCCTCCGGCTGGCGGTCGACCACTTCCTGGAGCAGGTATTCGACAAGGTAGCGATGGCTGCCTGTGAAGGAAGAGATGTCGTCCAGCGGGACTGGGTCGTTCCGGAGGAACGCGTCGTTCCGGAGGAACGCGTCATTCCGGAGGAATGCGCTCTCCCTGTCGGGTCGGGCGGACAGGGAGAGCGCGGCCAGTTGCAGCCCGGCAACCCACCCCTCCGTGCGGGCTTCCAGCGCCATCACCAGCTCTGGCGACAGGTCGAGCCGCATCACCTCATTCAGGAATAGCGCCGTTTCCTCCGCGGTGAAGCGGAGATCGGCGGCGCGCACCTCGAGCAGTTGTCCCCGCGCCCGCAGGCGGGCCAGTGGCAGTGGCGGTTCCGCGCGGCTGCCAATGGCGACTCGCATATTCTCTGGGAGATGCTCCAGGAGAAAGGCCACTGCGCTGTGGATGGCCGGGGAGGAGATCAGATGATAGTCGTCAAGCATCAGCACACAGTCCCGGCGACAAGCCACAACGGCGTTAATCACGGCAGGCAGGATCCGCTGCAGATCCGTTTCGGGAGAGGACCGCAGGTGCTGCGTGATGTCCGCCAGCCCACACGCCGGACCCAGGGATTGCGCCAGGCTGGCGACCAGGTAGGAACCGAAGGGGAGCGGGTCGTCATCGCTCGCGTCAAGCGCATACCAGGCCACCACACTCCCATGTTGCAGCAGGGAATGGGCCCACTCCGCCAAAAGCGTGGATTTGCCGTATCCTGCCGGCGCGACCACCAGCACAAGACTTGTACCGGCCTCGGGCGTGAGCCGCTCGACGAGACGCGCGCGGGGAACAATGCGTGGCCGTACGGTGGGCACGCGTAACTTGGTAATGACGAGGTGCGAGGCCAGGATATCGGCCATCAACGCATATCTTACTCCGGATCGGCGCTGATAGTGCCATGGATGCCATGGACGCCGGCGAAATGGATTCGTCTGCCACGAATATAACCTGCGATCTAACCTTGGATGGATGACACGCGGTGACGGTTAACGCTATGCTTGCAGCCACAAATGCAGGCGTGGCATGCGCCAAAGGAGAGGTTAGGGTTATACAGATGGCAAACAAAGTGCTGGTGGCTTACGCTTCGAAATACGGCTCGACGCGGGAAGTGGCTGAGGCGGTCGCGGCGACGCTGCGCGAGCGCGGGCCTGGGGTGGACGTACAGTCCGTGCGAGACGTGCAGACACTCGCAGCGTACAGCGCGGTCGTGCTGGGAGCGCCACTTTACTTCGGCGCCTGGCACAAGGATGCTCTCCATTTCCTGTTACAGCATCGGGAAGCTCTGGCAAAGCTGTCCGTGGCTGTTTTCGCGCTCGGCCCACTTCATCAGGGGGAGCAAGAGCGCCAGGATTCGCGCGCCATGCTCGACAAGGAACTGGCGAAGTCCCCCTGGCTTAGGCCGGTTGCACTCGACGTGTTTGCCGGCAAGTTCGACCCGGCGAAGCTGCACTTCGCCGACCGCCTGATCGCCAGCTTGCCTGCCAGCCCCATACACGGGATGCTGGCAACTGACTTGCGCGATTGGACAGCGATCCGCGCCTGGGCGAGCAACCTGGCCGCTATGCTTCAGCCAGCTCTGTCACAGTGAAAGGGACGAGAGGGAGATGAAATGCGAAACGCAACACGAATTTTTGCTTCGACATTTGGCGGGCTGGTGGCTCTGGCCGGGCTCGAACACGGTATCGGCGAAGTCCTTCAGGGCAACATCGCTCCGGGCGGAACGATGATCCTGTCCTGGCCGGGACCGGGGCCATTTTACGCACTGGGAGGGGAGCCGGCCATGACGGTCATTCCCAACCTGCTCATAACCGGCAGCCTGACCATCGCCGTTTCCCTGGCCTTCCTGGCGTGGGTGGTCCTGTTCGTTCAGCGGAAGAACGCCGGCCTGGTCCTGTTTCTCCTGTGTATCGCCATGCTCCTGGTTGGCGGAGGCTTCGGCCCCCCGATTCTTGGGGTCATCGTCGCCGCCGCCACGACCAAGATCAATTCGCCGCTCACCTGGTGGCGGGCGCATCTTTCTCATGGCTTGCGACATTTCCTGGCGATGTTGTGGCCGTGGTCCTTCGGCGCCTGCCTGATCGACTGGCTGCTGATGCTTCCAGGCATGGTCATCCTCGGGTATTTCTTCGGTGTGAACGATCCGAACCTTATCTTTGTCCTTCTTATCGGCATGTTCGGATTTCTTCTGTTGACCATCGTTTCCGGGTTTGCGTACGATATCCAGAGGCAGGTGGGTTCGTCAGCGGGAACATTCAAGCACAACGAGGGCTTCGGACCGGTCAAGGTGTCGCCGGCGAACGGACCTCCATGAATAACCCGATCAGGTCGTTCGGCGACTCGCCGCTCTCAAAGTAGAAATTCCACTCCCGGCACTCGCCTGTGCGCTCCAGCCCGGCCTCTGTGACCGCCTGTGTCAACGAGCCATAGGCTTGCCGGATGTGCGCCAGGCTGCCCCAGAACAACAGCCCCGCGCAGTGATAGGGCGGCAGCGTCTTGACCTGCGCTTCACCTGCGGGCAGCGTCCCCGGATTCACCGCAACGCCGACCTCCATCAGGCACAAGTCCGGCTCGCCTGGGTGGGCGCCGGCGCTCACCTTGTAGTAGCGGGTGACATCCGGCCTGGCCTCCAGGAGGTTGGCCTGCGCCTTGGCCTCATAGAGCTTGTCCAACAAAGGATCGAAGTCTTTGTCGAGATCGGGGAACGGCACCGGCTGGTTGGTCACGTAAAAGAAGGTCATCTCGCGCATCGTCAGCACGCGCATCTGGCCGATGAGGAAATCCGGGGTTGCTTGTGGTTCCATGGTTCATTCTCCTTGGCGGCACTCAACCGCGTTGTATGTTGTGCGTCGTACACGGTGTAACGGTCTGTACTAACCCGGCGGGAGTTGGGTGGCCTGTGTGTCGGGCCCCCTCATGCAGTCAATGTGGATAGTAGAACATGCGTTCTGAAAAGTCAAGCCGTCTTGTGATTGGCTTGATTACCGGCCTGAGAGATACAAGACACCTTTGAACAAGGAGATGATGAAGACATCAAGCGCATGGTGGGGGCTTACGACCCGGAGCAGGAGTTGGTGAGACTCACTCGACGAGTGCGGCCAGTTTCTGTAGCGATGAGCGCGAGCCGGCTTCATTGTCTTCAGGGCGTATGCCCGTTGGAACATTTTCGTAGTGCAGGGAAACCTCAGTCCCACCTTCGACATCCGCAAGCAGCACCGTCATTCTCATTTCGCCCGCAAATCCCAGCTCCTGTGACTCGAATTCAATCGCCTCCACGATCTTCTCGTCAGGGACCAGTTGAACAAACCGCCCGTGATAGGTGTCGGTGTCTCCGGATGTCTTTCCGCGCTGTGAATCTGCTGGCTTTTGGTACGTCAGCGAGATGCGGAACTGGCCGCCTTCGCGCGGGTCGAAGGTATGCACGCGGCTGCGCATGGTGTCCGGTGCCATCCACGCGGCCACCGCCTCCGGGTCAAGGAAGGCCTGATACACCTTTCTGCGCGGCGCCTTGATCATTCTGGAAACCCGCGTGCTGCCTCCGCTAGTCGATGCCTCCGTCATGCTGACTGACCTCCTTTAGCAATCGTCAGGATCATCTTCGCCCTGAAATCCTGGACTCCCACCGATCTGCCTGGCTAGATCGACGTAGTCGAACGTCTCTTCGAGATAAGGGATTTAGGCCGGTAGTAGCCCTCACCCCGTCGC
>JAMDDR010000320.1:3227-6394 GCA_023488685.1 Chloroflexota bacterium | reverse complement strand
TACGGTCTTAAACGGTTTGATCACCACTGGTCTTTCGCTTAAATCCACTGGCTAAAACGGAAATCTACGACTAAATTCGGGAGATGAACACCTCCCCGGAGATGAGTCACGAACAGGTGAACGATGTGCCCGTGTTGATGCATACCCTGAAAGCCGTCCTGGGCCTGGATGCCCTGTTGGATGAGCTGGTGCCGCGGCATGGCAATCGGCAAGGGGCCAGCATCGGTGAGACGATGGTAATGTGGTTGACGCATCTCTTGAGTGAGTGCAATCACTTCATGAACCCGGTCCAGGACTGGGCCAATCATTTGCTCCACACGTTGTCGACCTTGCTGGGTCGGGCCGTGCGGCCGACGGACTTCACCGATGATCGGCTGGCCGAGGTGGCTTGGGTATTGAGCCACGATGACGTGTGGCATCCCCTGGAACAATCCGTGACAGGCCGGGTGGTGCGGGCGTATGAGTTGAAGCCCCAGCGCGTGCGGTTGGACAGCACCACGGCGAAGGTGTACGGGGGCAGTGAGGTGTCGGTATTGTTCCAACGGGGCCACTCGAAAGATCACCGCCCGGATCTGCGGCAATTGAAGCTGATGTTGGCAGCGCTGGATCCGCTGGGGCTGTTGGCCGGAGTGGATGTCCTGGCTGGTCAGACGGCCGACGACGGCTTGTATGTGCCGATGATTCAGCGGATGCGCGAGACGCTGCAACCGGAGGGCTTGTTGTATGTGGGTGACTGCAAGATGGGCGCCCTGAGGACGCGCGCCTACGTCCAGGCGACGGGGAATGCCTACTTGATGCCGTTGGCCCAAGTGGGTCGAGTGCCGGACGACCTGGCCGGCTGGGTCGAGCGGGCGCTGAGTGGGCAAGTGAAGCTGAAGCGATGGCGCGACGAGGAGACCCACGAGGTGTTGGCCGAGGGATATGAAGTGACGCGCGCCGTCACGGGCCAGCCGCCGGAGGAGACGGGCTTCCCCGCCGTCACGTGGAGCGAGCGGGTGTTGATCGTCCGCTCGCCGGGATTTGCTCAGGCCGCCCAACGCGGCTTGCGCGACCGGCTGTCCCATGCGCGGACCGAACTGCTGGCCTTGACACCGCCCCCCGGGCGCGGGCATCGCAGCGTCACGGCGGAGGCCCCGTTGCGGGAAGCGGCTCAAGCCATCCTGGAACGGCATGACGTGGTTGGCTTGCTCACGTTCGACCTGGAACGCCAGGGGGAGCGCCGGGCCGTGCGCGCCTACCGGGATCGCCCGGCGCGGGTGGACGAGGTCGTGCGCTACACGCTGACCGTCCAGCGCCAGGCGCACGCCATCCGAGCCCACGACCGCACCCTCGGCTGGCGGGCCTATGTCACCAACGCCGCGCCGGAGAACTTGTCCTTTGAGCAGACGGTGCAGACCTACCGCGACGAATGGCTGATCGAACGTGATTGCGCGCGCTTGAAGGGGCGTGTACTGTCCCTCTCGCCGCTGTGGGTCAGCCGCGAGGATCACGCCATCGGCTTGACGCGCCTGCTGACGCTGGCCGCGCGTGTCCTGGCGCTCGTGGAGTATGATGCCAGGCGCAAGCTCAAGGCCAGCTCTCAGAGCTTGGCCGGCCTGTATGCCGGCCAGCCCACGCGGGTCACAGACCGGCCCACCACGGAACGGTTGTTGAAAGCTTTTGACCATATCGCCTTGGTCGTCATCCGCACCGGCCGAGAGGCGCAACACTTCCTGACGCCCCTGAATGAGCTTCAGCGTACCATCCTGGACGTGCTGGGCTATCCCAACGATCTCTACCAGCGTCTCGTCAACAATTCGGCTTAACGACATGAATTTAAGCGAAAGATGAGCTCAAGTTTCCCCGGATAGATTTGCGCTGCAAGAGCAGGTAAACTGTTAAGAATCTGGATGAACAGTGAAATACTGATCAAGCAACCGGCGAAAACCAATGCGTAAGGATTCGCGCTGTATCTTTTGACGGTAAACATGACACTTACCGGCAGGAACGAAAAAGCATACAACAACACGAATACTGTTTGCAACGTCCCGAACTGTGCTGGAGTCCCGGCGCCGGTTTCAAGCGTTGTGGGCACAAATGCGTCTGGACTGACGCTGGGCAACACGATGATATACGTGAGACCATACCCCGCCAGACCGGCAGTAGCCAGGACCCCAAGCAACAAGAAGCCTTTCTTGAAAATCTCTTGGAGTGGATCTTTGTTCACTGGCAAACGTTTCCTTATTTCTGTTCATTGGAAGAGCCGCAATCAAAGGCATGGACCAAAAGGGTAGGAAACATCATCTGGCTTACTCCGTCGGCGTATGATCATACCGCGCTAGCCACGGAGCCGTCGCTCTCTACTAACACGAATTGGCCTTCGCCAATTGTAGACTCTTCAACCGCATCCAGCGAATCCGAGTACACGGCGTGATGAAGGGCCGTGTGGACTGGAGACGGCTATTAGAGATTGACGATTGACGATTCGGCATCGTCAATGCCGCATGAGGTTGTCACCGGCGGCGGGTACACGGGGATGGGGGACAGCGGCTGCGCTGCTACGACCTACTACGACCCACTCTGCGGGTTTGCACTTGTGTAGAGCGCCAGCCGGTTGCCAGTGGGATCGGTGAAGATGGCAAACCAGCCGATGCCGGGAATCTCACTCTTTGGCGCCACCACGGAACCGCCGTGCTGCACGATCTTCGCCAAGTCCGCGTCGATGTCGTCGGAACCCAGGTAAATCAGCGGTTTGCCCACTTCACCCAGGACATTGCCACTGGGATCACGCTCGGTGGTGCTCACGAAGCCGCCCCCGGGACCTGGCTCAGCGGCGAACTGATGGTAGTTGAAGTTCTGATCAACCGTTATCTTCCATCCGAAGACCTGGGCGTAAAACACATCTGATTCTTTGTAGTCCCGCGACGGGATCTCGACATGCACGATCTGATAGCTTGCCATGAGATATCCTCCGCTATACAAATGAAGTTACTCGGAAAGAGGTTGAGACGGTGCACAGAGTATAGAACAGATGTGCTGGAAAGTCAATAATCCTACCACCCAACCTTACGGCCATTCGAAAGTCGCTCAGACCCGCATTATGAGCGACAGGGCGTCCTCGGGGTGAGCATTGAAGTGCCGTTGCGCGGCAGCGAAGTTGCCCCCGCCGGATCGGGCGAATAAGCCCA
>JAMDDR010000320.1:0-3217 GCA_023488685.1 Chloroflexota bacterium | reverse complement strand
CACTCCTTGCGGAACACGATTTTGAGTCGTGCGCGTCTGCCAGTTCCGCCACTTCGGCATTTGCGGATGGATAGTATAAATAATGTCGCCGATTACGTCAATGCTGGCGCGGCGAGCGCCTACGGCCATTCGAAAGTCGCTCAGACCCGCATTATGAGCGACAGGGCGTCCTCGGGGTGAGCATTGAAGTGCCGTTGCGCGGCAGCGAAGTTGCCCCCGCCGGATCGGGCGAATAAGCCCAGCACCCAGTTGTTCAGGATGGCAAAGACATGGGCCAGATGAGGCAAGCGCAGACCGCAATGGTCTTCCTGCCAGCACACATCCCGTCGATAGTGGAAGTGGAGTTGGTTTTCGATGCGCCAATGCCCCCGCACAATCCCCAGTAAGCGCTTGGCAGAAGCCTGCTCTGGCGTGAGGCTGGTGATGCCATAGCATACGCGTTGCGTGCGCTTCCCCGTCTTCTTGTCGGTGACATCGGTTTCGTACTTGAAGACCTGTTCGACATAGGGCCAATCGCGGTAGCCCTTGAGCAAACGACTGGTCGTCACGGTGCGTCTCTCAATGCGACCATGACCGGCGCTGATGTGCTGCGCCGTACGGAAGTCCGGCTTGGGATGGCTGAAACCGGGCTTGGCCGGCGGAGCCGGCGCAAACACCCGCGCGCTGTCCGCCTCCAAGTTGGGTTGATTCCCCTTGACTTTCCAGACGTCGTCGCCGCCGGCGGCGACGATCTGAAGGGACAGATGGCGTTGCGCGAATTCCGCAGCGCCGGTGACGATTTTGCCCTGCAAATCCAGCGCTTTCAGCAGGCGGGGGGCCGTCGTCACCTCGCCTGCCCCGGCCTGGATGAGCACCTGCATGAGCACGACCCCCGCCCCGGGCTGATACACCGCCAACAGGTACACGCCATTGGGGTTGTCAGAAGGGATCGTCCCTCGGATCTTCTTGCCATCCAGGTTCACTTCCACTGGCGTGGCGCGGGCCGGCTGTGCGGCAAAGAACTCGCGCGTGACCCGCTCCAGATCCTCGGCCTCCAGCGCCTGGCTGAGGATGCGGCTATAACTGCCGGCACACGGCATCTTGAGCCTGCCCGTCTTCTTCACGATCCGGCGCTTCAATCCAATGACCTCACACAACCCTTCCGCGCGCTCTTTGGCCCAGTCCGCGATGCCTGCCGGGGTGTTTTCCCCGCTCAGCTTCGCCAACTGGCACACGGTCAGCACCATTGGCAGCGGGTATTGCCGCCCGCGCGCTTTGCGTTTGTCTTTGACCCGTTCAAAGTACGCGTACGCGCTGTCCACTTCAAACAGGAACCCTTCGTCTGTCAACTCACACAAGCTATACTGGCTCCGCCACTCAGGCGATTTCGTTTGGTTCTTCACCACTCAAGCATAATCGTCTGAGCGGCGTTTTCATTTCCTGTCAATCGACTTTGTAATGGCCGTACCACCCAACCTGTGCTATAAGAACCAGTGTGCCGTCATAAAAACACACAGGGAGGCAACAATCCTATGCTATTGAAGGCTGGTTCTGCGCGCGCCATCATCACCCCGCCGGTAGGGCTTGAACTGGCCGGCTGGGGTTTCGGGCCCAGCGTGGGCATTCTGGACGATCTGGAGGCCCAGGCGCTCGTCCTGGAGAGCGCGGGCGAGCGAGTGGCCATCGTCACGACGGACCTCATCGGGCTGAGCGCCGACCTCGTGCAGGCGGTGCGGCAACGCGTGGAGACCGCGCTGGGCATCCCCGCACACAACATCCTGCTATCGGCCTCGCACACCCATTCCGGCCCCGCGGCCGCCTTTTACCGCCATTGGGGCCAGATCGACGAAGGCTACCTGCGCGTCCTGGCATCGCACCTCGCCGGCCTCGTCGCCATGGCGCAGCGCAATCTGCAAACGGCCAGGCTCGGCAGTGGGCTGGGCTATGCCGAGGGCGCCGGCGCGAACCGACGCACCGCCGGCGGCGTGACGGACCCGGCCGTGCCGGTCGTGCGCATCGATAACCTGGAGGGGCAACCAATCGCGCTGCTATGGAACTATGCCTGCCACCCCGTCAGCCTGCACAGCTACCAGAATCTGATCTCGCCCGACTACCCCGGTTACGCGCGCTCGGCGATCCGGGGCGTGCTGGGGCAGGAGGTCGTGGTCATGTTTACGCTGGGGGCCGCCGGCGACATCAACCCGGCCAGCTTCCGGTGGAAGCAGAATACCCCGCAGCGCTCGTGGGCGCTGGGCGCCGGCCTCGGCTGCGAGGTGGCGAAAACCGCGCTGGGCATTGACCCCAGCGCCGATCCCGGCACGGAGGCGGTGTTGCGCGTAGCGCAGTGCAGCACCGGCCTCCCGCTCGAACCGCTGCCGTCGCCGGCCGAGTTGCGCGCCATCCAGGACAGGGCCGCCACGCAGGCCGCTGCGTTGAAGGCCCAGGGTGGCGCCTGGGAGGACATCGCGAACGCCGAGGTTGATCGCGATTGGGCCGGCGAGGCGTTGCAGGCGCTGGCGTCGGGCCACGTGCAACTGCAACAACCCTGCCAAATGCAGGCGATCCGGCTGGGCGATGCGGTGCTGCTGGCGCTGCCGCTGGAGGTGTTCGTGGAGACGGGGTTGGCCATCAAGAACGGCTCGCCGGCCCGCGTGACCGTCATCAGCGCCAACACTAACGGGGCGCTCGGCTATCTGCCCACACGCGAGGCCTACCAGGGCGAGGACTATACCAACCCACGTGGCCGGGCGCCCAAGGTCTATGGCCTGTACGCCTTCTCACAAGAGGCTGAGCCAGCGGTGCGACGGGCCGCTGCCGATCTGGTCGCCTCTCTCTTCAGGTGATTCGTACCAACCCTTGAGAAGGTTGATCGCCCAAGGCAGCCCGCTTTGAGCGGGCTTGTTGTATCAGGCCGCAAACTCGTTTGCGTCCTCCTTGGCGCTCTTGGCGTTCTTGGTGGTTTACCCTGGGACTCAACAATGGAACGATTGAACATCGTTAGCGTCGAGCCTACCGTCTTCTTCATCCGCGCGGGTGACGCCCTGCGCCAGCGCGTTCACCTGACGCTGGAGAGCGGCACTGCCGTGCCAGACGCCGCCCTCTCCGTGCGGGCTGCCGGCGTGGATGAGCTGCAGCCCCTGCACCAGTTGAAGGCGGGCAGCACCGAACTCGACGTCTACCTGCCGGACCTGCGCGTGCCCGGACCGGTCACCCTGGGCCTGCTGACGGGTGGTGTGCG
>JAMDDR010000463.1 GCA_023488685.1 Chloroflexota bacterium | reverse complement strand
ATGGCGTCCCCTGATCTACTACCAGCTACCAACAACCAGCAACCCTACCTCCACTCCCACGCTTGCGGCCCCTCCCCAATCGTCGGGAAGCAGGCGATGCGCAGGCGCGCGCAACCGAGCGGGATCAGCGTGATCTCCTCCTCGGGCTGATCCGATTTCACCGGGCTGGGTTGCAGTTGCTCCACGGTCTCGTTCTCCAGCCCCCACTGCGGGATGCGCCTGCCGCGGGCAGTGATTTCGATGGGTGCCGCCTCCAACGTCCATGGCTGCTCGCCGATCAGCTCCGCTACGCGCGTCACGCGCAAAGCCGCTTCCGGATTTTCCCGGTCGATCACCAGGCCGTAGTTCCACGGCGTGGTGGGCAACACCTCCCACTCCGGCCACTCCCGCGTGCCGCCGCACTGCTGCCAGCGCTCGCCGATGCGCAACGAATACGTCAGCGGGCCACGGTTGACGCTGACACTGCCGGTGCGCGGCCATTCGGTCAGGCTGATCTGCATGCCCATATCGATCCCGACGCGGTCGCCGCTCGACCACTCGCGCTCGATGCGCAGGAAAAGGCCCGTCAGATCTTCGAGGCCCGACAGGTCCACCGGCTCACCATTCAGCACGACCTTGAAGTCACTGCACCACCCCGGCACGCGCAGATAGAGCGGGAACGTCGTCGCGGCGCTGGCTGCGGCGATCGTCAGTGTGACATGACCCCGGAACGGGTAATCGGTCGACGCCTCGACGATCACTTCCTCGCCCCCGCTGCCAACCTTCGCCGTCACCGTCGAGGCCGCATACAGCCACGCCACCAGGCCGTTGTCCGCGCTGACCTGCCACAGGTTCTCGGCGTAATAAGGCCAGCCCATCGCCACGTTGTGCTGGCAACAGCGGTAGTCGTGCGGTGAGTAGCTCACCATACGCCCCTTGTTCTGGTACTCGTGTAGCTCGGACGCGTCCAGTTGCGGCTGGTTTGACGCCGTCAGATAGTGCAGGCCCTTCAGGTCGGGTGTGCCGGAGGCCGGGAAGTGGTTGAGCATCACATCCTCGCAACGGTCAGCCCAGATCGTGTCGCCCGTGACGCGCCCCAGGATGTAAAAGCTCTTGGCAAACTCGACCATCCCGCAGGTTTCAAAACCCTGGCGCGGATCGACACAACCCGTACGGATGTTCTCGTCGGCGCCGAAAATACCGCGCGGCTGCTGGCCCCACGTGATCAGGTGTTGCTGATACCAGTACTCGGTCTGGTCAAGGTGCCACTGCGCCTTCGACTGCGCGTAGAAGTTGCCCGGGTAGCGGAAGCGTTGCGTGAAGTTGACGATGTGATGATCGAGCCACTCATCCTGCGCGGGATCGATGCGCTGGAAAACCTTGGCCGCCAGGTCGAGCAGCCACGCATCGCCCGTGTGGTTATACAGCCAGTAAATCTGCGGCAGGAAATCTCCCGCGCGGCGGCGCTGCCACCACGGCCGCCAATCGCCGAACTCCTGCCCCCCATTGGTGATCAGTGGCAGGAACATCTCGTCCGGCAAATCGCGGCAAAAGGTAAAGAAACGCGTCAAGAACGGAATCACACGCGCATCATTGCTGTGTTCGTAGTGGCTGATGACGGCGTCGAGCATGATCATGTGCGGCCACAGATCCGCGCACACCTGTCCGTTGGCGCCCTCCAGGCGCTTGTGGTACCTGGCGCCGAAGTAGCCATCCGCGTCCTGGCTGTTGATGACGGCGTCGATCCAGCGGTTAGCCTCCGCCAACAGGCGCTCATTGCCGGTCAGCACCGCCAGGTTGTGGAAGCCGCGGAACCAGTAAGGTTGCTCCTCCCAACCCATGGCCGTGCCGCCAAACCAACCATTCTCGGCATCCAGGAAGATACTTAGCTCTGTCAGCCGGCCGGTCATGCCCTCCGCCATCAGGTCAAGCTGGTGTTTCAACCAGCCTTTGGGCTGAATGTGGCCCAGCGGCAATTTGGTAAAGGGGCTCGGCAGAAGCGGTTCGCGGTTGGTGTTGTAAAAGGCGTTCGACGTCTCCACTGACGGTCGAGAAACAACTGTTATTTGCATATCCATTCCTGGTTCGTGATTAGGTTTGTGATTAGCGGATAAATGCCGGTTGTCGTTGCAGCAGGTCGATAAACGCCAGCATGTTTTCCAGCGGCACATCACCCTCGACTGCGTGCGCTGGCGCGTAGATGTAGCCGCCTGCGCTGCCCAACTCGATCAGCCGTTGGGTCTCGCGCCGCACGTCATCCACACTGCCATACGGCAACGTGCGCTGCGTGGACATCCCTCCGTGGAACGCCAGCCGCCCACGATACTGCGGCACGAGCCTGTACACGTCCATCACCTCGGGCTGGAACGGATTGAAGCAATTGAGGCCGATGCCAATCAGGTCTTCGAACAGCTCATCCACGTCGCCGCACGAATGGATGAACACGTACTTGCCGGCGTCGTGCGCCGCGCCATACATGCGCTTGAGCACCGGGTAGATGAACGCTTTCCACGTACGGTAGCCCATGATCAGCCCGTGCTGTTGGCCCCAGTCATCGCCGAAGTAGATGGCATCGATATCGTACTTGACCGCCTCTTGAATCATCGCGATGTTGTAATCGGCGATGGTGTTGAGCAGTTCATGCACGAAGTCGGGATGGTCGTGGAAGTCGACCAGCAGATCGACCATGCCGCGCATCGTCCACGCGCGCTCGTACAGCGAGAATCCGACGTTGAACACGCGGAAGCGGTCACCGTAGGCAGCCAGCAGGCCCGGCACGTCGCTGAAGAACATTGGGTCATGCGGATCTGGGAACTGATAACCTTGCAACGTTGGCTCCGGGAGCACCTGCCCACGCACGTTGCCGATGTCCTTGTCGACGCTGCGATCCCAGACCACACCGAACACGTCACGAAAACAATCGTTGCCGATATCCGTGAAGAAGCCATACGTGTCCGACACGGTGAGGATATGATTTTGCAGTTCGTCTTCCAGATCCACCTTGCCATAATGCTGCGCCAGCTTCTCGTAGGCTTCCTTGGTGAAGCCAAACGACCACGGCACATACGGTGGACGTTTGCCGTCGAGCACCATCTTGATGATGTCACGCTTGGTCATGGTTATCCTCTCTTGCACATTATTTTGTACGATATCGTAGAGACGCGCTGCGGCGCGTCTCTACCGGCGCGTCTCTACTGCGCAACCACAGGGGGTTTGGGCTCGAATGTCACATCGATCAGGTCCACATCGCCCTGGCGCGACGCGTGCAATAAAACCGATTGGTACGGCTCAAACGTGAGCGTCAACGGCCGGCGTCTGCCAGCCAGGTTCAGTTCGATCTCACGCTTGACTGTGCGGGTATTGAACGCCTGTCCGTAGGTCAACGGATAGCGTAACCCGCGCGCCTTCGGGTTGGCGAAGAACATATAGAAATCATCGCCGTCCCGGCGGCACCAGAAGTCCGGCAGGTCGTAACCGCGCACCAGGCGCGGCGAGGCGGCCACTGCACCAAAGTCGGCCGACACGTTGCGCAGCCCCATGAGCGCCGTCACGTCCTTGCTGTAACCGGCGGACTTGAGACGGCCCGGTTCTTTGGGCCGCCGATTCAGGCAGATGGGCAGCCCCTGCCTGGCAAGCCGCAACAACTCATCCAACCCCTCACGGTCCAGCCATTCCACATCGACGTACAGCGCGCTGAAGATAGCCTCTCCACACCGCAGCATGCCGTCTTCGTACTGCGCCTGTTTCAAAAAGGGCGTCGATACCCACAACGGGTGGTAGCCCTTCAAGCTCTCCGGCAGGCGCATGTATTGCATCTCCCAGTAATACTGCGCGCTGGGCTTCTGCAGCGCCCTGGGTAACTCGCCCAACATCCACATGTCCTCGAACGGCATGTAAACAGCCACATCCGAGTAGGCGACGCCGCGCTTCAGCATCGCACAAACTTTAGCCATGTAGGCGTTGAACGCGGAGATATCCGCTGCAAACGCGCTTTCTGGGCCAACGTGCACGGTGGCGTAGAAGCGCGTGTCGCCTCCTGGCGGGTTATAGGGCATGCCATGCCAGACGATCTGATTCACCCCGTTGGCGAACAGTGCGTCAGCCACCAGCTTGATATCGGCCGTTTGCTCCTGCATTTGAAATGGCCCAGGGCCCGGCTTGGCTGCCCAGCCGTACAGGCAGGTAAATGCCTCCGCCGACACGACAGGCTTGCCCGCCAGCGCCGCCGCCGATGCCGCAATGGTCGAGAACTCGGGGTCGAACAGGATTGCTTCAGACTCGGGCACATCGACCACCGCGTAGGCGGCGAGCAGATCCGTAGGTGCGCCGTGACACTGCACGCGCGCATCCGCGCCCAGCCAGTGGCATAACGCGGTGAACGGGCGATAGAACCCGTCCAACACACCATCAGCCAGCAACTTGCGATAGTCGTAGCGCTCGTCGGGGTTCGCGTTGATGGCAGGCATGTAGTCCTCAATCGCATAGCCAAAGCGCTGCTTGAATACCGTGCCGAATCCCCTGGTCCACAGTTGCTCAGGCGCCACTTCCCACGAGTCACAGAACAGCGCGGAGCGCGATCCTTGCAACGCCGCCGCAAGCGCATCGCCCATGATGTGGGTGTAACGCTCCAGTGCGCCGGCATCCAGGTGATTCAGAAGGTACCCCTCGACCGGCCATTCCCAGGACTTCTCCAACCGTTGCGGTGATGGCACGCCGTCATCAGACTGTGGGCTGAACACGCGTGTGGCATCCTGCTCAGGCACGATTGAGCCCCCGAACGGCCACGACGTTCCAAAGGTGAAGTCACAACCCAGGCCGATCTGATCGGCATACTGCTTGGCACAAGCGACCTTGCGTGACCATTCAGCGCTCAGCCATCGCGGGCCGGGTACTGCCTGCCCTGCCAGGGGGGTTGCCTGCGGGTACATCCAGGCGATCTCGACGCCGCCAAAGCCATTCTGCTTCGCCCAGTCGAGTTGATAACGAATGACGTCCTCATGGATCTCGCCGGCAAACCACCACCAGCGTGCATAAGGTTTTGATGATGCGTACAACATACGTGTTGAATCGATACACCGCGCCACGCTACAGGCCCAACCGCGACCGCGGCACAGACACCTTGTCCGACCGTGCTGCTTCACCCTGTAACCCGGGCGCCTGAATGACGAAATGAAAATAGTCCACCGACGAATGCAGGAACGTATGTGCTTCGCCTGGAGCGACGACAACGACATCGCCCGCGCCAAGCGCGACGGTGTCCTGCTCGACGCGCAATTCGGCCGTTCCGCGCGCGACACAATAAATCTCCGTCGCGAGCAGATGGTAATGCGGCTCGTCCACGCCGGCATAGGCGTACCCGAGAGAAACCTGCAGGTGGGACTGCCAGGGACCGGTATACCAGCCCTTCTGAAGCTCAGGGATTGCTCGGTACAGTTGCATTGGGCACAGACCCCATCTACGTTGACGCGTTGCCGAAATCAGGCACTTCCAACAAACAGCCGCCCCGCACCGCCGAGTCATGCGCAATGATGCCGGGCGCGGTATACCGCGCCGCTTGCCACACGTTGACGGGCGGTTGCTCGCCGGTGACGCACGCCGTAACAAAGTCGTCGACCAGGAACTGGTGCGAGCCATAATGCCCATTCGGCAGACCGATGAACTCACACGGCAGACGCGCCACATCGTGAATCGGCGCGACGCCGGTGTACATGCCACCACTCACCTCGTCGGGCACGCCCTTCGGGTCAAGCAGCTCGTCCAGGCGCTCGCGGCTGTTGGGATCCTTGGTAACCCACACTGCACCCGCCATGTTGTACTCGAAGCTGCCCTGCGTGCCCCACATCGACATACGTTCGCCCCCTGGATGGCCGATGCGGCGGAACTCGTTGATGCGCGCCACGCTGCCATCCGACATTCTGAACAGCGCCGACTCGTTACTGAACACGTTGTGCCAGAGATTCACATCGGCCCTGTAAAGGCCATCTTCGTGATGATCGACGATGCCCAGGCACGCCACGTGCGTCATGTGCGCGCCGGTGACCGACACCACCTGGCTGATCGAATGTGTGGGGTAATACATGGGCGGCCCGCCGGCCAGCTCGCGCCAGCGTTCACCACCGCGCCACTTCGCCACATCATACACGCCATGATCCCAGTCGTGGTAGTACTCGGCTTCGGCAAACACCACGCGCCCGAACGCACCCCGTGCGTTCTGCAGCCGGCAGTAGACCACATTCGGGTAGTAGTAGCTGGTCTCACCCATCATGTAGATCCTGCCGGTGGCTTCGACCGTCTTCACCAGTTCGGCGATCTCCTCAATCGTGACGCCGGCTGGCACGGCAGAGTACACGTGCTTGCCTGCACGCAGCGCCTGCACCGCCTGTGGCGCGTGCATCCAGTGCTGGGTAATGATGGCTAC
>JAMDDR010000588.1 GCA_023488685.1 Chloroflexota bacterium | reverse complement strand
CCGCGCCGTCGATCCAGTTCATCTGCTTTCATCGGGTGTCACCTCGTCTACTTCGCAGTTATAAGGCTGCTACAGTTACGTCGGGTGACACCTGTCACCATATAGGTTTCTCTCGCCGCCACCTTGAGCGAACGCGCCGATTTTAGCACGTTTGTTCTGGCGAGGGTGGTCGGACGGTTGGTATTGTCGGCGCAGACTGAATCGCTGGATCAACCGTCAAAGTGCTATCCTATACTACGTGTTGCAGGAGAGGGGTAGGGATAGGGATACGCCCTGGTTCTGCCGGTTCAGCGCGTGGAACAATGCGGGGAGCGAGCCGTAAAAGGGGCGTGACGCTGTGATGGTGTGATGGATTGGGTTGGAATGGGTAATAGCGAGGGCGCCTGGGGAGGGTGTCCGAGAGGATGCACGGGGAGGGGACGATGAGCTACTCGACGGCCGATATCCGCAAGTTCCTCGGCGAGGTGTTTAGCGATGAGGAGCTGGACATCTTCTGCTTCGATCACTTCCCGGAGGTCGCCAATGATTTCGGCAGCGGGATGAGCAAAACCGAAGAGGTGCAGCGGTTGATCGAATACTGCCAGCGGCGTGAGCTCATGCCCGCCTTGCTCGCGGCGCTCCAGGCCACCCGCCCCGAGCAATACCAGCAGCGCCTGGGCGAGCTGGTGCGCGGCGGCCCCTCCCAGCCGAGCCCTGCACCGCCGGCACCGGCGTCTCAACAGCGCACGCTGATCGTGGCCGTGGGCGGCCTGGCCGGCTTGCTGCTCGTCGTCCTTGCCGTCACGCTGCTCTTGCGCGGCGCCAACCAGCCGGCCGCGCCAGCGCTGACACAGACGCCGCTGCCGCCATCGCCGACGGCACCGCCCACGCCAACGCCAACCGCACCGCCGCCATCGCCCACACCAATCCCCAGTCCAACCCCCATCCCGACGGAGGTCCCACCACCGAACTTCACGACCCTGCAGGTGCTGAGCGTCGAAGCGCAAATGGAGACGCAAATCCAGCCCGGCGCAGAGGTCACCGCGACGACACAACTGCTGGAACTGCGGGAGGTGTCCTTCGTCCAGTTGGGCGACAACCAATACGGCTATCGGGTCCTGCTGGCGGTTCGCAACACCACTACCGAGACGATCCGGCTGGCGCTGCAGCCCGACTACTTCGGCATGGAAGATGAGCAAGGGCGGGCGGCCAGGCTGGCGTATTTCTGCTGCGCCAAACCGGTGGACCTGGTGGACCCAGGCCGGGCGCGCGAGGTGCTCCTGTTCTTCGAGGATAGCCAGCGTTGGGGCAGCGGCGGCAAGGGCGGTCCTGACCACCTCTACATGATGGTGCGGGGGTTGCTCCCGGTAGTGCGCACGTCCTGGTTGATCCGCCTGCTGGCGACTGCGGAATAAGATGGGAATCTCTCGCAAAGACGCAAAGGCGCCAAAAAATCTCTTTGCGACTTTGCGCCTTTGCGAGAGCCATTTCCCGCCGAAGTCGGAGAGCCAAAATGGATAGATGGTGTGCTGTTGCATCTGTATCCCTCTTGACCTGGCTGGCGCTGCTGGCGCCGGCGGCAGCGTCGCGCCATGCGCAGACAACGCCAACCCCCCTGGCCCTCTCCTGGAAAAAGCTCCCCAGTGTTTGGATGGGCGATCAGGCCGGCCCACGGGATGCCGGCGGATACGACTGGCATCACCCGCTGTTCGACGACAGCCCATGGAGCGACGTGGCGCTGCCGGACCGCGGGCTTGATCTGAGCGCGGACGATCGCTACTACCGGGCGCGCTTCGCCTGGGATGGGACATCGTCGCTGAGCATGTCCGTCGCGTCCGACGATGGCCTGGCCGTCTACGTCAACGGCAATTTGTTGGGCGCGTGGGGCAATGGTTGGCGGCAACCCGGTTGTGTGAATGGCGCCGCCACGTGTGCGCGTTCAACCGAAATTCCATCTCAAGCGATCCCGGCAGCGATGCTTCGACCGGGGGAGAATGTGATCGCCGTCGATGTGTGGAACGCCGCCACGTGCTGCTTCTATTCGCTGGATGTCACCCTCAGCACCGACAATCCCGATCAGGCACTGGCCGACCGTTTCGCGCCCTATCTGGCCTTCCACCGCGATGAGGACTACCGCCCGATTGAAATCACCCTCCCGCTCAGAAAAGCCGTCCTCCTGAACGCCGCCGGTACGATGACAAAAACACAGCCTGCCCTGGATGACCTCATCAGCCCGGAATGGAACAGCCCCACCACGTCGATCGACCTGGCAGGTCGTGGCCCTGGAGACATCAGGCAGGTTTATCGGCGGGCGATTCAACCTTACGTGTTGCCGCTCGTGTACGCACGCATCTATCGAGCGGCCGGCGCCGGGCCGGTCGCCATTCAATACTGGTTCTATTACTACGACAACCCTGGCGCGTGTAACCACCACGAAGGCGACTGGGAAATGATGCAGGTAGTGCTGGACGAGCGCCAACAGCCGGTCTATACCGCCTTTGCCCAGCACAACGGGGGCTCACGCCGCCGCTGGGAGGATGTCGAGCAGATCAGGGTCGGCGCCGAGGATCATCCGGTCGTCTATGTCGCGCTGGGTTCGCATGCAAGTTATTACAAGCCCTATTTCAATTTACTCGGTTGTTTCGATAGGCCATCGCCCGTGCGCGAGCGAATCCCGCTGCCCGTTCAGCTCTTGCCTGCGGACGCGGGCGGGAGCGCGGGCGGGAACTGGCTCGGCTTCGCAGGACGTTGGGGTGCGCAGGGGCCATTGCCTTGTCTCCCGGTAGTCAACGACGGGGACGATGGGCCGCGTGGGCCGGTATGGGGGTCCGCCTGGCCCAATTGTGACCGGCCCAACCTCCGGCCGCAATGGCGTGATCCCCTGGCGTGGAGTGACAGCCTGGCCTGGGATGAGGACGCGACGCACAATCGGATAGGCAAGCTCCGCGTCTCTGTCCCGGTGCCCATCGACGTCCAGGTCCTCGAACTCCCTGCGCTGAAGTATGCGCGTTGGAAGGATGGGAAGCCCGACGTGAGCATTCGCAGCGCCGAATACTTCGACAATGCTGCCACGGGCCGGCGCACGATTCTCATTCATGAACCTGCCCCGGCGTCGGTTTACGCCGTGACGCTGCGCCATCGCGCGCCCGCTGCAGGGCTGGGCGCTCCGGCCGCTTCCCAAGTGCTGACAATCTCCCTGAGTTACCCGGACCTGCAGACCGGGGTGGCCGTGAGTGCCGTCTATTCCATCGCCGGGGTGTGGGGCGTCTCGACGACGGCGACCATTTCCGTCTACCAGGGCAGCCCCCTCCAGATGCAGATCGACCGGGGCGGTAATGGCCTGATTGACCAGCGCCAGGCGCCGGACTCCAGGGAGCAAATTCCTGTGGACTTGATCCCGCCGGGGACGATTACGGATCTGGCTGTCCTGACGGCCACGGCCGAGACCGTCGTGCTGACCTGGACAGCGCCTGGGGATGATGGGATGTCGGGACAGGCCAGCGGCTACGATATTCGTTACCACATGGCCCCGTTGACAGAGACCACCTGGGTTTCCGCACAGAGCATCGTTCATGCACTAACACCGTCCGCCGCCGGCATGCGCGAGGTCCTGACCGTGAGTAACCTGGGCGCGGGCACTTACTACATTGCGATGCGCAGTGTGGACGATGTGTACCAATCCTCGACGTTGTCAAACCTGGTGCGGGTAACCGTCCCCTGACATATGACGTGGGCATGGATGCTGTTCATATCATCCTTGCCGGGCGGCGAGCGGTAGAATACTGGCATGGATGCAATGGAAATGCATGCCCGAACAGCCGATCACGCGGCGCTGGCCGAAGTCTATGTGACGGCTTTCAAAACGTTGCCCTTGGAAGTGCAGCGCGAGATCTGGCTGCTCCTTCGCAGGGACTTCGCACTCGACAGCCGCCTCGGGGAATTGGCCTTGAAGCAGGATGCCGAGACCAACGCCGGGACGCGATACGATGAGACCATGCGCCCCGAAGTGAAGGCGAGTCTTGAGCGCAGCATCGTCGATCACGCTGAGATATGGACGGAGCTGGCAAAGCGCTGATACCCACTGCCGGCGAGATCGTCGGCGTGAACCGCCGGATGATCTTTGAGTTTGGCGGTGAATTCTTCGACGCCGATCAGAACTTGATGAACCCCGGCTCTCTGTATTCCACGACGGCAATAAACGCACTGGGATGGAAGTCTGCCGGCTCATTCTCGATGTGAACGGGTTTGTACTGAGGATGGATCAGGAGGACGTGATTGGGATGGCCGAGATGATCGCTCGGGGTGAAATGACGCTGGAGTCGTTCACGCAATGGGTTGAGCGACACAGTCGACCGCCTGACCAGGTTTAACCGTATAGCACTGGCCAGCGCCGCGGTTAGGGTTTCCGGCGGTCAGGTAGTGAGTCAGAGCAGTGTGCATCCTCAGATGCGCACTGCTCTGTGACGGCGGTGATTGATCAGGCCTGAACGAGCTGTATGAGATTCCCGCAGGTATCATCAAATACGGCCGCGGTGACCGGGCCCATGTTTGTTGGCGCCATGCTAAACGCCACGCCCAGCTTCTGCATCCTTTCGTACTCTTTTTGAATATCCTCAACCGCAAACATCGCCAAAGGTAACCCCTGCTTGAAAATGGCTTCCTGGAACGTCTTGGCGGCTGGGTTGTCGTTTGGCTCTAGCAGTAACTCGATATCGTCCGGCCCTTCGGGCGAGACGACCGTCAACCATTTGAATTGCCCGACCGGGAAGTCGGCTTTTTTAACAAAGCCCAACACCTCCGTGTAAAACTTAAGGGCCTTATCCTGGTCGTCTACAAGCACACTGGTTAGTTTTATCTTCATCAAAGTCACCTTTTTACGATTACCCTTTACTTGTCTAACAACTTGTCAAACACTCCCAATGAATCTCAGCTTGGCGCAAAAGCGGTGCTTCTGCCCAATCCGCTGACGAAGGACTGCTTCATTGTAGAACACACGTTCTATGGTGTCAATATGGGTACGCGGCGGGTGCGCGTCACATTACCCTTGACAAATCACTCGAAGGCAACTACACTTGCTCTGTGATTAGAACATTTGTTCCGAACAACAACCGGGTTTTACGGTCACCGCCGGTGTGACAACCAGTGACAACTGTTGTCACTTGTCACATGTCACAACACGGGGCGAACGAAGTTGGTAGACTGGACATCCATTGGGGCGATGAGAGACGCTATGATTGCCTTACGCTTATTGTGTTAGGAGGATGTTCTCGAGATGGTTACCGTTAATACGGCTTCACTCAATTCGCAGGATCTATCAGAGCTCGCCGCAGCGTTTTTCCACGAGGGTTGCGTGATCATTCCCAAGGTGTTGACGGCCGATGAAGTCGACGCGCTGCGCGCGAAGACGGACGAGTTTGCGCTCAACCCCGACCCAGCCAGCAAGCACAGCTCGTATGCTGGAAATGCGTTTGTGCTCAGGTATTGCGAGAGGCTCGATCCGCTCTTTCAGGCCATGACGGCGCACCCGTCGATTCTGCGGGTGGTCGAGGCCGTCCTGGGCGCTGACACCAAATTCAACGCCATGAACGTCATCCGAAATGGGCAGGGCCAGGCGATTTCTCACTGGCACGTGGACGACGTGCTGGAATTTCCGCTCCCCGCTGAAATTCCCCGCTTCGACGCCCGCATTCGGATGCCTGTCTTCTGGATGACGGTGCAGGTTGCGCTCAGCGATATCGACCAAATCGAGCATGGACCGACCCAGTTCGTGCCCACCAGCCATTACTCTGGTCGAACGCCGGACGAAAGCCTGGTTTTTGAAGGGCGTGGTCCCCAGTCGGTCTTCTGCAAAGCGGGGGACATCTATTTGACCAATCATCAATGCTGGCATCGCGGTGCGCCGAATCTGTCCGAACGAGTGCGTTATATCATGCAGATTCAATATGCGCAGGGCTGGGCGGATCGGCGGTTCAAGGGGTTTGGCTAAGTGTCCCAGGAACACCACAAGTTTGAACAGGTGGTTCAAACGATTGTCCCCCACAGCAAGTTGCTTCGAACGTGGCGCCGGCCTGGTGCTGCGACGCTCAAACAAAACCCGCATGCAGCGCAGGACGAATTCAGGCTCCTGCAAATGACGCAGTCCCTGGGATTAGCCACGCCAACGCCTTACTATCTCGATCCATCCAGCCGGATTTTCGCCACGCCATACCTGGTCGTCGAATATATCGAGGGCAAGCCGGAATTCACCCCCGCTCATTTAGCCGATTGCATGCTTCAGACAGCCACGCACCTGACCAGGATTCATCGTGTCGATGGCTCGCACCTGGATCTATCTTTCCTGCCCAAACAAGCGCAAGGATTCGCCGGCTATGTTGGCGAACGCCCCACGAACGTCGACGACTTGTTGGATGAGGGGCGTATTCGAG
>JAMDDR010000280.1 GCA_023488685.1 Chloroflexota bacterium | reverse complement strand
ACCGTGCCGATACCCCTGCAAAGCAGATAGCCCCCCCAACGCGACGGCGTAGGGAGTGGCTTCTGCAGATGCAATGACACGCGCCGAGAACGATGAGACATTCAGTTCATGATCGGCGCACAGGATAAGCGCCGCATTCAGCAGGCGCACTGCGTCGATACGCCAGGCTTTGGCCAGGGTTGCGGCGATCGTCGGTTCAAAAGCAGTACTTCTCGTGAGCGTATAGCTCAGCAACCACAGAATACGCGCCCCGGTCTGCGCCACACTCTCGGGCACGAGATGATAGGCACCCAGGTCACGCTCAGAGGCCAGTGCCAACGCGATCTGCATGACCGGGATGGGTGAGCCGTTCGGCAAGACAAGGTCTGAGAACGAAAAGGGAATGTGAAAAAGAGCGGCGGCATTGCTCATGGACTCAGTCCATAGCAAAGAGGCCACTTCCTCGAAGGTACAGTGCTGGGCCAATTCACACGCATCGTGGCCACGATAGTACAGGCCGTTATCTGTAATCAAAGTCAATGACGATTCGAGCACAGGTGCACCCCAATAGAGCGCTTCTCGCGCGGCTTTTGCCGGGTCGCGGCGCAGCGCTTTTCGCTCGACCAATCTTTGCACATCTTCCGCCAGGTAACGACGCTCGCGGCTATTCTCGGGAATCTCCTCACTGCGGATAAGCCCCCTGCTCACATAGGCATACAACGTTGCTGCGCTGATCCCCAGCCGGGTGATTGCTTCTTTCGCAGACAGGTAGCGTTTCTGGTTCATCACGTCTAGTTGATATATTGATTCGAGTATCAATATTGACAATATTTTAAAACGATCTTATCCTGTTGTAAAGACCCAGTAATCACAGGATCGAAGGATGATATCTGAACCGACCAATCCAGAGTACTTTTTAGATAGTTATCCCCGTGACGGGTTCCCTCGATACAAATGGACGCAGCGCCCTGACGCACTGCCACAGCGAGTCTGGACCACCGAGACGACTCACCGTGATGGACAGCAAGGTGGATTACCTCTGACGGTAGAGCAAGGCCTCGCCATTTACGACATCCTGTGCCGATTCAGCGGCAAGAGCGGTGCCATCCGGCAGGCTGAGTTCTTCGTCTACCGCCAGTCGGATCGTGCAATGCTCGAAGGTGCATTGGAGCGCTATCACAGCGGCGCGCCCATCGAGCCGACGACCTGGATCCGCGCGACAGCAAAGGATGTTGAACTCATCAAGACATTGGGCGTGCGTGAAACGGGAATGCTCGCGTCGGCTTCGGATTATCATACCTTCCACAAGTTTAAGCCCGGAGGACGCCGGCAGGCTGCCCAAGCCTATCTCGACGCGGTGCGTGTCACCGTCGAGGCCGGTATTCGCCCACGGGTACACCTGGAAGACGCCACACGCGCGCCGATGGATTTCATCCAGCCGCTCATCGAGGCCGTACAAGAAATCTGTGCCCCCAGCGGGCTGCGTCCCAAGTTCCGTATCTGCGATACGATGGGGCTTGGGCTGCCTTACGAGGAGGTGGAACTCCCCCGCAGCATTCCGCTCATTTTCAAGGCGCTGCGTGGCATGGGGCTGTCACCCGAGGACCTGGAATTCCACCCACACAATGACACATGGCTGGTGGTGGCAAACTGCCTGGCAGCCGTGCGCGCGGGCTGCGCCGTCATCAATGGCGTGTCGCTCGGCAAGGGCGAGCGAACCGGCAACGCACCGCTGGAAGCAATCCTCTTCCACCTGATCGGGATGGGCTATTTTTGTGAAGGGGCGCCGGACTTCACCGTGCTGAATGAGTTATCAGAACTCTACGAACGCATTGGCGCACCGGTGCCGCCGAAATATCCGCTCTACGGGCGGGATGCTCATCGCACCCGCGCGGGGATCCATGCGGACGGGTTGAACAAGTTCTGGTGGATGTACGCACCGTTCAACGTGCCAGGGTTGCTGGGCCGCCCGCTGGAGGTGTCGCTGACCAAAGACAGCGGCCTGGCCGGGCTGATCTTCCTGATTCGCCAGCACATGGGCGTCGAACTGGCCAAGGACAATTCCGGGTTGCAGGCCATCCAGTCGTGGGTGCAACAAGAGTTCGACCAGGGCCGGCAGACCAGCATCGAATGGGAGGAACTCGCGCCATTCGTGCAACAGTATGTAGGAACGGTCCTGGTGGACGGATAGCACCGCTACGGCATTCCATCCGCCCACATTCACCCAAATCGAGAAGCTCGATCAGACGCCCGCAGGCCATGCGAACGCACGGCTTGCGGGCATGGAGAGCCTCATTGATTACACCGCCTTGAACAATTCGACGACCCGCACGCCCAAGGCTGGAACCTTCACGACGCCTCGCGCCAGGCCATCACCAGATGCCAGCTCACACGGGACGTTCGTGCGTTGCTCGCGCGCCTGCCACGTGCCCGCCGCCTCCAGTGGGAACGACCAGGCAACTTCCTGCTCCTGCTCAGCCATGTTCACAAAGAACAGTCCCCAGCGATCCTCACGGCTGTGATGCCAGGCTGACACCTCCACCGCGGACATCGTGACGTCCATCATGGGTTGGATGGCAAAGTCCGCCTCGGGATTCCACATGCACCACTTCGTCCTGATCTCCGGAAGCGGCCTATCGATCCGGCTATCGATCCGCGGCGGCTGCACCAGTTCACCAAACGCCAGGTAAGCCTGGTTGTCAGCCCTGGCGTGCGCCAGTTCGCGCAGGAACGCCGCATCCCTGGCGTGCTGCTCCTTCAAGATGAAGCCCGCCGCCATCCAGCAAAGCTGCGCCCCCCACAGGAACATCTGTCCCAGCTTGGTGCGGAACGCAGCCGGGTCGGCCAGGTCCTCCTCGAACATGTAGCGACCAAAGGTCAGGAAGATGCCCGAGTAGATGGCCGGGTAAAGCGGAACCAGCCCGGGCTGGGTGGAGTTGCACATCAGGAAAGCATCGAGCTGTGCGCCGTAGGACTCGGACGCATCCTCCGTGGTCAGGATCAACGCCTTGCCGGTCGCTTTGCCTTTTGCCTTGGCGAGTGCCAGCAGCTTCTCGTACCCGAGCACCCAGTAATCACCCCCACCCGTGCCGTGGCCATGCGTGCGGTCAAAACACAGGTTCGGGGAAGCCGCACCGATCTGGTCGATGTAGACCCCATCCACACCATACTCGCCAGCCAGGCGCTCCACAATGCCACTGATCTTGTTCTGCCACAGCGGTGTCGTCGGGCACATGGCGGTGAGCACCACCCTGGAGGCATAGCTCTCAACATACATGCGTTGGGCGCGATCCTTGCTGCACGCATCCGCAGCGCCATCGGCGAACCAGCTCTCGGTGCGCGAGTCCCACAGCCGGCCATTGATATAGGGCATGACGTGCACCCCGGCCTTCTGTAGTTCCGCCACAGCTTCTTTGAACCCCGGTTTGGTGGGGAAGTATTCCGGGTAATGATCGTCAAACGGAATCTGATGCCAGGAGTACCAGTGCAGCGCAGCCGGCACCTGCAGATAGCGGGCGAAGGCGCTGACATCGCGCACGACCTCAGCCACCATATCCGGGTCCATGGCGTTGCAGTTGGCCCATACCACGTTGTCTTTGATCCACTGCTCTGTGTCCGTGCGCGTCTCGATCTTTCCACCGGCTGTCCACGGCGCCGTCAACGCCCAGGCCCGGTAAGTCTTGGCGGCAGCGTACCAGTCACCCGGTAGAACGCCGACACTGACCGGGTATGGAGTGGTATAAGAATTCCGCATATAACCCATGTCATTAGGGTACTGCACGACAGCATACTGGATGGTGTCGTCGACGGCGTTGCCCATCAGCTCAAACCGCTTGAAATAGGCTTGCGGGTCCTCTGCAGCCAGGTACAGGGTTTCATTCCCATCCGTCAAACAGACCAACTGCAGCACACACCCACCCGAAGGGTAATGGCCGGTGTAGGTGTCTGCGTGCTGCGCTGGATGTGACACCGCCTTCCCCCACCCCGCCGGCACAACCAGCGTTACGCCGTCATCGCCCACGAGGTTGCCGATCACGGGGAAGGTGAACTGCCACAGCCCAAACCGGATGGCGTGGTTATCCACCCGTGCCGACCACCGGCTGACGCGACTATCGCCGGCCAGCGCGACCTGCACGGCCACATCGACCGTGTCCGCAATCCCGGCCAGCGCGATGCCTTCCCAGCACAGCGTCAACACGCTGGCGCCGTCGTGTTTCTCCAGTGAGCTGCTGAAGTGAGCGGGAGCGAAGCTGTCGACGTCGATCCATTCCTCCTGCAAGCGCATGTCCCAACGGCTGCGCGAACTGGCGTCGGGAGGCAGGAAATGCTCATGCAGGAATCGCGCCTTCCACAGGGGCGCGGGCTGCGACGCGCGTGCTGCAATCCAATCGTGCTGGTCCGGAGCTACGGCGCCAAGCCCCGACAGGTATGGGCTACCCTTGTGACTGGCAAATACAAGGCGTAGATAGTCGTTCGCGATCGCCAATCCGTTCTCGTCTCGTGTCGTCGAACCGAGTTTCTCCATTTTTGTATACCTCCCAGGCACTGCCGGCTCGGCGGGAACGCACATCGTTCCGACACGAGCCGCCATTGGAACGTGTGAGCACCGGCAAGGATGAAGAGCGAATTCAGCCCTTCAAACCGGACGTCGCGATGCCCTGTACGAAATACTTTTGGGCTAATAGGAAGATGATGAGCGAGGGGATCACCGCCATGGTTGAGGCCGCCATCAACATACCCCAATCAGTGGAGTGTTCGCCCTGGAAAAAGGCCAGCCCCACCGCGACCGTATAGCTGTCCTTGCCGGAAAGGTAGATCAAAGGGCCCAGGTAGTCGTTCCAGGTCCAGATGATTGAGAACACAGCAACAGTGACAAGGGCCGGTTTGGCAAGGGGCAAGATGATCTTGAACCAAATACCCAATGCTGAAGCGCCATCCATTTTGGCAGCTTCGTCCAGGTCACGTGGGATGGTCAAGAAGAACTGGCGCAACAGAAAGATGAAGAAAGGGCTGCCGAAGAACGCCGGCACAATGAGCGGATTGAACGTGTTGACCCAACCCAATGTACTGAACATGACAAACTGGGGGATCATCGTCACCGCGTATGGCAGCATCATTGTCGACAAGACAATCAGAAACAGGACATCCTTGCCTGGAGCCCTGAAGCGGGCGAAACCGTAAGCTACCAGGGAGCATGACAGGAGAGTCCCAAACGTGGAGCCGATGACGATGAACAGCGAGTTGCGCACGTAGTTAAAAAACGGCATAGCGTCAAGTGCATTGCCGTAGTTATCCCACATGACGGGATCAGGCAACCAACTCATCGGAATCTGATAGACCTGCGCCACATCCTTGAAAGAGGTGCTTATCATCCACAGTGTGGGAAAGATGAACACGACTGTGATGATGCCACACGCGATGTACGTCGCGATATTGCCAATGACCCGCTGTCTGGATTGGCTTGCGGGGGGAAAGCTACTTCTTCTCGTCAAACTCATAATACACCTGCCGAGAAGAGAACTTCAGCACCAGGACTGTGAGGATGAGAACGATGAGGAACAATGCCCAAGCCAGTGTCGAGGCATAACCCATGCGCAGGAAACGGAAGGCGTTTTCGTACAGATATAGCACCATAAACCTGGTTGCATCCTGTGGGCCACCTCGCGTCATCAGTTGAGCCTGGGCGAACACTTGGAAACTTCCGATAATGCCTGTAATCACCGTGAACAAAATCGTGGGGGATATCATGGGGAGTGTGATGCGCCGAAAGCATGTCCAAGCGTTGGCGCCGTCGACTTCAGCGGCTTCGTACAACTCCCGGGGCACATCCTTCAATCCCGCCAGGTAGATGATCATATTGCCGCCGGTCCACCAAAGGCTCATGAGGACCAGCGCCGGCTTGGCCCAGAATTCGGTTCCCAACCAGGGAACCGGCTCCAAGCCCACAGCACTGATCAACGCGTTAAGAACGCCCCATTTCAGGTTAAAAATCCACACCCACATGAGTGAGGTGGAGACGATGGGAAGAATGCTGGGCAAGTAGTAGACAGCCCGGAAGAAGGACACCCCTGCGATAGGACGGTTGATGAGTAAGGCGAGCGTGAGTGAGATCAGAAGCGACAGCGGAATATGCAGGAGTGTGTAAATCGCAGTGTTTGCCAGGCTCTTCCAGAAGATGGGATCGTTCAAGAGGCGATCGTAGTTCGCAATGCCTGTAAAAACAGGTGGGTTGACCACGTTGTAATCGGTGAAGCTCAGATAGAACGAGTAGACGATCGGAAACGCAACAAAGACCAATAGCCCGATGAACCAGGGCGAGATGAAGAGATAGAAGTTCCTGATCTCCTCTCTTTGCACCTTACCCACCCTACGCCTCTTCCGGACAGAGGCTCGCGACTTGGCAAATTCCATTTGACCTCACCCACTCAAG
>JAMDDR010000232.1:6041-6411 GCA_023488685.1 Chloroflexota bacterium | reverse complement strand
TGCGCATCCGCAAAGTGGCTTAGAGCACCTTGTGAGAGAAGGAGAGAAACCCGATTTCTAAACGCAGCAGGTCGGGGTTCTGGCAAGTCAGAAATCGGGTTTCTGAAGCAGAGGAACAACCATGAAAATACTGGCACGCACACAGCCGCTGGCGCAGTACCCAATCCTGCGCTGTCTCGGAGTCATCCAACAATTGGGTTTTGATGGTGTGGAGATCTGTTTGGAGAACGCCGATCTGGCGCCGGATCTGCTGGACGCTGCGACCATTGAGGCGGTGCGCCACAAGGTCGCCGAACTGGGACTTGCGCCGTACTCGGTCAGCTACCACAAGGATTACATCTACGACGACGCGTTGTTCGAGCAGACGAAA
>JAMDDR010000232.1:0-6031 GCA_023488685.1 Chloroflexota bacterium | reverse complement strand
CCTGACTCCCCAGTTCGGCACGAACCTGTTTGTGTTCGCCGGCACCGCCAAACGTGCCGGTGACCGCGTGGAATGGGACCGTATGGTCGCACGCACGCGCGAACTGGTGTCTGTCGCTGCCGAACATGGCGTGGTGCTGGCAGAGGAGTTTGAGCCGGGCTTCATCGTCGGCAGCACGCAAGAGCTGTTGCGCCTGTTTGAGGCCATTCCTTCCCCGCACCTGGCCGCCAACCTGGATTTGGGGCACGCCTTTCTATGCGACCCCAACCCGATTGCCTCCATCCATCAACTCGGTGGGAAAATAGTGCACTGCCACATTGAGAATATGAAGACCGGCGTGCACGAGCATTTGTTGCCCTGGGAAGGCGACATGCAGTTGTATGCTTACATCGCCGCGTTGATGCGGGCTGGCTTCCAGGGCGGATTGGCACTGGATTTGTATAAGCACGACTATGAGGCGGTGGCGCCGGAGTGTATCCATTACCTTCGAACACTGGATAGATAAAAACCTTGTAGGGGTGAAAGATGCAGTATCGTTTCCTGGGTGATACGGGCATACAGGTGTCCAGCCTGTGCATGGGCACGATGACGTTCGGGCGTGAGGCGGACCGGCCGGCCGCCGCTGCGCTATTCAAGCGTTGCCGCGATGCAGGCATCAACTTCTTCGACTGCGCCAACGTGTATGCTGGCGGTGAGTCCGAGCGCATCCTGGGCGAATTGATGGCGGGTTGCCGTGAAGAGCTCGTCATCACCAGCAAAGTCTTTGGCCAGATGGGCAACGATCTGAACGCGCGCGGCAACTCGCGCCGTAACATCATGGCTGCCGTCGAGGCCAGTTTGCGCCGGCTGAACACTGACCATCTCGACATCTATTTCCTGCACCAGTTTGATGCGACCGTATCTCTGGAGGATACACTGCGCGCGCTGGATGACCTGGTGGCGCAAGGCAAGGTGTTGTACACCGGCGCCAGTAACTTCACGGCATGGCAGGTGGCGAAGGCGCTGGGTGTGTCCGCATGTGCCGGCTGGAGCAGGTTCAGGGTCATCCAACCCATGTATAACCTGGTCAAGCGCCAGGCCGAGGTGGAGATTCTGCCGCTGGCAGAATCGGAACGCCTGGGCGTGGTCACCTACAGCCCGCTGGGCGGTGGGTTTCTCACCGGCAAGTACAAACCCGATCAGCAGGTGGCGGGGCGCATCGTTGAAAATCAGGGTTACGCCAGGCGCTATGGCGACGAATGGATGCGTGATGTGGCAGTACAGTTCGATGCCTTTGCGCGGGCGCGTGGTTATGCCCCCGCCGCACTGGCTGTGGCGTGGGTGGCCGCGCACCCGGCTGTGACGGCACCCATCATCGGCGCACGCAACCTGGAACAGCTTGAGAGTACGCTGGGCGCGCTGAACGTGCAGATGACAGCGGACCTGTATGCCGAAGTGGCACGGCTGTCACCGCAACCGCCGCCTGCCACCGATCGCACGGAGGAGTCCCGTCCACCGCTGCGAGTGCAGCCCTGGCCATGATGGTGCCACGGCTGACCAGGGGGTTGGCGTGGCTGCGCCGGCATGAAATAACGCCGCTGCTCGTGCTGGTATTGGTGGCTGGGAGTATCCTGGTCTTTGGCGAGCTTGCCGGTGAGGTGGTGGAAGGTGATACGAATGCGTTCGATCGTGCGCTGCTGCTCGCCTTGCGTAATCCGGCTGATATCACCGATCCGCTCGGACCACCCACTGTTGAGGAAATGGCGCGCGACTTCACCGCGTTGGGTGGCCTGGGTGTGCTGTCGTTCGTGACACTGTCCGTCGCCGGCTATCTGTACTTGTTGCGAAAGTATCGCACCATGTTATTTGTCCTGCTGGCGGTGGGTGGAGGTGCGCTGTTGAGCATACTCCTGAAGGAAGGATTTGGTCGTCCCCGCCCCGATCTCGTGCCGCACGGCGCTTATGTGTACACCTCCAGCTTCCCCAGTGGCCATTCCATGCTATCGGCTGTCACCTATCTCACCCTGGGTACGCTGCTGGCGCGCATCCAGCCAGGCCGGCGATTGAAAGCCTACCTGTTGGGATTGGCAATGCTGCTCACGTTCGTGATTGGGGTAAGCCGGGTATACCTGGGTGTGCACTGGCCGACGGACGTGCTGGGCGGCTGGACTGCCGGCGCGGCCTGGGCGGCGCTGTGTTGGCTGGTCGCGCGCTGGTTGCAGCGACGTGGGCAAATCGAACGTACGGCCAGTCCCGCACTCGAAGCACAGGACGAGAAGCTTGAACCTTTGGATGCGCCGGAAAACGGGGCGAAATCGTAAAATTCACCCCACAGCACAACATACGACTTCCGGCGCTGTGTAGACAGGACAATCCAGGAGAAATGATGAAACACACAGACTATTTCCATGGCCCACTGCGACGCAATCCCGCCAACCCGCGTTACTTCACGGATGATACCGGCCGGGCCATCTATCTGACCGGTTCGCACACCTGGGCAGTGATGCAGGATATGTGGCTTGAGGGTGAGACGCCCATCATTACCGATTACGCTGGGTTCGTCACCATGCTGGCCGACTACGGTCACAACTTCATGCGCTTTTGGCAATGGCAGCAGGTGAAGAATGCGCCCTGGAACGACGTTCCAACGGTGTTTACGCCGCAACCGTATCTGCGCACCGGCCCTGGATTGGCGAACGATGGGTTGCCCAAGTTCGACCTGACGAAGTGGAATGAGGACTACTTTCAGCGTTTGCGCGAGCGCATCGAGATGGCCGGCGCAAAAGGCATCTATGCCTCCATCATGTTCTTCGAGGCTTGGGGCATCAGGTGGGCGGAGCCGCACAATAACCCGTGGACATTCCACCCAATGAATCCGGCGAACAACGTCAACGGCATCACCGATAACCCGGTGGTGGACAACGTCCGGGCGTGGGACTTCCATTCACTCAACTGCCCACAGTTGTTGCACCATCAGAAGGCATATATCCGCAAGATCATTGAGACCGTCAACGATCTCGACAACGTGCTCTACGAAGTGTGCAACGAGGTGCCAAACCGCCAGGAGGCGTTCGACTGGATGGACCATATCGCCAACTTTGCGCACGAAGTGGAAGCGGCCATGCCCAAGCAGCACCCGGTGGGCATCACCGCCGAGGGCGGCGACCAGGATAACGCAATTCTGTTTGAAAATTGCGCTGATTGGATCTCACCCAGCAATGGCACGATGTTCGAGTACCGCTACAACCCGCCGCCGGGAGATGGCCGCAAGGTGATCGTTAGCGACACCGACCACCTGTGGGGCCACGGCAGTGAAACGCAGTGGGTGTGGAAGAGCTTCACCCGCGGTCTCAACGTGCTGTTCATGGACGCGTGGCAGCGCATCACCGGCGAGTTGAGTTACTACCAGGACGGCAGCGTCACACGCAACCAGCGCTACTACTATGCGTGGGACGACATGCGGCGCAACCTGGGCTACGCACGTGCCTTTGCGCAGAAGATGGATCTGAACGCATGTGTGCCGCACGGCGATCTATGTACGTCGGGCTTCTGCCTGGCTGATCCGGGGCGTGAGTACCTGTGCTTCTTCCCGGCAGGTGGTTCTGAAGGTCTGACCTTACGAGGGCAGCCCGGCGAGTACCAGGCTGAGTGGTTTGACCCCGCCACAGGCAAGACCCATCAGGGCGGTGTGCTCAAGGGCGACGCCCGGCACGCGCTCAGCGCGCCCTTCGACGGCGCGTCCGTGCTGTACCTGCGTCGTGTGGGTGCGTGACGGCAGCGACACGACAAACGCGAGTCCCTGCCCCAAAAGTTGGGTGCGCGCCGGTAACCCTTGCGGTTGCCGGCGCGTTGTGCTGGCCAGTCGCGCCCGTGCAATCTCGCGGGTGCGCTCATCCCCTGGTATATGCGTAGCGGCCGGCCTATGTACCGGCCAGTCGCGCCCGTGCAGTCCCACGGGTGCGCGCACCCCCCTTGCCTATGACGTAGCGGCCGGCCTGCGTGCCGGCGAAACGAGGTCGCGCAAAACTTTTACGCGCACCCTCTGTATACCGTATACGGGTGCATTTCAATTTGGGGCCCAATGGGCTTCCCTGCCGCGTGGTGTAGGGCAAGCGCGGCATACATGCCGATACAGCTTGCCCACATCTGGGCTTTCAGATGTCAAAACGGTCTGCCAATCAGATGTCAGGGCCTACTGACAACTGACAACTGACAACTGTTGTCAGAAGCGGCCTGACAACTGCTGACAACCGAACGCTAGGCCAACCGCCAAGGACACCCAAAAAACGAAAGGGGGTCACCCCTCAGGTTGCCACTTTCGCGAAATACACCCCCCGGAGATGATGCATTTGACAAAGATGGATTTTTACCTACACTACAACCGCATGCTGTTACAGGCATGACACCATCGGAAAGGAGGTAAGTGTAATATGGCAGAACGATCAGTCCTTGAACTGCGCCACAACGCAGCTCACGCTTACCACATTCCGGTTGGATGGAATGCCTGACCCCCGTCACACGGGCTGAACGCTCCACGCATCCCTCCCCTGCGAATAACGGCTGAGCTGCTGATTTGTCGGAAGCTTAACGTCGATGGCTGCCGTGACTACACCGGCGCTGCGCCATCACCGCGTATTGAATGCAGAATCAACCAATTGGGATGAATCAGCCGTGACTAATCGTGAACAAAAACGCTGGCAGCACCACCAGGCTGCCAAGCAAATGCGACTTGTGAGCAAGCAAATCAAACGTAACCGCCAGCCAAAGCCACCGCGGGAACGGGAATGGCAGCCGGGTGACTTGGATGACCTCGACGAGAATGAATTGCCGCAGACTGAGCGCGTGATGCCTGTGGGCGAGCAGGAGCGGCGGCGCACCCAGTTCGCGGCAGCGCTCACCGAGCTTGCGGATGACGATATCGTCAGTGATGATGAAACATCACCTCTCGCGATGTCTCAGGGCGTGCCAGACGGAGTGCGCGCGACCGTGGTCGAAATCAGCAGTAGCCTGTGCCGCGTCGAAGTTGGCGGTCACAGCCGTATCTGCAATCTGCGCGGTTCGTTGAGCGCCACAGATACCGGTTACACCAATGTCGTGGCGGTCGGCGATGAGGTGATCATTACGCCGCAGGGCGTGGATCAGGGTGTGGTGGAATCTATCTTTCCACGCCGCAGCGCATTGGTGCGGCCGGATGTCTTCTATGGCCATTTGCAGCAGGTGATCGTGGCCAATGCCGACCAGTTGCTGATCATCGGTTCCTGGAGTGAGCCGGCATTGTGGCTGGAGCTGGTGGACCGGTACCTGATCACCGCCGAGCGTTATCATCTCACGCCCATCGTTTGTATCAACAAGATCGACCTGGCCGTCGATGTGGCTGTGTGCCAGGCGGCGTTGCAGCCATACGTTGCGCTGGGTTATCCCGTTCTGTTCGCCAGCGCGCTCAGCGGCGCCGGCGTGGCTGAACTGTGCGATGTCCTGCGTGCAAAGACGACCGTGCTGGCAGGGCTGTCGGGGGTGGGGAAGTCGTCGTTGTTATCTGCTGTGCAGCCGGGTCTGAATCTGCGTGCCAGCGCCATCAGTAGCCGCCTGCAAGGTGGTCGTCACACCACCACGCAGGTCACGATGCTCGCGTTGCAGATGGGCGGCTTTGTGGTCGATACCCCGGGCGTGCGCGAGTTTGGCTTGCATGCGCTGAAGCGCGAGGAGTTGCTCGGGTTCTATCCCGATCTGGCGGGATTGGCGCAGGGCTGTCGTTTCAACAATTGTTCTCACTTGCACGAGCCGGATTGTGCGGTGCGCACGGCGGTAGAACAAGGGCGCCTGTCCGCGGCGCGCTATCACAATTACACCTGCATCTATGCCGATTTGCCGGTATGAGGCGAATCGCTCCGACTCCGGCGTGGTGATTCCAGTGGGCTGGCGATGTAAGATTCCGGGGTAATCTGTCCACAGCAAAGGCAGCTTTTGCCGGTTACGTCATCTTGCTGAGTCCTTGGGGTTATCGAGACCGCGACATTCCGGCTGAAGCCTTTACTCCAGGAAGCGAACCGTC
>JAMDDR010000446.1 GCA_023488685.1 Chloroflexota bacterium | reverse complement strand
GTATCGGCGGCAGACCGTGTGACCGCGCCAATCTGCAACACCGCTATCCCACCCGTCAATTGGGCGAGTCGCCAACGCAACTTGCGCAACTGCTCCCATTCCTTCTTGTCGTTGAAGTTGGCAATAGCTGTGCGCACTGCATCAGCACGAGCGCGCAACATTTCGCCATTGCGCGCGCCTGCGATGATCCCGAATTTTATCGCCGTGGACCACATCCGGCGCGCGAATCCAGCATCCTCCTGTTGCAGCGCCATCAGTTCGCCAATATCAAACAGGATACGAGCACCAGTCAACGCACTGATGTCCTGCAAAGCAGTCAGTTTCTCATCGCCCACAATAGGCAGTTTGATCAGTATTAGACCCAGCAACTTTTGCAGGTGAGCCTGGATATACACTTGAAGCGCTTCTTCCGCCACATCGTTCACCACCAGAGCGACTGACTGGATCCCTAGCTCGGACCACCGCCGAATGCTATCAGCCGCCTGTCGCCCTGTTTCGATCTTGCCATCAAAGAGGATGACGCTGACATCCTCCTGGCGTGCAATTCCCTTCAATCGGTCGGTAAGAAACGCAGGGGAAACCCAACCCATGTTCCACATAGCACCTTCGATGAACTCGCGATCGATGGTGCGGCGTTCGTTGACAACTACTTCCACAGCGCCCTCGGAGCCAATCTGGTTCACCACCTGGACAAGTGCATCCATCAATTCACTGTCGGCGGAGAGCGAATGCGCCAGCGATGCCAGCAGCGCGCGACCCGCTTTACCAGGCGGTAGCGGCCTGGCAAGACGGCGCAACTCACCAGCAACCGTCGCGACGCCTGTCTCGATCCCCCGGCGCAGCCACATTGGGTGCATACCGGCGGCGACGCCGCGCACCGCATGCTGCATGATGGCCTGGGCCAGCACTGCCGTTGTCGCAGCACCATCGCCCATGCGCTCATGCATCCGCCACATGCCGTGGCGCAGCATCATCGCTCCCACATCGGCAGTCTGATCCTCAATCTGGATGATACGGCGGGCGATCACCCCTGCGTCGTCAAGAATTTCTGGCATGCGTGAGCGATTCATCCGTTCGACGCCGACGAGGCGTGGCAAAGGGCCAATGGTGGGCTTTACCGCATCGGCCATGGCGTTGATACCATCTGCCAAATTAGGGGAAAAGACCACTGAAGGACGTACAACGGGAGCATGACGGCGATTCGTTTTCATGACGTGTTACCTGTCGTCTTAATACAGGCATCCAATTTCTACGGCATCTTCTTCCCGCAGTAATATTGCCTGCACAGCGCTGCCTGTGTGGAAGGGATTATAGCTTTGCGTCGATTCTTGCAGTAGCAGCAGGCTTGTGCTACCATGCAAGTTGCCGGCGCGCAAACCGGTTTGTGTCGTTCCTCTGTGGCCAAGCCGGGCTGTGTCGTGGTCGCACATGAAGCGTGAATCGTCAACTGATGAGCAATAACGAGCGATGGGGAATAATCTACAGGACGTACCGGATATTGTCGTAGGGCGTTTGCCCATCTACCTGCGAGCACTATCGGCCATGCAGGCGAGTGGCAAGCAGTACACCTCGTCGCATGAGTTGGCCGAATGGCTGGGCATCAGCTCGGCCCAAATCCGTAAGGATCTGTCGCACTTCGGTGAGTTCGGCAAACAGGGAACCGGCTATTCCGTGGCCGGCCTGCACGATCAGTTGCGCCACATCCTGCATCTGAACAGAGAGTGGCCGTTGATCATCGTGGGTGCAGGCAATATCGGCAGCGCCGTCGCCAGTTACACCGGCTTCGCCCAGCGTGGCTTTCGTGTCATCGGCGCGTTCGACAACGACCCCAGCAAGATTGGGACCAAGGTCGGGCCCTTCATCGTCCATGACAACAGGGAAATTCCTGCCTTTGTAAAAGAAAACCATGTGCGGCACGCCATGATCGCCGTGCCAGCCGAGTATGCGCAGCAGGTGGCGGATCTGCTGGTCGCCAGCGGGATCACCGGCATCCTCAACTACGCGCCAATTAACCTGAGTGTGCCCGCTAAGGTGCGTGTGGAGTACATTGACCCGGTTTTGCACCTTCAGAAAATGACGTATTACTTTGAGTAGGGTGCGGCGCGCACGACGTTCCCCGTATGTCCTTTTAGGGGTCTTGTTGGGATAACACTTCGATTTTCCCAATCTCGACCGTCTCCTGGCCTTGTTCATTCCGAATGCGTTCGACTGTCGCAGTGTCGTAGATACCGGCGACAACACTCAATTGCCCACTGTAATCAGGCGGCAAGGACAGACCATGGTGGTCGACCACGTCCTCCCCTACAGGCAACGACGACATCGGGCGCAAATCGTTCAGCGGCTGAGCGTCATGCTGAGCGATCAGTGAGCCGTTGCTGTCAAATGCGTGAATGAATATCTTGTAGTTCTGTGTCAGCGGCACATGAGCCAACCACGTGAGCGATACCGGGATGATATCACCCGCGCGCACAGATTTGGGCAGTTCCACTGAGCGCAGTTCCAGGTCAAAGCCGTCCGCCTTCCGCCAATGCGTCTGCGCACCTTCACCTGAAACCAGTGGTTCTCGCGCCACCCCATACAAGCCGTAGAAGACGTCTTCTTCGCCCCATTCTGCGGCCGCAGGATAAAAGGTCGAATCGAGCCAGCCCCTCAAATCCCCGTTCTTGCCGGCGAGGCCACGATACAGCACCACCCACAGGCGTGCGTGGTCCCGCGCCGCCAGCGTGATGCGTTCCTCCCAACGTTCGCGCGGCTCAATCACAGGATCCCAGGTAAGCGCATAGGACCAGACAGGATCTGTAGCGCTGCGATCCAACGCATAAAACCCGGCCGGGCTTAACACGTTAAAGAACACAATGTCACGCGCATCGGCTTGCGGCGAGATGTGCTGTTGGTAAGTGTGGGGGTTATAGGGGTCGAACACCTCCAGCGTCTTGGCGTAGACGAACCCCGTGCTGGTGTTCCAGTAAACGCCGATGAGAGCAAGGCAGGCCACAACTGCCAGCGGGCGAGAGTGGTTCGCCAGGTGGTCGATCGACCATGCCAGGAGCAGGGCCAGCGCAGGCGCCGCGCAAACCAACATACGCGCATTAAAAGCCCAGCTCCGCGCCGCCGCTGCCACGCCGACCATGGTGAAAGCGATCATCAACACCGGTAAGGCCAGCCGCATCACATGGGAAAATGGTGACCGGCGATACGCCCAGCCCGCCAGCCCAGCCAGCACGATGGCGGCAATCACAACGACACCCACATTGCCCACCTGCTGCGACATGGTCAGATCGCGTATACCAATAGTGAGGAAATAGCTCACCGGGTACTGTTGGGCAACATTGCCCGTTTCCGCGGCAGCGCGCTCTTGCAATTGGGGTAACGCATATACAGCCCAGGGGATATATGCAATGAGTGCCATCACCACGGCTGACCCAAACCACAGCAGCCGCTCTAACCGCTGCCGCAGATGCTGCTGCTGGCGCGTCCTGGTTGCGGCAAACACCGCCAGCGCTGCAGCATAAACACCCAGACCAGCCAATGACCATGCTGCGTGGTATAGCGTCAGCATCGCGCCTGTTGCGCCCAGCACAAACGCAAGCACCACCGCCCAGGTCGCCCGACCTTTCACCAATCGCAGGGCCGCCCACGTCGCCAACAGGACGAACGTCGGCGCAAGCGCATACATGCGTATGACCGCGCTGTAATAAACCAGCAGCGGCATCCAGGCCACCAGCGCGGCGGCAATGAGCGCCAGGCGTGCAGCGTGGGGGGAGCGCATGGCGCTCGCTTCGTTGCCTCGACGGATATCGCGCGCCCACACATTCGCGACCACGTACATGAGCGGGATTACCGGTAAGCTCAGCAACACTGCCAGGTAACGCGATGCAAACAGGTTCACCCCGACCAGGTTTTGCCAGGCGCCAAGTAGCATATAGAACAGCGGCGGATGGACATCTGCGGTGGTTACCGTGAAGAGATCAGCCAGGTTGAGGGAAGCATGCGCTACCGACCAACCCTCATCCCAACGCGGAGGCACTTCGGCCAGACCCACCAGTCTTAAGCCAAAGGCCAATAATGTAACAACGCCAGCAGCAAATAGCGCCAGGTTGGTTTTAGTGAGTCGTGACATCGTTGGTCGCCGGTTGCTGAGAACTGGTGGCTCGTCGTTGGTTACTGGCGCCTACGATGCGGCTCACCGTCATGAGGGCGATACCGCCAAGCGCCAGCCCGCCACCCAAAAGTTTGAGTGGGGTGACACTCTCGCCAAGTACGATGATAGCAAGCAGGGATGATCCTATGGGTTCACCGAGCACCGGGATGGTTGCATACGTGGCCGGCAGGTAGCCAAGGGACCAATTGAATGACGTGTGACCGACGAGTTGTGGCAAAAGCGCCAGCAGTGCCATCCAAACATATGCTTGCGGCGCGAAGCCGGTGAGCGGCACCCCGGCCAGCCACACCGTTAATAGCAACATGATCGCAGCGGCACTGTACACCACACTGATATAGGCCAACAGTGACAAACGCATGCGCAAACGGCGCCCGATCAGGAAATGTGGCGTGATGCACAGTGCGCCGGCCAATGCCAGCAAGTTGCCGAGCACGGGATTGGACGCAGCCGCAGCCTGGTTGGCATCGCCCGCTCCGATCAAAATACCACCCAGCACCGCAACAACCATACCAGCCACGGCAAGACGCGGCAATGGCTCGCGTAAAACCACTGCCGATGCCAACGCGACAAACAGGGGCGATAGCGTAACCAGTACGACCGAACTGATGACACTGGTGTATTGCAGCGAGCTAATCCACGTGGCGAAATGAGCACCCAGGAACGTGCCACTCAGCAACCCGATCAACACGTCGCGCAGCGACAACGCTGCCAGTTCATCTCGACAGCGCAACCACGCCAGGGGCAATAACACCAGTGCTGCAAACGTCAATCGTAACGCCGCGACGGCGAGAGACGGCGCGCCAGCGTCATAGGCAAACCGGACGAAGATGGACGCCATCGAAATAGCCACGATGCCGACGACGATACCGAGCGCGGGCGCAACACGCGGAGTTACAACATTCGCAGGGTGATTTAAGCCTCGATTTATCAATCTCAACGACTTCTTTCACTTCGCTCTAAGGTATGGCTACGTATAATACCCCAGTCGGCTTTTTATTGGATGTTTTTTACAGGAGTGTATTGGAAATGGCACACGAGTTACCCCCTCTTCCGTATCCGTTTGACGCGCTTGAACCTCACATCGACGCTCGCACGATGGAGATCCATCATGATAAGCACCATGGCACCTATGTGACAAATTTGAACAACGCACTCGCCAACCACCCCGACCTGCAAAGCAAATCGGCTGAGGAGTTGATCAAGAACCTGAACGCTGTACCTGAAGCCATTCGCACAGCGGTTCGTAACAACGGCGGCGGTCACGTAAACCACAGCATGTTCTGGAAGCAGTTGAAGCCAGGTGGCGGAAGCCAGCCAGGTGGTGCGTTGCTGCAGTCAATCAACACAACATTTGGTTCGCTCGACACCTTCAAGGAGCAATTCAACAAGGCCGGCCTGGGCCGCTTCGGCTCCGGTTGGGCCTGGCTGGTGGTAGACAACAGCGGCAAGCTCTCGATCACCTCGACCCCCAACCAGGATAATCCCATCAGTGAGGGATTGACACCTCTGCTGGGCTGTGATGTTTGGGAGCATGCCTACTATCTAAAGTATCAGAACCGCCGCGCCGATTACCTGGGTGCCTTCTGGAACGTCGTCAACTGGGATGACGTCGCCACCCGTTTTGCGGCCGCGACTGGCAAGTAACAACAGCCCGGCGCACTGTCTGCGCAGCGCAGGAAGTGGCGAACATGGTTTTCGCCGGCCTGCGCTTTTTTTGCGCCAGGCTAATGGACGTACAATACCCACTTGATCAATATGCTAGACAAGCAATATGTGTTAGTGTATAAATCAATCGAGCTTGGGTGCAGTGAGTGAACTTCACGGTCGAAGTCGCTAAGTTTCATTTCACGTTCCGAACAGTATCCCAAACCTAAACAGTAGCGAAGGAGCAAGTCAGATGACTCACGTAATAACAAGACTGTGCCTGCGTGATGGCGCCTGCGTGGATGTATGCCCGGTGGAGTGTATTGTTCCAGGCAAACCCGAAGAGGAGTGGCCATGGTATTTCATCGACCCGGCGACTTGCATCGATTGTGGCGCCTGCGTGCCCGAATGCCCCTACGAAGCCATCTTCCCTGAGGGTGAGTTGCCCACTGATTTCACAGCCAAGCCGGGTCAGGAGATCGTTCCATTCCGCGGCACACGTTTCACAGCAGCCGGCGGCGAGACGATGGATCTCACCGAAGACACCCCATACAACACGCAGTTCTACACTGAAGGACCGGGATACGCTGCGCGCAACATGTGACCGTCTGTGACCATCATCGAATCATTCGGTTTCAGCAATCAGCCAAACGAAGATGTTTGGCTGATTGTTTTATAAACTAATAGAATATGGAGGAATGTGCCATGCGAACACAGTTCAACCTGGAACTCGATAAGATCCGTGACAGCATACGGCAATTGGGAGCTTTGGCGAACATAGCCACTGCACGCGCAGTGAACGCCTTGATCAACCACGACTATGCCCAGGCGCGCGAAGTGAAACGAGAAGATCGCTCGACCGACCAGTTGCGTTACGACATAGAGAACGCATGCCTAACCGTCATCGCTACGCAACAGCCGGTCGCACGTGACCTGCGCGAACTGGTGGCTGCCACGCTTGTCGCCGTCGAACTGGAACGCTGCGGGGATTACGCAAAAGGCATCGCCAAGTCGGCTCGCCGCATCACACGCGCCAACGCCCAGGTCAGTTCGTACAACCTGCCCGAGATGGATACGCTGGCGCGCAATATGCTGGAGCGCTGTGTGAACGCGTTCGTGACAATTGATGTCGCGACGGCACAAGCAGTGATCGCCGACGACAACCGCATCGACCAGCTCTATAACGAATTGGTGGCTGGTGTCACCACCGATATGACTGCAAGTGCCACGCACATCGAAGGCGGCACCTGGCTTTTGCACGCCGGTCATTGCCTGGAACGGCTCGCGGACCGCGCCACGAACATCGCCGAGCGGGTCCTATTCATCGACAGCGGGGATTTGGTCGGCGACATGAACGTACACCGCATCGGCGAAGCCCGCAAGATATAGCACACGTGATGGGCAAGGATGGGCACCTGCGGTCATGTCACGCATTCGTGCTCACGGCAATGCCTCTGATCTCGTCATGATCGATCTCACCCAGCCGGGTACCGGCTGCTGGCGCCACCGCGCAATAAAAGTGGTACAACCGTCCGGCGTGCAAGAACATGGACGGCTTGTGGGCGTGACGCGAGTCAATCGCCCCTGCTGGCCCGACATCGACCAGCACTTCTCCGCACTTGTCCCAGTGCAGCAGGTCCGTCGAGAAAGCCACGCTATCGCGCGCGTGCCCGTCGCTGCTGTTGCCAAAGTAGAATAGCGCCCAGGCATCGTCGCAACGCAATACGCAAGGATCGCTGGCGAACAGGTCGTCATATGTTCCTGGCGCGCCCACCGTCAGTACAGGCTGCTGTGCCACACGGCGCCATTGTTTGAGATCCGTGGAGATAGCTACACCAGTCTGCTCGATCCAGGGCCAATTCATGTGGTTCTTGGCGTTGTAAAACAGGTGAAAGACGCCATCGAGTTCCAGCAGGCACGACTTGTACAACCCACCATGCTCCCACGCACCCGCATCAGGATCATCACAGTGCAGGCACATCGGTTCAAGTTCCCACTGCCTCAGATCATCACTCCAGCACAGGCCAATCGCGGCAGAACCGCTCTCATAGCCGGCTTCGGGGTAAGGTCCATTTGGGATATGTGGTCCAAAAACTATGCCACCCGGAAGATTGGTTCAACGCCAGCGCTGCTGGACAGCAGTTCCGTCCGCTCAACAGGCGTCAGTGGTTGGAATGCCGCCGCGATGTCGAGCGCGAAACGGAACGACTTCTCATCGCCCGGCGGAATCGCAGCCGTAACATCCTCAGACAACGTGAAGCGCAAGGCCTGCCGCGCGCGCTCCGCGTCATCCAGCGGCTTGTACCAGGCCTTTGGGAAAGTATGGGCTTCGTCCTTGCCCCATGGCCGGTGCGCCATGGCCTTCAACGCCAGCCGCGCCACACCCTTCTCCTTGGCGCGCTGCACCACCTGCGGGCCGAAATCGCCCTGCCCGTAACACACATAGTTGATCGGGAACAGGATCGAGTCAAGGGGGAAGCGATCCATCAGCGCGAAGGCGGCCTCGACCGAGTGGCACGATGCACCCAGGAAGCGCACCTTGCCTTGCTCGCGCGCCCTCAAGAACACGTCCGCCGCACCGCCCGGGGCCAGGATCTGCTCCACCTCACCCATGGTGATGACGCCATGAAACTGATACAGGTCGAAGTGATCGGTGTGCGCCCGCCGCAGCGACTCGTCCAGGGCCGCCTGTGCGCTGGCGGCGTCACGCTTCTCGGTCTTGCAGGCGAGGAAGACACGGTCACGATAAGGCTGCAGCGCAATGCCCAGCTTGATTTCCGCCTCGCCATCCCAATAACTCGGCGCGACATCATAATAGTTCACGCCACGCTCGAACACCTCGGCTACAACCCGGTTGGCGTCCGCCTGTTCCATCGCGACCAGCACAATACCGCCTAAACCCACGATCGACAACTCCACACCATTCTTGTACAGCCGCCTGGGAAGCGGCCGCTGTGATGAATCCTGCATGTCTATCTCCTCATTTCGATGAGCTGTTCAGCGCACCGTCTCATGTTCGAACAAAACACACGTTTCGCCCACACGTCCAGCCGGATGTGTGGGCGAAACACTAATAACGCCCATACTCCAGCGCAGCATCGATGAACCGTATATAGTTACGCTCGGTCTTCCTGGATAACGGCGAGTTGATCGGCGCGGCGGTCGGCATGATGACATAGCCCCCTCCCGCTTTAGCCACATCCATGCACGCCTTGACGGTCTCCGTCACCTCATCCTCACTGCCGTGCTCCAGCAACTTCAATTCGAGGTTGCCAAATACACACATGCGTTTGCCGGTCTGACTACCCACACGGTGCTTCACCTCCGCCAGCGTGATATCGCCGTCGGGCGGCGGCTCGCATGGGTCAAGGCTATCTGCCCCGGTCGCCATGATCATATCCAGCACACGCCCAATCTTGCCGTGGCAGTGCAGGCGCACCCGCGCACCTTTGCTGTGAATCAGATCCACCATCTCGGCGACGTAAGGCACCACGAATCGCTCGAACAGCGCCGGCGGCAGATAAGGAGGTGTCGCATACTCCGGCCCACAAATGCGGTACAACTCCACGACGTTGACCGCCAACATGCGGCGCAGGTTCTCCATGCAACGCTCATGCATTTGACAGACGGTGCTGGCAAAATGCGCCGTCTCGGTCGCGGCCCAGATGGTGAACTCACCAAACTCCATCAGCTCCGCCGCCATCAGCAGCGGATCACCCAGGGAGGCCATGACGATGCCGTGGTCGCCCAACTCCTGCGTGATACGCGCGAAGTCCGTCGCGTCGTAATCGACCGGCTGATAGGGCACCGAGAGTGCCCTATCCACGTCCTCCAGGCTCTTGCACCAGTGTTCGATCTGCCAGGGTGTGTTCAGGTGATCGATGTATTTGATCGTCTGTGAAAGATCGCCTTTCGGCGTGTGCAACGTGCGATGCGTAATCGTGGCATCCGCTTCACGCCAGGTCTGCGCGTCACTGTCCACAGGGTAAGCCGAACCCAGGAAACGCTCGTTCGAGGCCGGGTTCCACATCGCCAGGCAGTCGGTCTTTTCGCGAATGGCCTGCATCAAGGTCGCGTAGGAAGGATCGTTGTTCTCGAAGGCCTGGCTGTTGTAGCCGACCAGCTCATACGTCGAGATTGGCACCCGGTCGGGTGCCTGGCAATCGAGTGCAGCCAATAGTCGTTGTCGTGAGTTCATGCTATTTTGAAGCGCGTTTTGCAAGCAGTTGGTCAATGGCCTTCACGTCTTCCTGTGTCAACGTCCAGTCGCCGGCGGCAACCGTTTCCTCAATCTGGGATGGGCGCCGCGCACCCACAATGGCAGCAGTCACCTCGGGGCGCCGCAACACCCACGCGATGGACAGTTGTGCCACCGTCTTGCCATACTTCTGTGCAATTAGGCGCAACCCATCCACCAGTTCGAGGTTGGCGCTCAACTGCGGGTCCTGGAACATGGGATCACGCCGGCGATGGTCATCCCCGGGCAAGCCCTGCACCCATTCGCGCGTCACCTTGCCAGTCAGCAGACCTTTTTGCATCGGACTGTAGGCCACCACACCGATATTGTTTTCGCGGCAGAACGGCAGCAATTCGGTCTCCACCCCACGCACGAGCACGCTGTAGGGCGGTTGCAACGAGGCCACGGGGTGAATGGGCTGGATGCGCTTCAGTTGCGCCACGTTGAAATTGCAGACACCGATGTAGCGCAGCTTGCCTTCCTTCACCAGGTCCGCCAATGCACTCCAACCTTCCTCAATAGCCTCATCAGGATTTGGCCAGTGAATCTGGTACAGGTCAATGGCGTCCACGCCCAGGCGTTTAAGGCTGGCCTCGCACTCGGCGCGCAAACTGTCGCGTTTCAAGTTGCCGTAAGGCGTGCCTGTCTCGTCCCAACGGCGGCTGCACTTGGTCGCTATGATCGGCTGCGGGCTCAGGCCCTTGATTGCTCGACCAACCACCTCTTCCGAATGTCCCAGACCGTAGATGGCTGCCGTGTCGACCCAATTGACGCCCAGTTCGACCGCGTGGCGGATGGTGGCAATGGAATCGTCGTCGTCTTGCGGTCCCCAACCGAATTTCCAACCACTCCCGCCCATCGCCCAGGCGCCTAAACCAATCGTCGTGAATCGAAGTTCCGTCCAACCGAGTTTTCGTGTTTGCATGATTCCTTTCAATCACCAGAGATTTCACGGATTACCCACGGACACGGCTGCGACAGCCCCACCCGCGGTAGTATCTAGCGTTGGTTACCCTTTACTGTATGTGCCTATCAGTGTTGCTTCCGCCAGGATGTGCCCCTGTATGGCCTGCAGCAACTGATCCTTGGTAGCACCTGCGCCCAGGTTGGGCGTGGTATCCAGCGCATATAGCTTGAAGTAATAATGGTGCGTGCCACTAGGCGGACACGGCCCCATGTAACCGGAGCGCCGGGCGCTGTTGGTGCCATTACGGCTGCCGTCTAGCAAGGTCGCATCCGTGGCGACGCCTTCAGGCAGGTCGCGCGCGTCTGCCGGAAGATTGTAAAGCACCCAATGCACGAACGTGCCGCTCGGCGCGTCGGGGTCATCGACGATGATGGCGAAACTTGCCGTGCCTTCGGGCGGGTCGGCCCACTGCAGCGGCACGGACACATTATCACCATCGCACGTGTATTTCGCCGGGATCGCATTGCCTGCCCGAAAAACAGGACTGCCTAACGCCAGGGACATGACTTTCCCTCCTTCGTCAGCAGGTATGGCAGATGCGGGCACATTGGCCTCGCCTTGCGCACATCCTGCAACGGCAAGAAATACGACCAACACTGTAGAGCCCAATAGCGTCTTCAGCAAATCAGCATGGTTAACCATCCGGTGCCCCATATATTCCCCAGCCAGCGCTGATAAGTGCCCTACCAGATCCTCGTGTCTGGCACCTCTAACCATACACCGTTTTGCAGGATGGATTGCTGGCTGATCAGCCCTGGCAGGGTCATGTCCATGGCTTCGTGAATGCCGATTGGGCATGGCCGGCGACCTGCAATCGTCTCAAGAAAAGCCAGGAGAATGTAATAATCACTGCCATCATGCCCACTACGCAATGCCGCAGGCGCATGCTGCTTCCACCACGGTGGCAGGAACTCATCCTCGAAATCATCCAGGGCTATCCAACGTTCGCGCTCACGCGTGCGTGCCTGCAACCACACCCGATCCGGCTGGCCGTGTTCCCGTGCCGACTCATATGCCCCTGTGGTGCCTTGCAGCTTAAAGGTCAATCCGTAAGGCCGGTTCGAAAGCATATCCACGCGCACCTGCGCCAACCCGCCCGATGCCAGTTTGCACAGCATCACACATGTGTCCTCATTTTCATACAGGGCGCCGCGCGGATCACGGTAGTGGTGGCCGCTTCCGGCGCAACACACGGCGATGATTCGATCACCGGGCATCCATTGCAAAATAGGCCCCAGGTTGTGTGTGCCATAGGTCACGCCGTTCACACCGGTTTGCCATCTGCGCCGCCATGGCGTCAGCTCATTCAGTTCCTTCAACTCATGCAGATACTCACCCTCGGCATAATACGTCTGGCCGAACAAGCCAGCGGTCACCATCTCTTTGACGATGACATTCGGCTTCATGTAGTTACAGTTTTCGGCCAGCATGTAGGCGGCCCCGGACTGTTTACACGCTTGCACGAGACGCCGGCATTCCTGCAGCGACACCGCCGCCGTCACCTCACTCATCACGTGAACGCCGCGCTCAAGTGCCTGGATGGACTGCTCGGCGTGCAGATACATGGGCGTGCCGATGATCACGGCATCCAGGTTTGATTCAGCCAGCATCTCGCCAAAATCGGTGTACTTCTGATCCGCACCGAATTGAGCCGCGGCTGCATCCAACCGCTGCGGGTTCGTATCGCATACAGCATGAATGTGCACGCCAAGCGATTGGCAGGCATCCCTGAATGCGCCGCCCCGCCCGCCCGCGCCAGCGATACCGATCTTCAAACAATGCAAGGGGGATGAACCCATAGATGCTCCTGGCAGGTCATCTGCCCAGAGTCGTGCGAACACTCCGTACGCCTGAGACGCCAGGCGTGTGATCTATTTCAACGGCAAGCTCATGTACACGCTCTCATCATCCCGGTCATGCTCGACAAAGCCGTAGCGCCGATAGAGTCCAATGGCATCCTCCCAGTCGTTGTTCGTTTCGACTTCGATGCGTTGCAGGCCACACTCACGTGCGATTCCGATCAACTGGTTCACCAACATCCGCCCGATGCCGCGCCGCCGGTGCTGGGCGCTGACCGACACGCGGACCATTTGGGCAACGCCATCGCCCAGCAAGATCAGCGCAGCCGTACCAACGATATCCATCTCACATTGAGCAACGAGAAAGATGTGCCCCGGCGCAATGAAGTGCGCTACGATATCATCGACATCGGGATTCATCGTCTCGTCGATGAAGCCAAAATGTTCGCCCAGCCCTTCAAGGATCAACCGGCGCACCACCGGCTGATCCGCCAGTACAAACGGCCGGATAATGATGTGATCAGACAAGATGATGAAATACACTCCCTCGTGGCGCAGATCAAGGCTTCAGACCTCGCGCCCGCGCCCGCTCTCGCAACTTCTCGATATCCTCCGGCGTGAGGACTTCGCCGGAGATCCGCTCGACTGGGCCGATCAGTCGCAAGCGTAATTCGCGTTCAGTCAACCACTCCCAGCGATCCGGCATGGTCGTGCGCGGATGTGGATAAACATCTTCAGCCTTGACCGGCTCGTCGACAACGTAAAGCACTCCCGGCAACACACCGTTGTGCTGGATCGTCCCATCGTCAGAGATCGACACGATCTCCGGCTTATGCGAAAATACTTCCGCGAGATGCCGGATTTGTGTGATCGTGCTGCCGGCACGCAAGACCTTCAGTTCACATGGCGAGCCGTGATACCACGGTTGGTTGTTGTCCCAATCATCCATTCCATCAACCCAATGGATAACCGCCGAAGTCGCGCACAGTCTCGAACATCGCCAGCACGTTCTCGACCGGCGTCTGAGCCTGCACGTTGTGTATCGGGTTGAACACAAACCCGCCGCCTGGGCCGAAGATGCGAAGACGCTCGCGCACCTCCCGGCGCACCTCGTCTGGTGTGCCGAACGGGAGCGTGCGTTGCGTGTCCACACTGCCACCCCAGAACGTGATGTCCTTACCATACTCGCGCTTCAGTTCCCCGGCATCCATACGCGCGGCGGAGCACTGCACCGGGTTGAGAATGTCAAAACCTGCTGCGATGAAGTCCGGGATCAGCGCGCGCACCGAGCCACACGAGTGGATAAACGATTTCCAGGTCGTATGCGCGTGAATCCAATCATTGACACGCTTGTGGAACGGCATGTACAGGTCACGGTAAGCCTTCAGCGAGATGAATGGTCCACTCTGCGTGCCGAAATCTGTGCCGGTGACGAACACGGCGCTGACCCGATCACCCACCACCTGGTGAATCTTTTCCAGGTTCGCAATGCCAATTTCACACTGTCGATCGAACACTTCGTATACGTAGTCACGCCGGCTGACTGTACTCATGTACCACTCGGCCACATCGCGAATGCCTTTGGGGTGCTTGAGAAACGGGGCGGGCACCATCGCGATGTCCCCAAACGCTGTACCGCCAAAGCTGCCAAGGATCGCCTTATCGGTTTCGGTGTATAGCCGTTCGACTTCGCTCCCCAGGTAACCCAGATCTTCCGCCGAAATCGGGGTGAATTCCTCAAGATTGTCGACGACGTTAAGCTTATCGTCGTCGACCGGCTCCTGGCGGATGATGGTATCGAAATAGAAACCGCCTTGCGGCATGCGCCCGCTGGGGGGCGCCGACCGGTCGCCTTCGGGGTACATGAAGACATCGCCATTCGGTTCGGGCACGGTGTTGAAGGCACCGGGCACCATCACCGGCACACCCTGCGGTGTCGTCCATGGCTTCCAGTCCACATTCCTAAAACCGAACAGGTTATTGGGCTTGCCAAGGCTGACCACGTCGATGCCCAACGCATCCATCAGGTCAGGCTTCACTTCGCCGAGCATCTGGTACGGCTCGATCACATTGACGGGTGTGCCGGGCGCATCCAACTTCAACGCCTGGCGCAACGCGTAGACCGTATTGGCGTGCATCCCGCTCACCGCACTGCCACCCAGGTCGACGGGCACGCGATCCGGCTCCTGGTGATTGAGGCTAAGTTTGACGCGTTCTCGTGAGTTCATGCTTTCACACCTCCTGTACACAGATCAGTTCTCAAAATCGACAGAGAATAGCTTTGCCTGGTCCAACCGGAAGCGCAAACACACCGGTGTCCCTTCCGCAACCCCCAGGTCATCGACGCTGCCATCAACGCCGGCCCACGTCACCGGCGCCCTAAATTGATCGCCGATGATTGGAACGCAATCGGCGAAGGATCGCCCTGGGATCGTCTTTCGATTCAGATCGGCCAGTTCCACCAGCACACTGCCGGTCCGCAGGCTCAGTGCGTTGATGCGCAACCGGCGTCCCGCCGGTATGATGGCGTAGGTGGTGAACTGCCCCAGTTCCTGCGCCTCGACTGCGACCAGGCGCCCGTGACGCCAGGTCATGAGACCCATTCCAACCTTCAACGGACCCTGGCGTGGATACTTATGCGGGAAGTTGTAACCAGCATAGGGCAGTCCCCAATCGCCATTCGGCAGTTCGAGCAAGTTATCCTTGGCGAAGATGCACCCGCCGTCCCAGCGCTCAAACGGCGCAGTGTCAAGTACCGGGTTGCCCGGCAACCAGTGTAACCGCTTGCCATCACTGCTGGACAGGATTGCGACGCTGGTCGTGTCATTATCCTGGTGCCAGATGGTCGGAAAGAACACATGCTGGTCCGGGGCACCAGGGATGAAACCATGGCCATTGGTGTACAGCGTGTCGCATGGGCCAAGGATATCCGGCCCCGGTTCCAGGATCACCTCAGATAGCGGAAAGTTGCGAAAGTCTTCTGTCTCCGCACGGCCAATCGAACGCCGGCCCATCATCCACCCCAACCCATTGTCGCCGGACGCGCGCGGTGAGCGTTCGCCGGTCATCCAGTCTCGGAAATAGCCGACATATTTGCGCAGGGAACGATCGTAGTACGCCGTCACGATGGTGTCGGAGTGCTCGACTACCAGCGGCGCGTCAATCGCTGTCCAGCGCAATCCATCCGGCGACACCGCCCCTTTTACTGCGACGATCAGGTTGCCTGGGCCAGCGGGTGCCGGCACATCGACACGCTCAGATTTCGGATCCCACTCACCGGGTCGCCGCCGTTGATAGGCTTCGAACTGCTCTCGCGTGACTGAGCCTTCGCCAATCCACTTCCACCGCTCGTCCTGGCTGGATGGATCCTTGAAGATGGCGCCATGCAACAAGGCGCTTGACAGCCCGCCGCTGTCGATCAGATTATTGTGCCGATTACCGTTGAACTCCACCAAGCCCAGGTCGGGGCGCACCCAATGCGCCAAATCCTCCGACTGTAAATAGCAGAGCAGTTTACGACCCTCGACGGCACACTCAGCCCATGCCTTGTAACAGCCGTCATCCGCATCATAGAGAAGATGGCCGAGATTCATCCCGCCGGCTTCCCAGGGACGCTCGGGCGGGATAGTGAGCGGCTGCACGGCGCGCTCTGCCGGCTGCGCGATGATACGAATGCCATAGGACCGCTCGTTCAACCGGAAATGAGCGTCCCATGGGCCTTGATCGCCGACGACCGCAACGGCATTACCGCAGTCGTCGAACCAACCCAACCCAGGGACAAGAATGTAGCGATAGTCCAGGAACGCCATCCGCTTGCCCGCCAGATGGTACGGTTCGCCTACACGCTGGTGTGTTGCCATGTATACCGGCCTTTAGCTCGACTGCTCTAATGAATCATGCACCGAATCACGAACCCGCTGCATCTGCTCAGTCGACAAGACCACCTTCCCCGCGGCTGCATTCGACTCCAGTTGCGTAACACTCGACACTGCGGGAATCACTGGCCCCATGCCCGGCAACGCCAGCATGTACGCCAAAGCCAGTTGGCTCAGTTGCAGGCCCCATTCGTGCGATAACCCAGCCAGACGGTGTAGTTTCGCCATCGCTACCGCGCTGGTCGCCTGCTGCAGTGTGCCTTCGTCATACAGTCGATCGCCCTGTCCCACCTTCGCCAGGTCCAGGTACCGCTCTGTCAACAAGCCCAACGCCAGCGGGCTCCATGCCACGAACGAGATGCGTTCGGATGCCGCATACGCCAGTACACCGGGTTGCCGGTCCGATTCGCCGTTGACGATGTCATATTGGTTTTGGATGGCGACCATGCGAGACCGAACCGACAACGTCGCCTCCACCTCACGGTATGCCCGCAAGTGACTCAGGCTGAAGTTCGAGACCCCAAAGTAACGCACGACATCCTGCCGCACCAGGTCTTCGACCGCAATCAGGCTCTCCTCGATCGGCGTGGTGGAGTCATAGGCGTGGAAGTAAAGCAAGTCAATCGTGTCCACCTGCAGCCGTTCCAGGCACGCGTACACGGATTCCAGGATGTTGGTGCGCGACAGCCGGCTGTGGTTGGGCGTGCGGCCATCCATTCCGCCGAAGACTTTGGTGGCAATCACCACGTTGCGGCGCTGATCCGGGTTAGCCACCAGCCATTGGCCGATGACGCGTTCCGAGTTGCCCGACGCCGCGTTATAGCGGTTGGCCGTATCCCAGAACGTCACGCCCAGTTCGATGGCGCGATCAAAAATCTGAAAAGCCGTTCGCTCATCGACACGCGCGCCGTCGCCCGTCGTGGGATGACCGAACTTCCACGTGCCCAGACCGACATTCGACACACGCAGGCCGGATCGTCCCAACGAGCGGTACGGCATGCCGTTGAAATCATCCGCCGTCCACGGCGCGTTATACAGTTCAGGGTGCGGTTGTGTGTGATCCATGATTGTATTTAACCATCAACAGGTCGTGGATCAAATGACATGTTCATCAGCGCAATCACACTGGACGGATGCGTTTCGCACGACACCGTGCGGGGCTGATCGCCGCCGGCGCGGAAGACGGCAACACGCTCATAGGGAGCTGGGATCTTCGGCTGCACGAACGGGCGGGCAGCCACCGCCTGGTGCATTGCGCGTTCGGCGCCTGCGCGTATGAGCTCCCGCGCACGCTGCGGGTGCAGGTGGATGGCGCTTACGTTACGCCGCATGTACTGCTCGGCGTCCAGCTCGTCGCCACAGCCCGGCGTCGTCCCGCGTTTGACGCTGACCGTCTCGATGCCGGGTGTCAATGCCTGCGCCTCAGCGCATCCTGCACGGTCGCCGGAGAAGAAAATGGCCGGCACCCCCAATTCGCTCGCACACAGCGCCAATTGCCCGAACTCGCCGATGGAAATGCCGTTGACCGCTAAGTCGATGTAGTTGAACCACTGCGTGTGTGCCAGGTGTGCATAGGCTGTGCCGGCCTTGGCATGCTGTCCCACCCACGCCACAGCGTCGTGTCCATCATCCAACAAAAACGGCCAGCCCATGGCGAAGCCGCGCATCAGCTCGACGCGCGGGTCGAGTAACACCGGGTTGATCGCACCGGCGCCGTGCCCATCGACGACAGTGACAGCGGTCGCGCCACCTGCCAAGAACCCGTCCACGGCTGCATTCACCTCACCGGTCAGCAGTTCCTTCGCCAGTTCGTAGTAACGCGATTCCGGGGTGCACCAATCCGTAAAATTCAACACGCCTGCCACACCTTCCAGGTCGGTCATCAAATAGATACGCATAGATTCCCACGCGAGTTTTAGAAACGTCCGGGGCGGTCGTAAGCCCGCCCCTTCAGGCCCCGGACTTGCCAATGCCTTGCCTGCGCAATTCGCGCCGGATGAAGAATTGCCGCACGTACACCAACTGCTGGTCAGGGCAATATTCGTCACGCCGCACCTGGTACACGGCATAGCCGGCAACCTCATCGCCGGCCAGGACGATGGTGATTGACCACCCGCCGCCCAGCCAACAACGCATGCGCGCTTCGAGTTGATCGAGTGACATCGGGTTGCGGCTGCCTTCATCCTCGATCAACTGGCGATTCATACGCGCCAGCAGCGCCACATCGTCAGGAGTCGCCGAGCGCAAGCAAATGAACATGGTCATCTTATACGCTCATTCATGACTCACCCCGCCGGCGTTGCACGGCGATGAGCTCATTCTGCGCCACCAACGATTGCGCCATCCACTCCAATAACGCCAACAATAAGGCCGTCGTGTACTCTCCCAACCCATATCCCACAAACAGCCCGATGACGCTCAGTAACCACCACACGTCAGGCCATACAATGCCACCGGCGATGGTCAGTAGCGCAGTAATCACGACCATGCTGCCGACGATGGCCGCCAGGCGAAGCGACTTGCCGACGAGGACGAGTCGCTGCACGACCAACTCTGTACGCTCAGGATCGTAGACGAGCACCGTACACCTCCTTGTATAGGGCCGGGTTGCATACCCACTTGAAGCGACGTCCACCTAGCGCCGTACGTTCTCCAGTGCGCCAAAATCGCGCACGAAATCGATCCGGGCCATCAGGTCTTGCCCTATGCCCAGATATGGTGTGGTCGCCTGCGCCGATGCACTGAGCTATGACTCCGCCAGATACCACGGCACGTTTATAATGATAATGCGCTGGTCGCCCTGCCTCAACAAGAGTGTCTTCAGCAGTTCCCCTTGCTGGTTGTGCAGCAAGTAGTGATACCAGTGCCGCTCCACCAGTTCAGGAATAATGACGGCAACCTGCCGATCCGGGTGCGCTTGCTTTAACTGCGCAATGTAGGTGAGCAGCGGATCGAACACCTGGCGGTAGGGCGACGAGAGGACGACGAGTTTCGGCGTGGGCAAACCCGCCGCGCGTGTCGGTGCTTCCACGTAACGGGCCCAGTTCGTCTCCAGGTCCTCCATCTGCTCTTCGGCGCGCACCTGCACAGCATACACGTCAGGCGAGAGCTTCAGAGCGAAGCGTAGACTTTTGTGTGCCAGCGTATCCCACCTGCGTACTGGAACGACGACGAGCGGGGGCCGCAGTTTCGAAAGGTCGAGAGGTTGGGGGTGATCTGTTTCATCCTTCACCTGGCGATAGTGACGCTTCACAGCGATGAAGATGAACAGGGCTATGGGGATGAGAAGTAATGTGATCCAGGCTCCCGCCGCAAACTTGGCAATCAGCACCACCCCAAGGGTGATTCCCGTTGCCACCGCCCCCACGCCGTTGATGAGCATGTTGCGCCGGGCGTGCCGGCCGCCCACCTTTCGCCAATGGGCGACCATGCCTGCCTGAGAGAGAGTGAATGCCAGAAAAGCGCCGACCGCGAACAAGGGGATGAGATGATCCGTGACACCGCCGAACACAATGAGGAGTGTCCCGGCCAGTACGGCCAACACCACGATCCCTTGTGAAAAGGCTAACCGCCGGCCCCGGTGGGCAAATGCGTGCGGGAGAAAGCCATCCTGGGCAATCACCCGACACAGGCGCGGAAAGTCGGCAAAGCCGGTGTTAGCCGAGAACGCCAGCACCGCCAGGATCGCCCCAATCGTGATGTAGTAAAACACGCCCCGCCCGGCCACCGCGGCGACCAGTTGAGACAGCACACTCTCATACCCCGGCTGGCCGGGCAAAGTCGCACCGATGCCATAGGCCTGTACCAGTAACGCGATTCCAGCCAGCAGGATACCCAGAGTGGCGATAATCACGGTGAGGGTACGTTGGGCATACTTGGTCGCGGGTTCGCGGAACGCCGTCACCCCGTTGCTGACCGCCTCCACACCGGTCATGGCCGTACAACCGCTGGCAAAGGCTTGCAGCAGTAACCACAGGCTGGGCGCCGTGACCGCCGCCAGGAACGTTGGCGGTGCCTCCACCGGGATCGGATGACCACCGCTCCCGACCGTTTTGAGGATGCCAATGATCAGCGCGATCAACAGACAACCGATGAACAAATAGGTGGGCAGGATAAAGACGAGCCCGGACTCGCGTGTGCCTCGCAGATTGACGACGACGATGAACCCTAGAATGACCAAACACAGGAGCAAGGTATGCGGCTGCAAGATCGGCAGCGCGGACACCAGTGCCCCCACGCCAGCAGAGATACCGACGGCAACCACCAGCACATAATCCAGCATCAGTGCGGCAGCGGCGAGTAAACCCACCGACATCCCCAGATTGGTTCGCGCCACGGTGTAGGACCCGCCGCCCGTCGGATAGGCGGCAATGGTTTGGCGGTAAGACAAGTAGACGATGGTGAGTAGCGCAATGATGATAGCCGCGATGGGACCAATATAAGCCAGGCCCAACGCACCCAGCGGAATCAGCAGCGTCAGCGCCGCCTCCGGGCCGTAGGCCGCCGAAGCCAACGCATCCAGCCCGAGTAGAGGAACCCCGGTCAGGGTGTCTACCCGCTGTCCCCCCTCTTCATGGGTCGCCAACGGCTTGCCGAATAGCGTATTGATGAACGACGCAGCAAACGTTTCCGTAAATTTTTTCACGGCTCAGGATGATACATCTGGTTCAACCAAGCCACCTATGCGCCGCCACCGGCCTTGCGTTGGCAATGACAGATGGATGCTTCACCCAGACAGCCTCACCACGGCCTTGATCATCTTGCGCTCGTGCAGGGCATCGAATGCCTTGTTGATATCAGACAACGCAAAGGGGTGCTGTAGATCCAGCCAGTGTTCCGCCTTCAGCTTGCCCGCCTGGATATCGGCGACGACCTGCGCGTGCGTCTCCTCCTCGTCATACCCACCGTTGTAGAACGTGAACGTGCCGCGCGCACGCGTAGGCGTCAACACACATTTGCCATATTCGTCGATACCGTAGATGCCGATCATGCCACCCGGCTTGAGCAGCGGCAGCGCCGCGTCCAACTGCCGCGTCCTGCCCACGGCATCGATGATGGCGTCGAAGCCTTGAGGATAAGCTTGTCCAATCTCATCGATCGCATCCGAGGCGCGATAATCATAGTAATCCGTCGCACCGACGGCGCGGGCATTTGTCTCACGCAGCACACTGCCAATGACGGCAACGGTTGATGCACCACGATTGTGCGCGTGCGCTGCGAACGCCAGCCCGTTCCCGCCGGAGCCGATCACGAGTACGCTAGCGCCCTGACCCACACCCATGCGCGTGAGATAGCTCAGCGTTTCGCGCCAGGTGATGATCATCGTCGCCGCCGCCGGGTCAAAGTCGGGCGGCAGGTGTTGATTGATACGGTAAGCCCCCCACTCTCGCTCCGGAAGTCCATCTGCACGCATCGCCCAGTGATCTTTGGCAATACCGTACTCGGCATAACCGCCCCAATTCACATCCAGGCCACTGCCGGGCGGGGGTGGTGTGCCGACGCGGGTCACCAGGTCGCCCGGTTTGTAGTTGCGCACGCGCTTCCCAATCTGGACCACGCGGCCGATACTTTCATGGCCAAGTACGGTCGGATATTGCACCGGCCAGGGGAAATGGCCGGCAATCAGGTGTTGATCCGTGCCGGTACACGTCGCGCCGTATAACAGCTCGCACAACGCGTCATAATCACCCACTTGCGGCACCGGGATGTCCTGCACCACCAGCACACCAGGCTTCTCCACAATTGCTGCTTTCATATTCTTTTTCGCTTTAACCACAGAGGACACAGAGGTCTCTTTATTTATCTCTGTATTCTCCGTGTCCTCTGTGGTGATTCCTACCGGGCTACACCAGGGCCCCAGTAATCCCGGTTGAACGGCAGACCAAATGGTTCTTCAAACGGGCGGAACGGCACCATCGCCGCGATTTCGTCCAGGCGCTTGAGGATGTCCGCTGGCAAAGGCCCTTTTTCAACAGCGGCCACGTTCTGTTCCACTTCCTGAGGTGAACGAGCGCCCATCAGCGTGCATGAGATATCAGGATTCGAGATCACGAAGCGCAACCCCATCTCTGCAATCGACACGCCTACCTCGTCGAGGAAATCGTACAATGCCTTGTATTGCGCACGGCGGGGCTGGCTGAGCCAACGTGCACCGCTGTTCACCTGCGCGTCATAACGTCGCGCCAGGGCGCCCTGTTGCAGCGGCGAGCCGATCACGATACCCATCCCCTGCCTCTTCGCCGCCGGCAGCACTTCACGCGCGGCCTCACGCCACAGCAGGCTGTAGTTGAAGGCGGTGAGCACAACGTCGAATTTGCCGGTGTTGATGATGTGAGGCAGCTCATAGGCGGTTGTGCCACCCAGGCCGGTGAAGCGAATCACGCCCTGGCGCTTCAGATCATCCAGCAACTGCATCACTGGACCATCAAAGTTGACCGGGTCAGCCCACCAGTCGTACTGGCCGGGGCGATCCGGTTCATGGATCATCAGGATGTCGATGACATCGCGCTTGAGCAGCCGCAAGCTCTCTTCCACCGACTTCATCAGCCCGTCGCGGTCCTGCGGTTTAAATGGCTGCGGGCGGCCTCCCAATTTGGTGGAGAGAATGTAAGGGGTGGTCACCCCTTCCAAGGCTTTGCCAAATACTTCCTCACTGTTGGCGTAACCCGGCGCAGTGTCGATATAATTCACGCCCAGCTCGAGTGCGCGCAGGACAGCAGCCTTCCCCTGCTCATATGCAGCACCAAACGAGGAAATGAACAATCCGCCCATTGCCAGTTCGCTCACGTGTAGTCCTGTCTTTCCAAGTGGTCTTGTTTTCATGCGTGGTGTCCTCATTAAGAAACCCAAGCAACCCCTCCCTGTCTGATCGACACGAGATGAGGTTTACCGGCTCCGTCCACCCATTCTATAACCGGCTTGACAAACCGCGGCCTGGCACGCCAGCCGCTCACACGTTGCCAAATTACCCCAATATTGAGCACATTTTTACATGTAAGGCACACGGCTATATGTGTTCATAGATCCGGCTCAGGATGCGCTCAGTTTGTGCGGGTACGCTGACTAAGATTGATGCATCATGGCGGGCAACTGAATGCGATGAGGGTGAGGGATGGAATGAGCATGAATCAGTTTCATCTAAGTGGGGGGCGGGTCGTGGCGACAGCAATGATCGTCGCCCTTATGACGGGGTGCCAGGCTGTTGGGAGTAACACTGGCCTGTCAGCTTCTGATACAGCCACGACCGCGCCAAGCGCATCGACAGGCACGACGCTCACTGAGACCGTGGCAGAATCCACGCCAGCACAACAGGCTGCGCAGCAAACAGCGCAGCAAACAGCGCAGCAAACAGTTCCTGCGAGCACCCCGAGCGGTACTGTGGAAGCAGCACCAGCCCCAATCAATGTGGACAACTTCGAGGGCGCGGTGCGTGAGGTTGCGCAGCGTGTGAAGCCTGCCATCGTGCAAATCACCAATCAGCAAGTTCAGTTCGATCAGTATGACCAGCCCTATGCTGTCCCAGCCGGGGTAGGTTCGGGTGTCATTTACGATAACGAAGGACATATCCTGACGAACAACCACGTGATCGCAGGTGCAGAATCATTAGTCGTTTCACTGCCCGATGGGCGGACGTTCCCAGCCACATTGGTTGGCGCAGACCCGCAGACGGATCTGGCCGTCGTCCAGGTCACGGGGGACAATCTGCCCATTGCGGCATTGGGTGATTCCACCCAACTGCAGGTGGGCGATTGGGTGGTCGCCATCGGCAACGCTTTAGGGTTGCCGGGTGGTCCAACCGTCACTGCTGGCGTGGTAAGCGCCCTGGGCCGTACCGTACAAGAACCAGGTGATGACAGTGGACAGGGACCCTTCCTGTTCGATGTCATTCAGACCAGCGCCCCAATCAACCCTGGCAACTCTGGCGGCGCCCTGGTCAACCTGGCCGGCCAGGTGATTGGCATCAACACACTCGTCGCTGGTCAGGCCGAACCCGGCATCCCGGCGCAGGGGATCGGCTTTGCCATCTCAATTGCGACGGCTAAGCCCATTGCCGATCAGCTCGTTGCCAACGGGCGTGTGCAGCATCCATACGTCGGCATCCGTTACGTTGCCCTCAACCCTGCCATCGCAGCACAGGTCGGGACCGATGCCCGTACGGGTATCATCATTGCTGAAGTAGTACCAGGATCCCCTGCCGCCGAAGCAGGTTTGCAACGTGAGGATGTCATCACGGCCGTAGAAGGTACCCCTCTTGAGGATGAATCATCGCTCGCACGTGAGCTGGCCACCCGCAACCCGGGGGACACGGTAACGCTGACAGTACGGCATGGATCGCAGGAACGTACTGTGGAGTTGACGCTAGGCGAACTGCCTGCGGATTCTAATCCTTAGTTCGGGAGGATCGCAAGTGAGTACGACAAGCCCGCCTGGGACAAAACAGGCAATCCATTCGTTGCAGGACCCGCCGGTGGCGCGGGCGCTGTTCGGCAACGTGAAGTGGGCCTGGATATGGCTTATCCTGCGCCTGTACCTGGGATGGGAATGGTTGCAGGCGGGACTTGAAAAGGTGCAAAGCCCTGCCTGGGTTGGGCCACAAGCGGGCACTGCTTTGAGCGGATTTATCAAAGGCGCATTGAACAAAACGAGTGGCGAACATCCGGATGTCCAGGGCTGGTATGCCGCATTCCTGCAGAACCTGGTTTTGCCTAACGCCGCGATTTGGAGCTACCTGGTTGCATTCGGCGAGTTGCTGGTGGGGATCGCCCTCATCCTCGGCATTTTCACCGGTATTGCCGCGTTCTTCGGCGCCTTTATGAACGCTAATTACCTGTTTGCGGGGACCGTCAGCACGAACCCGCTTTTGCTGATCGTGGCGATGCTGCTCGTGCTGGCCTGGAAAACGGCCGGCTGGTGGGGATTGGATCGCTGGGTGCTCCCTGCCCTCGGCACTCCCTGGCGGCCGGGCTATGTATTCAGCGACGATGCCACCGCGAGTGGCGTGCGTAAAGCGCCGGACGTACGCCAGACGTAACCTTCGACCGCCCTCCTTCACGGCTTTTCTCACTATCGGCGCGAGCGCCCACAGCGGACACCCTCCTGGCTGCGCACGGCGAAATACCAACCGGAAACAACCGAAGCCCCCATCGAACTCATCCTCGCTGACGATGCAGCCGGCCTCGTGTGGTTGGCAAACCAGGGCAGTATTGAATTCCACCTGTGGACGTCACGGATCGATCAACTGAAACAACCGGATCAGGTGGCGTTCGACCTGGACCCAGGCGATGCAGCGTCATTCAAAGACGTATTGAAGGTGGCGCTCAAGCTGCATGACCTGCTGCAGAACTCGGGCCTGGAAGCTTATCCCAAGACCAGTGGCGGGCAGGGCTTACACGTATATGTCCCACTCGCACCTGGGCATCGTTTTGAAGCAGTGCGGGCGTGGGCCAAATCTATCGCGCAACAACTTGAACAGGCCTCCCCTCACCTGGTGGATGTCGCTCACGGTGCCACACATCACGGCGACCAGGTCACGTTTGATTATGCCCAGAACAGTATCGGCCGGAACACAGCGGCTCCTTATACATTGCGCGCCCGGCCAGGCGCGCCCGTTTCGGCACCCCTCACCTGGGACGAGGTGGAGACAGGCAGGGTGAAACCGGCGGATTTCACGATAAAAACGATGCCACAGCGCATCGAACGCGCAGGTGATTTGTTCGAACCCGTGTTGAAAGGCAAGCAACCCCTCCCCCTGCCAGATGATTGAGTGATCGACCCTCGTTAGAAAGATGCTTGAAATCATAGGCGGGGCTTGACATCCGCGCACAGCGCGTTAGAGTATGTGCAGGTGGACACAACATGAAAGCAAAACACTGCATCCTCATCGCCTGCATCGTCCTGACCGGCTGTTCCCAGTCTTCCCCTCAAAAGATAGAGATCAAGACCGCAGCACTGCAGCATAACATGGCTGCACCCCTACCCAGGGTAACTCCGCGTGTCACGCTGCCAGCCATAACGGTGACGGCGCGACCGCTCCCAACGGCGAAAGGAACTCGGACGCCGGTCGCAACGGGACGCTCACTCCCGACGGTGAACGTTACCCGAACGCCAGTGGCGACGACACGCGCCGGCAACTCGACCGAGGCATTGCAAGTGATCCAAACCTATGCCAGCAACGAGTTGGGAATCAATGTGAAGGTGCTGAGCGCTGGTTCAACCACCAATCCTAACCTGACGCTATCCTCGCAGGGCAAGTCGTCAGTCGAGGCTGCCGCGCAACTCGCCGTACAGACTTACGGTGGCGTGCTATCGAACGGTGGAGCGAGCGTCTCATACGGCAGTGGGACGGTCAGCGGAGATATTGCGGCCGAGTTGGAATCGTGCTCGCTGGGGGCATATTCATTGTTGCTGACGACACAGCCACCAGCAGACGCCACCGCAGCCCTGGCACTCGTCAAAACCACCTACCCGGCGCTATCGGCGTTTGCTTTCCAGGTACTCTCGTCGACGGCAACCAGTTATTCTTTCTACGCGACGTCTTCTGACAGCGTGCTCAACCCAAAGACACATAAGGTGGAAACAGTCGCCGTCGTGGCCATGGCAGGTACGATCAAGTCAGGCAGGAAACTGAGTGTTTACGTGGTGCTCGGGCGCGGGCAACTGGCTACAGCGGTCGCAAGACCCTGAGCCTCTTAAGGCTTCAGCCGAGATCACTATCCAGCACCCGTTTGAGACGCTGCAAGGCCTCACGCGATTCGGCATCGATGCGCCTGCGCAAAACAAGCCAGTCCATCAGCGCAAATAAAGCGCTCGGCGCCACGTAGGTGAACTCGCGCTCGAGGAATGCCCCACCCGCCTCAGCCGTCAGCGTGTATCTGACCGTACCGCCATTTTGCCGGCCGGCGATCACGCCTGAGATCGCCCAGTGGCGTGGGTGATCCCGCTCATACACCGTCCAGACCACCCGACCACGCCGTCCCGCTACGAGGAAATCCTCAGTGACCCACTCACCCAGGTCGAGCGAGTGGTCAACGGCACCACTGACGCCGAGCGATGATGGGTGCCAGTGCGGCCAGTTGCCCGGTGTAGTGACGTAATCGAATACCTGCTCAATCGGTCTACGGATGTGAGTGGACGTGTAAATGCGCGTCATCGGATTCAGCGCCACCCTGGAACGTCTGGAATATACACCCCTCACGCGCAGCATTATCGGCCACCATCTGGGCCATCTTTTGGAAATCGCGGTCATATTTACTGCCATTTCGATGATTTTTCATTGGCAAAACGCTTACGACAACTGTAGACGATGATAGAGAGCGAGAGGCAGACCCAAGAAACGCAGTACGCGGCGCAAATGC
>JAMDDR010000345.1 GCA_023488685.1 Chloroflexota bacterium | reverse complement strand
GCCATCTATAGCGAAACAGGCGCGTTGTCCTGGATGGCGGATGGCATCAGTATGAACACCAACATGGGCGGCGGCCTGGGCGGTCTGTTCAAGCGGGCGCTCAGTGGTGAGTCGTTGTTCCTGGTGGACTACGCCGCGGAACGCGACAGCGCGCTCATCGCCTTCAGCAGCGAGTTCCCCGGCAAGATCATCCCCATCAACCTGGCACAGGGGCAGTCGATGATTGCGCAGAAAGACACGTTACTGGTCGCAGAGAAAAGTGTCAACCTGGCGATCACCTTTCGCCGCAAGCTGGGCGCGGGATTGTTTGGGGGCGAGGGTTTCATCCTGCAGAAGTTCGACGGTCCGGGCACCTTCTTCGCCGCGTTGGATGGCGAAGTCGTGGAGTACACGCTCGGCCCAGGTGAGCGGCTGAAGGTGGACACCGGTCACGTAGCGATGTTCGAACCGACCGTCGGCTACGATATCGAGATGGTGAAGGGCTTCAAGAATATCCTGTTCGGCGGCGAAGGCCTGTTCTTTGCTACACTCACGGGGCCTGGCCGCATCTGGCTGCAGACCATGCCGATGTCCAAGCTGGCCGGCGCGATCATGCAATACCTTCCGAAGTCGGAGGGCAATAACCAGGGCTTTAACATCAACCTGGGCGGGTGATTGTTCTGCTTATCCTGCTTACAGGATGAAGCGCTACGCTCCCAGCTAGCACATGCCCAGAATTGCAATAGGCGGAATCGTCCACGAGACGAATACGTTTGCACCCGAACGCACCGGCCTGGCCGCGTTCGCCCAGCAGAGTCTGTGTGAAGGCGACGAGTTGCTGCGCCGCATGCGTGACACCCCAACCGCACTGGGCGGCGCATTGGAGGGATTCGCCCGAGCAGGCATGCAGGCCGTGCCGCTGTTATACGCGGCGGCGACGCCCAGCGGCATCGTGACGCACGAGGCCTACGAAACCTTGCTGGCGGACTTGCTCAGCCGTCTGAGCGCCATGCTACCCGTGGACGGCGTGCTGCTGATCTTGCACGGTGCCATGGTGGCTGATGGGCAGGACGACTGCGAGGGTGATATCCTGCAGCGCGTGCGCGCCATCGTTGGGCCACACTGCCCGCTCATCGCCACATTGGACATGCACGGCAACGTCAGCCCGGCGATGGTGGCCGCTGCCGATGCGCTGGTGGCGTTCGACCAGAATCCGCACCTGGACACATTCGAGCGTGGGCTGGAAGCCGCTGCCATCATGCAACGCATGCTGGCGGGCGGCCTGCACACGACGACGGCGCTGGCCCGCCCGCCGCTGCTGTTGAGCGCGCTCACCACCTGGACCGAGCAGCCACCGCTGCGCCCGGTCCACGAGCGCGCGCAACAATGGGAACGCGACCCGCATGTGGTCAATGTCAGCGTAATGGGCGGCTTTGCTTACGCAGACACCCCCTACAGCGGCGTCAGCGTCATCGTGACGACGGACGGCGAACCGGCATTGGCACAACAAATCGCGGATGAACTGGCGGGAATCGCCTGGGCACATCGCGACGCAGCAGCCTACACGGGGTTGCCGGTCGACGAGGCCGTGCAGCGGGCAATGGCGGCGTCACGCGGACCGGTGATCCTGGCCGATGTGGGCGACAACATCGGCGGCGGTAGCCCGGGCGACGGCACCGCGTTGCTGCGCGCACTATTGGACGCGGGCGCACAGGCTGCCGCCGTCATCCTGACCGACCCGCAGGCGGTCGAGCGCGCCGTGCAAGCCGGCACCGGCGCGGACGTGGAGATGCTCGTCGGCGGCAAGTGTGACACGTGGCACGGGGAGCCGGTTTGGGTGCGAGGGCGTGTCGAGCGGCTCACGGATGGCCATTACGCCGTTGCCGGCAACGACCACTTCGCACAGTTGTACGGCCGCGAGGTCAATATGGGGCGTTGCGCGGTGCTGAGCTGTGGTCAGGCGCAGGGCGCCGTGGTGCGGGTGGTACTCAACGAGCGCAAGACCCCGCCGGGCGACCTGGCTCAGTTACGCAGTCAGGGGATTACGCCGGAGGAGCAAAAGATCATCGTCGTAAAATCCGCAGTGGCGTTCCGCGGTGCGTATCAGCCGATTGCAGCCTGGATCTTCGAAGTGGATACGCCGGGTTTGTGCGCTGCGGACTTGCGCCGCTTCACTTATCACAAAATGCCGCGGCCCATCTTCCCGCTGGACACCGTTGGCGCGTAAGCAGGAGCTGTGGTAGGCGCGCACAGCAATGGGCGCCTACCACGGCCAATTCGCGATTTATTGCGTCTTGTAGCAATCCACGATCACGTTGCGCGGGATGGTGGTCACGCTGCCATCCGCCTTCACCACGTGGATGGTGAACAGGTAATAGCCCTTCGTATCGATGGTGAATTGGAAGGAGCCACTCGGTACCGGCAACGACTTGCGCTTGCCGACAGCGTCACTCGGCGAGATGCTTGACAGGTTCCCCGCCGGGCAGTTCTCGAAGATCCCTGAGCCAGCCGCAGTGGTGATCTCAAGCTCCAGGCTCTTTGCGCCGTTCACTTCCCACACCAGTGTGGATGACTTCCCTTCGCCGTTGTAGCCCAATGGCACATCGCCAATATCGTCGCGCGGCGAGAAGCGCATAGCCTGGCTGTAGGGCAATAACGCCGAAGAAGGCAGGGACGAGGTCGCCGTCGCAGCCGGCGCTGCCGCAGGGGGCGTGTTCGTCGGAACCTGGGCCTGTGGATTGGCCGTCGGCAACGCCGGTGCTTGCGCCACGGGGACGGCGCTGGTTTCGCCGGTGATATTCACCAACTGCCCGATCACCCAACCTACACCGTCCGAGGCTGCGGGGAAGCTGATCTGCCACCACGTGCCGTCGGCGTTCTTGCCGCGCACCGGCGCACTCTGGCCGGCATCCAGAGTACCCAGCTTATCGTATTCAATCGCCGGACCCTTGCGCACGTTGACGAAATCCCCCTCCTTCACGGACGCGGTCGGCCCCTGTGCGGTGGTCGTCACCGCAGTCGTGACCGCAACGGTCGCGGCGGGCGCGGCGGTCGGCGCAACTGCCACGGTCGGCTCTGGCGTAGGGGGTGGCGCTGTCGCCGTGGCAGGAAGCCCCTGCACGTTGACAAACACGGCTTCCGACGCGACCAGCACTTCGCCTTTCTCATCGATGCCCTTCAACTGGATGACATGAGCGCCCGCCTTGGCCGGCGTCCAGGGCGCAACGATGACGAATTCATTATTTTCCCCTGGTTTATCCACGGTGGCATGCTTTACACCATCCACATAGATATCCGCCGACTTTAGACCGTCGCCGGTGGCTTTGCCTGTGATATTCACGGGCTGATCCACCATCAATGCGGTGGTCGCATCGGGGGCCGTAATGGTCGCGACAAGCGGCGCCGCCGTTGCGCCGCAGGCGGGCATAACGAGCAAGGCCAGCGCCAGAACAAGCGTGACCACCTGGGCTGAGTGAGACTTTGTGTACAGACGATTCATGTATTCCTCCCAACTTGCGAGCAGCTCGGGGTCACGGTCACATGGATGGCTGACGGACTCGGCGCTCTTGTTGGCGGCACAAGCCCAACGAATGGGCACGTATGCCTATTAATTTAAAAGATTCTAGCATGCAGGGTCAATATGACGCATCCACCCGGCGGATCGGCCAGCGCACGATCACGACCAGGCAAGGAGTTAACAGCAGCGCGGCCAGCATCAACCACCAGCCCAGCCCCAGCCCGACCGGGTCGCGATACAACTGCTCGATGAAGGGTTTGATGGCGAGATAGCCGGCCAGCGGCACAGCCGGCAGCAATCCCAGCACCAGCCCCAGCACTGTGCGAACGCCGGGCCGTCGTCCCAGGCCGGACAGCGCCAGGGCAACAGCCGCAAGCATTGTCGCCAGGCTGATAAAGAACTGCAACTGAACATCAGCGTTACTAAAAGCAGTCAGCACTTGAGGATAGCCGGGCAGCCCCAGCGAGGCGATTCCCGCGCCCAGTAAACCGCCCATCACCCGATATGCCAGCGAGGGTGTCACGCTGGCGAACAGCGCGAACAACAAGGCCGCCGCCCACAAGGGCAGATAAAACCACTCGTTCAGGAAAATGCCCGCACCCGGCGTGTAATTGGTAAACGTGGCCAGCTCGTGTGCGCTCAGGGTAAGCGCGGCGGTCTTGTGTGCCGCCCACGGCATGAGATGGCCCAACAGCAGCAGCAGCGCAACGGCAAACAAGCCTGCCTGTTGCAGCGCCAACGTCCTGGTCGTGATCGTAGTGATCGTTGTGAGTGTTGTGAGTTTCGTGGTTCCCGTATTCAACCTGCAAAGTTTAACATTGGGATTAGAATTCCCGCCCGGCAGATCACTTCGTCTGCCAGAATTCACAAAGGAGGACAAAGCTGAGGCCGAGACGCCCGCCGCCAACCCGACGAGACGGCCTCCATCCAAATCATGGATGCTAACGACATTACACGCGCCCGCCAGGCGATCCCCATCCTGGACAAAACCCTCTATCTCAACACCGGCACGTCAGGCCTGCCCGCCCAACCCGTGATCGAGAAGCTGATCGAACTCACCCGCTACTGTGAGTTGGGCGGCTTGCCTGCGTACTATGAGCTTTGCGAGCAGATCACGCAGGCGCGCAACCGCGTGGCCGCTTTCATCGGTGCGAATGAGGACGAACTGGCGTTCACCTACAACGCATCGCACAGCCTGAATGCAGCGATGTGGCTGCGTTGGGAAGCTATGCGCCCGGCGCCCGGCGTACCCGTGGACGTGCTCATCTCTGATCACGAGTACCCCACCACGAACATGACCTTCCAGTATCTCGAACAGATCGGCAAGGCGCGTTTGATCCGCTTCAAGCTCAGCCCGTGCCCCGAAGAGATGCTGGAAAGCCTGAACGCGAACGTGACCGCTGCGACGCGCGTGGTCGTCGCCAGCCATGTGGACTGCAACACCGGCATGCGCGCGAACGTGAAGGCCGTCAGCGCGTGGTGCCGCTCCCGCGGCATCATCTCCTACATCGACGGAGCGCAGGCTGTCGGCCAGTTCAAGGTGGATATGCACGATATCGGCTGCGACCTGTATATCAGCAACGGGCACAAATGGTTATATGGGCCCAATGGCGTCGGCCTGCTCTACGTGCGCAAGGCCTTCCTCGATCAGATGGACCCACCCATGGTCGGCGCGGGCACCATCGTCTGGGAGACGCCCATCAAATTCGTAGACGCCGCCACCCGTTTTGAGCTGGCTGCGACACGGCCGGTGCAGGTATTCGCCACCATGAACGCTGTGCTGGATTGGTACGAGAGCTTCGGCATGGCGACTATCGAGGCACGCATGCGCGAACTGTCGGACTATTTCAAGCGCCGCGTGTTGGAGCAGCCGGACAAGTACACGCTGATCTGCCCGCTGCCATGGGAGCAGTCGTCCGCCATGGCCTCCATCCAGTTCCGCGGCAAAACCATCCAGGACATCGGCGAGTTTTGCGGTCGCATGTTCAAAGAAGGCAAGGCGATCCTGCGACCCGTGGGCGAAGGCTTTGACGCGCTGCGCATGTCGATGGCGTATTACAACGTCGAGGACGAGTACGAGCGCATGTTCAAGCTGTTCGAGACCGAGCTCTTCTAGCCCATTCCAGCCATGTGTAGGGCAATCTGACAGATTGCCCTACGGGCCAGCGTTTTAGCCCCCGCCGGCAGCTTTCGTTCGCGACAAAAGCGACTGGGCAAAGGCCTGGTGCTCTGGAGATTGCACCCCCTGCTGCAACGTCGCCAGCACACCTGCCAGGTCGCCCGCAAGCAACGCCGGCACGTTCAGCCACAATCCGGGAAATATCCAGCTACGTAAAACACCCTGATCATCCAATACAAGCGAGCGATAGTCACCGGTGCCGGCGTCCAATACCCACCAGTCAAAGTGCCGTTCGTACACCTGCCATACGGCATACTCTTTAACCCCTGCGCGCCGGTACACCTTGAACTTGTCACGCAGATCGTTCGATGCGCTGCTGGCCGCAATTTCGACGATGAGCTCGGGTGCACCTTCCAGGTAGCCATCCGGTGCGACACGAGATTGCCCACCAGCCATGGTGTTGATGCGCATTAACGCATCAGGTTGAGCCACATTTTCAACATCGAGTCGAAGCGTCGCATTGTCAGCTCGTGCTGTCTCAGGAGTGTTTGCGGTGTAAAAACCCAACCAGGTGATGATATCCCCATGTGGTACGGCGTGCTCGTCGAATTTTAGTGGCGATGACATATAGACGATTCCTTCAATCAGCTCAGCTCTCTTGACCTGCGGCATGGCTGCATAGCGGCGCTCAAATTCGTGGCGCGTCAAACGGTCGCCGTTTTCCAATGATGGGACTGCTTCTGGCGTCGCTGCCGTATGCGGCGAAGAACTTGCCTGATTCAAGTCGATATGCGCAACCCGAGTTGTTGGCGCTGCCATAAGAATCACCTCAACCTTCACCAACCTTCACCAACCTTCACCA
>JAMDDR010000299.1 GCA_023488685.1 Chloroflexota bacterium | reverse complement strand
GACGACGGGAGCCGGCCAGGTGATGTGCGACGGCATGTGCATCGATTCGCCCGAAGCCGTGGTTGAGCACCTGGAACGGTTGGAATTTCCGCGGCTGCGCCGGTGCATCGCAGGCTTCGATGAGGAACGACGCGTGAGTGAGATCATCGCTAGTGAGCGGGCGACGCAGGCGCTGATCGGCCCCACCATGCTGAAGAGCGGCTACGGCTTCATCAGCTTCCCCGTATTTGCGTATGGCACCTACGGCTACAGTCACTACTTCATGGCTTACGCGCTCTATCCCGAGGTGATGGAGCGCCACTTCGCATTGCAGGCGGACCTGGCATTGCTCAACAATCGTGCGGCTGCCAGGGCAATCTGCGCAGGTGGGCTGCCGCCATTGTACAGACTGGACTTCGATATGGCCGATTCGCGCGGCACGCTGGTGAACGTCCGATCACTGGATCGGTTGTGGTTTCCGCACTTTGCCCGTTGCCTCGAGCCGTTGCTCAGGACCAATGTGCGCCTGATCTGGCATTGTGATGGCAATCTGATGCAGATGGTGCCACGCCTGCTCGACGTGGGCATTCGTGGCTTCCAGGGTTTCCAGTACGAGGACGGCATGGATTATGTGCGCATCTGTGCCATGAAGAGCCGCGATGGTGACAGCCTGATCATCATTGCCGGGGTGTCGGTCACACGCACGTTGCCATTCGGCACGCCGGCTGACGTGAAGCGAGAGATGTGCTGGTTGGTTGAGAATGGACCTGGAACAGGATTGTTCCTGGGTGGCTCCAGTTCGATTGCGCCTGGCGTGCCTTGGCCTAATATCGAAATGTTAGTAGAGGGCTTGCGTTATTACCGGGAACACGGCCGCCGTCATCTATAATGTGGATACAAATGTGTCTACATTTTCCCTGGAGTATCTCATGCTCTCAATCGGTATCCGTGAGTTGAAACAGAAGACGAGCGCTATCCTCCAGCGCGTGCGCGATAAAGGCGAGGAAGTCCAGGTCACTTACCGTGGCGAGGTCGTGGCCCGTATTGTGCCCGTACGCACACGGAAGCCGGACAGGCGCATACAGCGTAATGCCGTATGGGCAGATTGGGATCAACTGGCTGCAGAGATCAGCGCGGAATGGCAGGGTAGCGCTTCAGGTGCAGATGCTGTCAGCGAAGGCCGGCGCGAATTGTGAGAGGGCATGCCACAGGTGGTTGTTATCGATGCGAGCGTATGGGTGACGAGTCTGATGACACGCGACGCATCTTATGCAGCGGCGCGCACCTGGCTGGAAAACTATAGGGCGAGTGGTGGGCTGCAGGTCGCGCCAGTGCTCCTTCTGATAGAGATCGCCGGCGCAGTGGTCAGGCGAACTGGGCGCCCCCAGTTTGCGAGACGAGCATGTGATGAATTGCTGCGCGCTCCGGAGTTGCGCCTTGTGCCAATCGATCATGAACTGGGGCAGGAGGCGACCCAGATAGCCATTGATTTGGGCATGCGTGCTGCAGATGCCCTGTATGTGGCTCTGGCGCATAAATTGCACGCGCCGCTGGTCAGCTTGGATCGGGAGCAAGCCATGCGTGCGGATCCATTCGTGAAAGTGGTTGTTCCGTAACTTTCCGTATAATCATTCTTGACACGGCCCGGCTGGGCCATGATTCGCAGAGCACATCGAAAGTGAGCGCATGTCGAACGTAAACGCAAACGCAAACGAGGATTATTACAAGATACTCCAGGTCGATCCGTCCGCGGAACCTGAAGTCATCACCGCTGCCTACCGTCGTCTGGCCGTCAAATACCACCCGGACAACAACAGGTCGCCGGACGCGACACCCCGCATGCAAAAGATCAATGAGGCGTATGCGATCCTATCGGACGCATCGCAACGTGCGGTCTACGACCGCACCCGTCGCAACGGCGCAGTCTATCGCCAATCTGCGCCGGGCGCTGATCAGACAGCGCGCCGTGCCGAACAGCGTACCGTGCAGGAGGCCGAGGCGGAATGGCACCGCGCTAAACGGGCAGCCGAGGATGGCTGGAAACGTGCGATGCGTGAGGCGGATGTCGATCGTGACCGCGTCTTGCGTGAAGCCGAAGATGCCTGGAATCGCGCGAAGCGCGCCGCGGAAGAGACCTGGAAGCGTGCTGCACGCGAAGCGGATATCGAGCGCGATAAGGCGCTGCGCGAAGCCGATGATGCATGGAACCGCGCCAGGCGCACGACGCAGATGCCCACGTCGCGCGGCTGAGAGCGCGGCTGATAGCGAGCCTGAACAACGTCGTAACCTGGACGTGTGCTGCCAGGTAGGTCTGCAAGCAGTCTCCTCTCATACTTTGGAATCTGGTTCATAATGTGGGCGTTGAACCCGGCGGTTGGGTTTTGTCCTATTGCGTTGCGGTAGCTAGCCTGCCTGCGATGTTTTCCCAGCCGACATTACTGTGGAGAGAGTGAAACGATGAATAACCGTGAGCGAATCCTGGCCATTCTGAACTACGAGAACTATGATCGTCTCCCCATTGTCCACTTTGGCTTCCTCGACGAGACACTCGATCGTTGGGCGTCTGAAGGACACATCAACCGGGCGGAAATGCCCCATATCTTCGATGGTAGCCCTGATGAGGAAAAGCTGACGCGAATGCTGGGGTTTGACTGCAACTACCATCGCGTATTCAGCCCATCAGTCCGTCTCGAACCACCATTCGAGCCCAAGGTGCTTGAGGAGTTGCCGGGAGGATATCGCAAGGTGCTCAACAGCAACGGTGCCATCGTGCTCGATAGCGATGACAACAGCAGCATCCCAGGTGAAGTCGATCATATCTTGAAGGGGCGCAAGGAGTGGGATGAGATTTTCCTGCCGAAGCTGCAGTACTTCGACGAGCGCGTCATGCGCGCCTGGGTGAATTGCGGCGGCCAGATAAAGCGCTTTGACCAGGGTGGGAAGGAATACTTGATGGATCCCAAGCGTGACACCCATATTCTGTTGCACTGTGGCAGTCTGTATGGCGTGCTGCGCGACTACGTGGGCATGGAGAAGCTGTGTTACCTCCTCGCGGATGACGAGGACTTGTTCGACGAGATGATCGAGGTAAATGCCGACCTGTGTTATCGTTGCGCGGAGGCAGCGCTGGCGAGTGGTGTGCCATTTGATATTGCCCATTTCTGGGAGGACATCGCATATAAGGCCGGGCCATTGGTCAATCCGAAAGTGTTCTATGACAAGGTCGGACCGCACTACAAACGCATTACCGATCTGTTGCACAAGCACGGCATCAACCTGGTGTCGCTGGATTGTGACGGCATGATCGATAAGTTGGTGCCCGCCTGGTTTGATAACGGCGTGAACGTGATGTTCCCCATCGAAGTTGGCACGTGGAATGCCAGCATCAAGCCGTGGCGCGAGAAATACGGCAAGCAACTACGCGGCGTTGGTGGGATGGCCAAGCGTATGTTTGGCTTCGATTATGCCGCGGTCGATGCGGAAATCGAGCGCTTGAAGGAACTGGTGGATATGGGTGGCTTCCTGCCGTGCCCTGATCACCGCATCGCCCCCGACGCCAAGTGGGAAAATGTGCAGTATTACTGCGACAGGTTGCGCAAGATCTTTGGATGAGCGGTAACAATCCGAACGTAGTGGTGTGCCTGTGCGATCAGCTACGTGCGTTCGAAGTGGGGTGCTATGGGAATGACATCATACGCACCCCAAACATCGATCGGCTGGCACGAGAGGGCGTGCGGTTTGAGCACGCCATCACCAACAATCCCGTGTGCATGCCCGCGCGTTCGTGTCTGCTGTCAGGCCAGTACAGCCGCACCTGCATGGGCAGCCTGGGCAATCATGCCGAGCACGATGCCCAGGGGAATGCTTATCTGCCCGAATACCCGGTCGATCGGCGTGTCCACTTCCCTGGACCAACACTACCCGAGCAGTTCAAGGCGTTGGGTTATGAGACGGTCTTGTTGGGCAAATGGCATATCCACCCGGCCCCTCACCTGGTCGGGTTTGACGAGGCGCTGTTCCCACGCGTGCATCACCGCCACACCGGCCAGACGTTTATCGAGAATGTAGGGGCGGGTGAGGTGGTTGGCGGATACAGCGTGGACTATGAGGCCGATCGCGTGGCTGCCTATCTGCGCCAACGTCGCGACGCCAACCAGCCGTTTTTCATGTACTACAGTATCTCGCCGCCGCATATGCCACTGGCGGACGCTCCCGAGAAATACCTCACGATGTATGCGCCGGATGACGTGCCGTTACGCCCGAACGTTTATCGTGATGGCAGGCCGGCTTACGACGAACACTGGTTCAAAATATACCTGTGGGATTTTCTGTATTACCAGGAGCATCTGCCACATACACGCCGGCTGCCCGATGGATTCGATCTGCGTCATCTGACGGCGCTCTATTACGGCATGACGACATGGGTGGACGATACGGTGGGGCGACTCATGGCTGCGCTTGAGGCTAATGGCCTGGCCCATAACACCATCGTCGTCTTCTTATCTGACCACGGCGATAACCTGGGTAGCCATCATGCCTTTAACAAGGACACATTGATGGAGGAGTCGATCCGTGTCCCGATGATCTTCCACGCACCTGGACGATGGACGCCATGCGTAAACCACACGCAGGTGGCACAAATCATCGACATCATGCCGACACTGCTCGATATCTGCAAAGGTGAGTCCCCGGCCGGTGTGCAGGGGCGCAGTCTCGCGCCAATTCTTGAGGGTCGTGCCGCCCTGGTGGATGACGGTATGGCGCTTGTGGAAACCAGTCGTGGTCAGATTGGTATCCGGACGACGACCCATTTATACGGCGTGCAGTTGGCTTCTGATCTGCGCACGCTTGCAGACGACCGGCTATGCTTCTACGATCTCCTGGAGGATCCCTACGAAATGGAAGATCTCGCGCAGACGGATCGACAGGCGGCACTCGCTGCGATGCTGCGCGAGCGGCTGGTAGGTTGGAATCAAAGCACTCCCTGGCTGCAGATCCGTTGACCTACACTGTTGATCTGCAGACCTGCACTTCGGCGAATGCATCGTGAGTCGTCTCGCTCCCCCTATCTGCAAAAGGAGTCGCAAACAACGTGAATGCAATCGAACTGAAGACTAGAAAGCTCATTTCCTCCCAACGGGCTGTCATCGTCGCGTGCGATCACGGCGAGTTCGACGGCCCAATCCCAGGCATGATCAACCTCGCGGAGACGATCAAGCGCATTAACCCGGCCGTGGATGGCGTGTTGCTCAGCCCAGGCATGATCAGGCACACGGGGGACTACTTCACCTGCAAGGGAGCGCCGCTGATCGTTGGACGCTTAAACTGGGACACCGTCTATTGCTTCCATTGGAACTACAATGATGCCCCGGCGGTCGAGGCGTTCCTGCCGGAGGAAGCCGCAGCGCTTGGTGTTGAGGTGGCGCTGGTGTCGCTGACGCTGAGAACCGGCAGTGAGGAAAGGGACGCGCGCAACGTTGAGGTGTTCCGGCGGCTGGCCGCGCAGTGCCATCGCCTGGGCATGCCTGTTATCGGTGAATATTTCCCGGCTTACAGTGACACGTTGACGCCGGACGAGATGCACCAGCAAGTCAAGATCGGTTGCCGTATCCTGGCGGAATTGGGCGCCGACATGATCAAGACGTTTTATACCAATGCCTTCAAGGAGGTGGTGGCAGGATGTCCTGTGCCAGTCTTTGCACTGGGTGCGGCAAAACTGCCGACGCCCCTGGATGCGCTACGTCTGGCATACAACGAGGTGTCCGACGGCGCGCAGGGCGTGGTGTTCGGACGAAACGCCCTACAAGTGGAGAACCCACTTCAGTTCCAGGCAGCGCTGATCGACGTGGTGAGGAACGGCATATTGCCGGAACAAGCCTGGGTTTAAATTCCCGTTTAGACTCCCGGAGTCTCCGAGACTCCGGGAGTCTGACCGGGAGTCTAAACGGGAGGCTGAAGGAACTCCTATGAAAACGCTGTTTGAAATCAAGCCGGCTGACCGGGCGTTTTACGAGGCCAGCCTGCGCGATTTCCTGCCGGATCAGATCATCGACGTTCACACGCACGTGTGGCTGGATCGATTCAAGGCCAGGACCAGCAATGCCCCGGTCCGCACGGTGAGCTGGCCGTCGCGTGTCGCGCTGGACAACGCCGTCGAGGATTTGGAGGAAACCTATCACCTGCTTTGCCCTGGCAAACGCGTCATCCCACAGATTTTTAGCAACCTGAGCACGGGCGATGACATCGAGGCGGCAAACGCTTACGTCAGCGCGTGTGCCACCTCGCGCGGCTATCCGGCGCTTATCTTTGCTGCGCCACAATGGCCGGCCGCGGCGTTTGAGCGGCGTATGGCTGCCGGGGGCTTCATCGGCGCCAAGGTTTACATGACCATGGCGGATGCCTACATCCCTGCGAAGGAAATGCGCATCTATGACTACCTGCCTCCGCACCAGTTGGAGGTGCTCAATCGCCATAGTTGGGTGGCCATGTTGCACATTCC